>JAZOXB010000302.1:0-4623 GCA_045659585.1 Faecousia sp. | reverse complement strand
TGCTTGCAGCATGGGTAGAGTTTTCCAGATTCAGGCGACGATACATATTCCCTTCATACGCACCGGTAAAAATATCCATACAGTAAGCAGGGATGACTTCTTCGGTAATGCTGTTGTATATGGTGGAGAGGAAAATCTGGTTTCTGCCTTGTTTTTCTCCGTTGTTGTAGTTATGCTGAGCGTAGTAAGGGCTGAAATATTGGTATCTGTGGGGACTGTTTTCCTTGATACCATAGTTATAGACATAGGGATCCACGGGAATGTACTCCTTTGCGGAGTCTCTCTCTGCTCCGGCAAAGACGCCGGGGATCATAGAGATCACCAGGGACAGAGTCAGAAACAGAGCCAGAAGGTTTCGGAATGTTTTCATAACTTTACTCCTTTGAAAAAGATTCCGGAAAAAACCACGGAAAAATTGGTTTTTTCCACAAGAACATTATAGAATCATAGGGAATATATGTCAAGATATATTACGAAATTTCCCGTCGCCCTACCTGTTCGCCATAAATTTCAATCCGTGGCGTAGCCACACCGATATACGCTCTAACAGAACAATAAATGGCTGATTGGCTGTTATGCACAAAATATTCGGTTTAAATTGGGGAAAATTGGAGAAAATGCAAAGCCCCTCTTGCTTTCTATTTCTCTTATGCTATAATAAATCCATGGGGAGGACTCTCCCCCCAAAAAAACGGTTGCCACAGCTAAAAACCGAAGGTCGATTGCTGTGGCTTTGACATTTTAAGGAGGCCAACAATGAAACTGCGAAGACTCTCAGCCCTGCTTTTGACCCTTGCGATTTTGTTATCTCTTCTTTCCACCGGGGTGGTACATGGTGCAGGTACCCGTTCCGCACGGGTGTTCCGATCCCGTACCAGCTATACCTATTACACTGACGAACAGCTTGCAGAAATGCTTGGGGTTTCTCTTGAAACCCTTGCCGATATGAGGATCACCTGCCATGAGGCTGTTATGAATAACACCCGATGGGATTTGAGTGCTTATGCGATTTACCTGAACGACAATGCTGTTCAGGCACTTCTGGGCTTGGTATGCAACAATCCCGAGCACTTCTTCATTTCCAAAATCTCTTACTCTTACTACTCCGACGGACGCATTGCATGGGTCACCCCCGTTTACGAAACCGACTACGCGACCTGCATGGCTAAGCACGAGGCCTTCCGTCAGGCAGCAGACAAGATCCTGTGTCTCTTCCGCCGTGATGAGAGCCTCAGTGATCTGGAGCTTGCCCTTCTTGTCCATGACTATTTGGCAGCCAATTACGAATACGATGTTCCCTTTGCAACAGGCAGTGATATGTATACCGCTTACGGCCTGCTGGTGAATGAAACCGCCGTTTGTCAGGGCTATGCCGAAGCCTTTGCCTACCTCATGACCCAGCTGGGCATCAATTGCGGACTGTGTAAGTCCGATACCCTGAACCATGCATGGAACATTGTTGAGATCGATGGTCTGGAATACCACCTGGATGTAACCTTTGACGATCCCATTTATGACCGTGGTGGTCCTGTACGCCATGTCAATTTCCTCCTGTCCACCGATGCCCTCAAGGCCAACGACCACGATGCGAATGATCTTACGGGAACTCCCGGCAACACCACCTATGATACCGCTTTCTGGCAGAATGTATCTTCCGCTTTCTGCTATCTGGACGGAACCATCTATTATATCAACAGCTCCCGTTCTCTGTGCAAGTGGGAAGACGGTGTCTCTACTGCCCTGTATTCCATTCCCGGAAAGTGGAGTCCCTGGCCCGGAAACTACAACTGTCTGGCCTCCGACGGAGAGCGTCTGTTCTTCTCTACACCTACTGCGATTTATGAATATTTCCCCGCAACCAATACCATTGAGGTAGTCTATACCCCCACTCTCCCATCCGGTCATGTGATCTATGGTTTCCAGGCCAAGAACAACAACTTCTACATCCATCCCAACAATAGCCCCAACTTTGATCCGACCACCAAAGCTGATCAAGAGATCGTTTATAATTACCGTGAAAACGAGGACGGCTCCCATGTCTATGGAGAAGGCACCTGCATCAAGGAGCCTACCTGCCGTGAAGAAGGCGAAGCGATCTATGACTGCCTGTATTGCGAGTATTCCATGAACGCACCTCTGCCTGTGGGACCCCATACCGAGGTTACGGACACTGGGGTTGCTCCCTCTTGTACCGCGACCGGCCTGACGGAAGGCAAGCACTGCTCTGTATGCGGTGAAACCATCACCGCCCGGGAAGTGATCCCCGCAACGGGACACTCCGAGGTTACGGACATTGCTGTTGATCCCTCTTGCACCGCGACCGGCCTGACGGAAGGCAAGCACTGCTCTGTATGCGGTGAAACCCTTACCGCACAGGAAGTGATCCCCGCAACGGGACATTCCGAGGTTACGGACATTGCTGTTGATCCCTCTTGCACCGCGACCGGCCTGACGGAAGGCAAGCACTGCTCTGTATGCGGTGAAACCATCACCGCACAGGAAGTGATCCCCGCAACGGGACACTCCGAGGTTACGGACACTGGGGTTGCTCCCTCTTGTACTGCATCCGGCCTGACGGAAGGCAAGCACTGCTCTGTATGCGGTGAAACCCTTACCGCACAGGAAGTGATCCCCGCAACGGGACACTCCGAGGTTACGGACACTGCTGTTGATCCCTCTTGCACCGCAACCGGCCTGACAGAAGGCAAGCACTGCTCTGTATGCGGTGAAACCATCACTGCTCAAGAAGTGATCCCTGCAAACGGCCACACTGAGGTCATCGATTCCGCAGCTGCTCCTACCTGTACCACCACCGGTCTGACAGAAGGCAAGCATTGCTCTGTATGTGGCGAAACCCTTACCGCACAGGAAGAGATCCCCGCAACGGGACACTCCGAGGTTACGGACATTGCTGTTGATCCCTCTTGCACCGCGACCGGCCTGACGGAAGGCAAGCACTGCTCTGTATGCGGTGAAACCCTTACCGCACAGGAAGTTGTTCCCGCAACCGGCCATGCACCTGTTTACACGATCAAGGATGAGACTTCCCACATCATCACCTGTGCAAACTGTGACTTTACCGAAGAAGCCTCTCACAGTTATGAAGAGGGTCTGTGTATGTGCGGTCATGCAGAGGTCAAGGAGCCTGTTTTGGAAAGCACTTGGAAGTTAGGTCACAGCCTCAACTTAGCAAGTGATATTTCCGTGAACTACGCCATTGGCAGATCCACTCTGGCAGGCTACGATTTGGATTCTATCTACATTCTGGCAGAGATCGACAGCTATAAGGAAGGCAAGTACTCTGTTAAGGAAGTGAAACTCCTCCCCGTAGTAAACGGAAGCTATTATTACTTCACCCTGACGGGCATGACCGCTGTTAACATGAATGACGAGATCCGTGCTGTCCTCTACGGTACCAAGGACGGTCAGGTACATTACTCTCCCATTGATACTTACAGTGTTGCTACTTATGCCTATGCCCAGTTTGGCAAAGCTACTGCGGCACAGAAGCTGAAAGTCCTCTGTGCAGAGCTTCTCCGCTACGGTGCCAAGGCACAGATTTTCAAGTCCTACCGCTTGGATGCTCTTGTAGATGCTAAGATGACAGAAGAGCAGAAGGCTCTCCTCAGCGACATGGAAGCAGTTACCTTCGGCAACATGAACCTGACAGAGAACATCCCTGCAACCAACGCGGTACAGTGGCTGGGCAAGTCCTTGGATCTGGCTTCTAAGGTCAGTGTCAAGTTCATTTTCTCTCTCGGTTCCTACACGGGTAACACCGAGGATCTGACCATGAAGGTCACCTATAAGGATGTGAACGGTAAGGATAAGGAAAAGATCATCACCGATCTTGAGATCTATAATGCAAGCCGTGGCTACTATGCCTTCACCTTGGATTCCCTCCTTGCCGCAGAGCTTCGCTCCGTGCTGACGGTACAGATCCTGTCCGGTGATACCGTGGTTTCCGGCACCCTGCAGTATGCCGCCGATACCTACGGCAATGGAAAGGCCGACGCCCTTGGCGAACTGTGCAAGGCTCTGTTTGCATACTCCGACAGTGCCAAGTCCTACTTTGCAAACTAAAAACACAACGCCAAAAGCACTACCTAAATTAGCACAATACAACCTAAATTAGCATAACCTAAACCCAAAGGCTCTGTTGTGGATCTCAATTCCCCGACAGAGCCTTTCTCTATCCATTCGGCCATCAAATTCCCGTTTGTCGAACTGCTTCCAAATTCGCACACGCTCTTGGCTCTCCCTCTGGGAGAGCTGTCAGCGTAGCTGACTGAGAGGGCAGTAGGGACTTTCATTATGCACAGTCAGTCAGAGAAAGTACCAACCACTTCTCTGCCTACTACGAACTCACTACGAATTTGCCACCCCCTACTGCCCTCTCCGCCGCAGTCGCGGCACCTCTCCCATTGGAGAGACAAGGGTCTTTACTAACTTGGTAAACATAGCGACAAACTGTGATTTAGCGTTCAAATTCCCGTTTATCGCGCTGTTGATCGACATGGTAGGCACCAAAGCCTCCCTTGTGTAAAGGGAGGTGGCACGGCGGAGCCGTGACGGAGGGATTGAAAATGTTTCGTTTTGAACTAAATTTGCGATAAAAACGGC
>JAZOXB010000301.1:0-10625 GCA_045659585.1 Faecousia sp. | reverse complement strand
CGTTTCTTGTCAAATAACAAGAAATGAACGCCCCCGGCAGGGAGCAAACCAATACCGAGTCATAAATTCTCCTTCTCTTTTGTCGTATTTCGTAAGCTCGGCAAGCCAAAAGGTGCCCATGATCCTCTAAACTCTCCTGCTGACTCCCAACCCCTACTGCCCTCTCAGTCAGCTACGCTGACAGCTCTCCCAGAGGGCGAGCCAAGGGCGTGCACGGACTTGGGAACAGCTCGATAAACGGGAATTTGAAAATGGAATGAGAAGGGTTGAAAAAGGCACTGTTGGGGAAGGAGTGCTTCCGCAACAGTGCCTGATTTTTGGTTTTATTCGGGGCTTTCGTAGAGATGGTATTCTCCCTTCCCCTTTGGGCGTTTAGCCTGCAAAGAATGCCTTTGCGCTGTCACTGTAGGCCATCATTGCCTTGCACAGGTCTCCCAGGGCACCGGTCTTATTGTTACCGTAGGTAGAAGCACTGTATTCCAGCATGCCGGTTACAGGGGTCTGGCCACAGTAGACCGTTGCATAAACAGGCTGTCTCAGTTCTGCCGCAAGAAGTCCGTCAAAGTCGAAGCTATAGAAGCCCTTTTCTGCATTGTAGAGAACCGGAGCGGCGAGGGTTGCCGTCTTCTCTTCTCCACGGATATTCTTATAGGACAGTGTAAGGGACAGATCGGAGATGTCGCCGCTGAAGCCATTCAGATCCACAATATAGCGGATAGTCACTTTGGAGTCCAGGAGGAGGGACTTGCCGACCCATGCAACACCCATGTTTTCCCCTTCCCCTGTTACGGTATTGAAGGAGTCAAATACCACATTTTCCAAGGGAGTTGTCAGATTCTTCTGTTCCTCTGTCATGAGGCTATCTGCAAGACAGTCTGTACGGTACCCCTTGAAGGTCTGGGCAGCGGCACCGTAGCGGAGAAGTTCTGCACACAGGGTCTTTAGAGTTGCCTTGGTACTCGCCTTGGAAAGCTGTCCGTAAGCATACTGTGCAATGGAATATCGGTCTGCAAGACTGCTGTAGTTCTCTCCGTCCTTGGTCAAGCGGAGGGCAGCTTCTACTTCATCATTCATATGAACGGCTTTCAAGCCCGTCAGTACGAAGTAATAATAAGATCCCTCTCTGTCTTCTGCCGTAAGCTTGACTTCTTCGGTTCCTACAAGGTCATTCCCCTCATAAACAGGAATGGTACAAACCAGAGTCATGTCCTCATAGCCCTCCAAGTCAGCCTTGGGAACCAGATAGTTCAGAGAAATATCGCTTGCCAGATTCAGGCTGTGATAGATCCGAATATCCTCTACCACAGTGTCGTTCTTAGGCACTGTTTCAGGCTCGTCGGTTCCGCTTGTAGGCTCTTCGGGATCCTCTGTACCTGTGGTGGGATCCTCGGGTTCTTCCTCCTCTGCGGGAGGTGTATCCCACAGAGCTTGGATAAAGGTTGCCGTAGCCCCGGGGATATTCCCATCTACCAGGAAACGAACGGGCTCGTAGCTCACTGCAGATCTCTTATAGATCTCCTTGTCCCCAAGGGAATCGTCGGGAAGAGTGAGGTCAGAATCCGGGTGTGCCTCATAGGCAACCTTGATATCTGTAACAGAAAGGACATTCTCCTCTCGGCTTCCCGTAGATTCGTTGTAGATCACCAGGTAGACTGTCTTTGTGCTGTCCGATGTCAAATAGCGGATATTACTTGTATCCACAGCATGATACTGTGCCGTTGCGCTTCTTACGCAATAGGAAGCCTTCCCTTCTACCGTATCCGTTTCTGTAACAAATCCCACCGCAAGGGTGCCGTTTCCTCCTCGGGAAACGGTCTTTGCACCGATATCCAAGCTACCAATGGGTGCCTTAGTATCCACTTCCAGACGGAAAGCCACAGCCTGTCCCGGTGCTAAATAGACCTCATTTTTGGGACCTTCTTTATTGTAGGTTTTCACTTCTGCAGTGATGTAATCGGGATGTACCGTCTCTGTTATATTTCCGGTTTCCGGATCCACAAAAGCAGAGTTGGCATCTATGAACACACCTCCGGGGATGGTTCCGCTAAGAGTATCAAACTGTGCCGAGGTAAGGAGGATGTTGCGGATCTCCTTGATGTAGCTATAGGCTTCCTTGTCGGCTTCATAAGCTTCCAAGGCGACATTCTGATCGTCACTGAGGGTTTCGTCGGAAACATTGATGGGATCATAGATCCGGATCGCATCTAAGCAGAACTCGTTACCTCTGGTGAGCCCACTGAGATTCAGTCCCGGGATCTGAGGCAGACTTTCGGCCGTAACTTTGTCATTGACCCAGATCTTAACATGATAGGTGCCATGTGCCAACCCCTGCACGGATACAACGGGGATCTGGTACAGTTCCAGTTCGCCCTTATTGTTGACCGTCACGGTCCTAACACGGTTATCCTCTGCAAACTCATCGGCATTATAGACAGAAACACGGATGGTACCCTGTTGCTGACCTGTACGACTGATAAGGTCGAAACCGGTACCTGTAAAGGTAAAGCCCAGTTCCGTATACTGCTTTGCTCCGTCGTAGTTCACAGATCCGTCACTGTTGATCACGGGAACGCCCCGTCCCTCTGCGTACAGGGTCTCGTTGTCGGAGTACATACTGTCCAGAGTATATGTGGAATCGTAACCGTAAGTGGAATCTGAGTCAGAGTGATATCCCTCCGGTACTCCGTCCGGATCCGGTCCCACATAGATGTAATCAAGGCTGATGGTTCCGCTATTAGTGGGGCTGTAAATGTCGGAAAACGACAGTCGCATGCCGGTGACACGAGGGACATTCTTAAGCAACCCATTTAACTTCACGGTGTAGGTAAACCATTTGCCGTCTGTTGAAATCTCTGCCTCGGGAATACTAAATGTTGTGGAAATATTTACCGGTTCTGCCGCTTTTTCAGCACCTTCCACATTTCCAAAGAAAACCGTCACGGTAGAGCTGCTTGCATTCCCCATCATCTCTACGTTATTGAATTTTACACGGAATCGGACAATTTCTGCATTGGCAGGATTGTAATGCATAAAAGCACCGATGGCATTTTTGGCACTTCCGCCGTTTCTCGAGGTTTCAAACCAGGGATGTCCTAACTTTAAAACGGTATAGTTCATGGCGCCGCCGGAAATCGTAGCCGCCGAGGACCGATCGTAATTGTATCGCCATTTCTCGGAGGTATCATAGTTGTCTCCACCGTAAATGGTGCTACCGTACTTATTCTGTGCAGCTCTGTCGTTGTCAAAGCCGAAGTAGATCCGTTCCTCGGTCTGCTGAGAAGGACGCTTGTCCTCGGGTCCAACATAGATATAGTCAATGGAACAGCTGTAGGTCTTATTGGTGTTTAGCCCCACCGGGTTAAAGGCAAAGCGTTTGACCGTGCCGACGCTGTCATATGGTATGGTATTTTCCCAACCTCCGGAATTGTCAGGCAGTTTAAAGCTAATGGTATAATAGCGGTTTGATTGCACGCCTCCCTCTGCTGCAAAGGATGCCCCGTAGTTGATCTTGTACATTTGCGTACTGTCCTTGCGCATCTCTATGTCAAAGGATATTTTATTTGTGTCTGCCAGTGCCGTAAGATCATTGATCTTGATCCTGATCTCGAACCAGTCATCACTGTGAGGGATGTAACTCAGGTGATCAAAGTCTGAAGTATTTGCACCGGTATTAAAGACAACATAGGAATAACTACCGGAGGGGCCGGACAGATGCAATGCACCGTTTGAAACAGAAACGGTACGCCCACCGGTACCCTGCCATTTTGCAGCGGTATCAAAGTTATTCCCTTTATAGACAGGATTCGTGGAATAACGGGTCGTATCTGCAGCACTGTTGCCGAAGCCGAAATACAGGATACTGCTGTCATAGGTAGGAATTCTTGTATCATTCACAGGTGCAGCAGGGATGACCGTTTTCGAAGGTGCAACATAGATATCGGAATCCTGACTTTGCTCCGGACCCACATAGATCTCATCCACATAGACATAACCCGTTGTTTCGGGGGCACTTGCCGCATTAACGATGGTCAATCGGACAGCGGCGATTCGCTTGGCCCCGTGCTCTGCCAAAAGCGCCCGAAGGTCTGCTTGCAAGGTGACGTAATCACCACCGGCGAGTTGTTGTTCGGACAGGGACCAGTCTACCCAACAGGCTGAGGTCTCATAGGTCGCATCGTTGTCCAATACAAAGCCCAAGCGGGCAACGGCGTATTCGGGATAATTGTTGATCTCTATCTTTTCCGGATCCACATTCAGATCCGTAGTCAGATCTTTCAGTTTCAGCTTGACCCGTGCCACCTCGGCCCTCGCGGCAGGATAATCTAAGGTCAACTGGCTACCGCCGAAAATTGCCGTCTGGAAGTAGGGGGAATTGGTGGAATAGCTCCCTGCCGCACCGACTGTAGCGGTCAAAACACCGTCAACGACCTGCACAGAGGGGGTTCTGCCGGAAGTAACGCTCCAGCCCGCTGCAGTATCGAAGTTAAAATTACCACCGTAAATGGGATCTGTATAGCGGTAGCGATCTGCCTCTGTATTATCAAAACCGAAATAGAGGCTGTTGCCGCCCATATTGGAGGGACAGGTTTCTTCCGGTCCGATGTAGATGTAGTCGATGTAGGTTGTAAATGCTACACGGGGCTCCAAACCGCGGATCAGGAAATTGATACGGCGAATAATGGACAGCTCTTTATAGGAGATGCCACAGGGGCTGTCATTATTGTCCATCGTAGTAGCAATGGGGAATTTCAGAACAAAGTAACCGTTATTGATATTGGATACAGGAAAATTCTTGGTGGTTACCGCAGTGTGAGACAAATTCGTATCCCCGGACAAGGGGAAAAATTCCACTCGCAAATGGGTATTGGTCAAGGTCTGTGCCCCTGTCTTCTCGATCTTCAAACGGATCTCTAACCAATCTTCCTCTGTGGGTCTGTACTGCAAGGGGAATTGCGCCTTGGTGGCGTCGGTAACAGGACTACCGGCCTTACCCGTTGCAATATAGCCCCAGGGGTCACCGTTGGTGTTGGTAGTAGTAAACTTGATCACACCGTCACTCATACTGTCGATCGTGCCATAATTGGGAGACCACCAGTTAGTAACATTGCCGAAGTTCACACCACCATAGGCAGAGTTTCCTTTATAGGGATTGGCGTTATCTGCATAGGTGTTAAAATCAAAGAACAGAACATTCTTGTCCCCTATGGGAGAATAATTGCCGACACTGTGCTCCACATCTCCATTGTCCGTAAGCCTGCCAATAGAGTGATTGTAGCGAATGCCGTCATCCTCCATGGCTCCTTCCTCGTCGGGATTCTCTTCCGGCTCAGTTTCTTCCGGTTCGGTTTCTTCCGGTTCGGTAGTTTCTGTCTCCTCGATCTCCGTTTCTTCAGGCTCTGTAGCCTCATTCTCCGGATCCGTAGCCTCGGTTGCATCCTCTTCCATCCACTTCTCTACAAAGTCCAATTTTCCGTCCTCAGACAGATCCTCGGCTTCATAGTACATGATGGTAGCAGGGATGATCTCAATGGCCACCGTAAGATACCAGCCGCCTCCCAAATATACATCATCTACACGGACCATGGCATAGATGCGATCGATTTCCTCCAGCATACCGATAGGAGTAAAGCGAACAGTGTCAAGGCACTTATCATACACACCGTTGTCTGTAGAAAGCTCGCTATTTTCTTCACAGAGGAACAGCTCCGCAGGATCTCGGAATACAATAGCACCGTGCTTGCCTGTTTTGAGGAAGCCTTTAAGGGAAATCGACACATCCATGGGATCATAGGTAACGCATTTGAGAACCTCTGCCTCTGTAAAAACAACAGGCTTACCGTAATCGATGACGATCTGCAAGGGCTCCGCTGTGACTGTATTCAGAGTCTGCACATTGAGGTTTCGGGTAGCAAAGCCGCTAAGAGGTGCCTCATATGCGAAGCTGCCGTCCTCCTGCCGATTTGCAATAGGTCTGCAGGTAGTGTTCACCACATTGGTATATCCGCCTACAGAAGAAGAAACAGTTTGACAGAAACCGTAAATAGAGATCTGCACACTGGCAGGCAGACCGATCCGTAGGAGTTCCCGGATCTGTGCCTCTGTCAGACCCGTAAGCATATACGCTCCCTCGGTCATAGGTACGATGGTGCTCATGTCCTCCACTGCGGCAATCAGCCTGCTCTTGAAGCTGTCATAGCTCTGTGCTACAGGTTCTCCGCTATAGATCACATTGCTGTGGGGATCGTAAGTCCTGTAGATCAGGATCAGGTCCCCTACATCGGCTTTTCCGCCCAGAGAGAGTGCATCCGGTGTCAGATGAACATTCAGATTATCGTCCTTAAAGGTCAGATCCACCGCACCGTAGTCACAACGGTTCAGGAGCTTAAAGCCATAGCCTACCTTTGTCTTATCCGCAACGACACCGCCCTCTTTGATCTCCTCACCGATAACACCGGGCTGGGTATATTGGTATTGGACCTTATCTGTAGCAATGCCGACGGGCATCATTTCGATATTGGTACGGAGGTTTAGGTTGATCTGGCTGGTTTGCCGATCCACCAGGAACATATCAAAGGTACAGATATCTCCATCCTTTAGGTTCAGCTCCTGTACCTCCGGTCCGTTTAATTTGACCCCTCGCTCTGTTTGGGAATGCATACCGCCAATGTCGCAGACAAGGGTATCGTTGATGAAGAAGTAAACATCATCATCACCGCTGAATGTAAATTCCAGGTTCTTATCCTCATAGTAAATAAATGTGCTCCGCACATGGTACATGACATGGTAATTTCTCCTGCCATACATGGCAGAATTGTTTTCATTTGCACCTGTGGAGTTATTCCCCAACATAGAAGGGGATTCAAAGCCGAGATCCGACGCCGCATTCAGGGAAGGAACGGAGGAGCCTACAGAGGTCGTCAGATTGTGGTTAAAGATCAAGCCGGAATCCACACTTCTTCCGTTCTCCTTATCGGAAGAAAAGACATAATAGCCCTGGCTGTCCTTCAGCATTCGCATAGTGCTCAGCTCATTGATCTTCAGGTTATAGGGCAGCTTTAGCGTAGCATCTACATAATCATCCCTTGCTGTCTCTCTCCACATATTGGTCAGCATGTAGTATGCAAGATCGAAGCAGTTCTCTACCTGATTAAATCGCAGAATACCTCCCGGCGTCCCGGTATCGGTCTTTGCAATGGTTGCATCATAGTTTGCCTCATAATCATATCCGCAAGCTCCCAGAGGATAGGGATTCACCGCTGCGCTTGAGCTGCGTTTGTTCCCCGCCAAGCCGCTGGGATCCACCTTCTGCATAAAAGCGGTATTCCAATGGGCATCATAGCTGCTCTTGGTTTTCGTGACGTCGGGAGAACTGAGGGTCAGGTATTGGCAATACAGAGCCTCTGCAACATACCGAACAGTTTCTTCCCTGTAAACGATCTGTCCTTTGACCAGCTTTTTCTCGATCAGATCGCCTCTGAAAGAGCCTCCGTTTGTTCCGGTTCCGGCATAGCCCGGGATCGGTGCATTACTGCTAAAGCCGGGAATCCCGCTACCGAGAGTATAGGGGCTGGTACCACCGCAATGCTCAAACAGGAAGCCGTCTGCACGGAAGTCCAGAACCTCCATAGGGATATCCATGTAAGAATTCGGCTTAGACTCAATATTCAGCAGTGCCATATAGGAGCGGAGATCCTTTGCCTTGTCATCACAGGCAATGCGATCTGCATGATTTTTATCTGTACTCCAGGAGTTTTTCTTATTGTTGTAAAGGGTCATGGCAGACTGAACAAACTTCAGGAAACTCAAATAGGTTTCTGCCGGATAGGCATCGTTGCTGTTTCCGCCGGTAACATAGGATTTTGCCTTTAACAGTACATTATAAAGCTCTAAGGGTACAGGATTTACCTGATAAATATTATAGCCGGCAAAATTAAATTTCTTAGAATTACAATTTGCGTACTTTTCATTCGTACTCTTATTGCGGTCCTCACGAACGATCTGGGACATAGTGTGGGCGCAATAGCAATAATTATTGCTGTTGGTGGTAATCTGATCGACACCAAGCCAATAGGTATAGAAGTTTCCTCCGCTGGGATCCACCTTGTAGATCTTCACAGATGCATTTGTATCGTTCACCTTGAAGAAGAAGGGATATGTCGATCCGCTTAGTCTCAGCTCACCATCACCGTTGTCACAAGCGAGGTACGGGGCAGAAGCTCTGTTGGGATGAAGAGACTTAATGCTGTATTTCGGGTCTGAGGATGTAGGTACACCGTTGATTCCCAAATACTTGCCGTAGTAGGTACTTGTACCGCACCAGCTATTGGAACGGTTGTACTCATACTTTACATAGTTTGCCCAGCCATACTTGGTCTTTTCATTGTCATCTTTAAACTCAGATTTTGTGTTGTAGGTGACCGTGCCGGTATATGCCTTAATCTCTACGGCAAAATCCAATGTTTTGATAGTGGCTCCATTAATGGTATTGATACTGGTTCCATTCGTCTGGGTAAACGGAAGACTCCACATATGAGAATAGTTTACACCGGCCTTATCTTCGTTGGTTTTTGCAGTTAGACGGTCCTTGTGAGAAACGTTACCTCTGGAAAAATCAATGATTCGATTTGCACCATGACCCAGAAAGAATACCCCATCTAAGGTGGTGTAATTATACACCTCTTGATTCTTAGGAATGGTTAAGTTGTTATAGCTTGTCGTCAGCTGGCTGAGCAGATTCGAAGTTTCTGTTGCAACGGCATCTGCCGCCTCAGCTTCAAAAATTGCCACAGCCGGCAATAATCCCACTACGGCACACAGAGCCAACAGCATTGCAATGAACCGTTTTATACAGCCTGTTTTCATAATAACTACCTCCGGAATACTTTTATATATTGCAATTAAATATTATAACCTCCACTTCCTTATTCTGTCAACATTTTACTCCAAAATCTATCAAAAAATCCCCCCAAAAACCCTCCTGCAATTTGTAAAATATGCAAAAAAACGAGAGCGTATGCCCTTAGCGACACACACTCTCGGTGATGATTTTCTCTACTTTTGCAGATGAACATCCATCTGGGGGAAGGGAATGGAGATTTTCGCCCTATCGAATTCCCGCTTTACTTCCTCATTGATGTAATTCTTGACATCAAAATAATCCCCCGCTGCAGTCCATCCCAAGAACTTGTATTCAATGGCACTGTCTAAGTAGGCATTGAGGATCACCGCAGGTTCGGGATCCTGCAACAGTTTGGGGTGACGGGCCGCCCGTAAAACAGCGGCCTTTACAGCATCGATATCATCCTCATAAGCGGCAGTAAAGCACAGTTCCACTCTCCGTCTGCCTTCTACAGAGTAGTTGCAAATTCTAGCAGTGGCGGCATCGCTGTTGGGGATATAAATAGTTCTGCCGTCGGT
Organism: Faecousia sp.; assembly: GCA_045659585.1. Classification (GTDB taxonomy): domain Bacteria; phylum Bacillota; class Clostridia; order Oscillospirales; family Oscillospiraceae; genus JAZOXB01. The sequence continues at coordinate 1,208 of JAZOXB010000301.1, read as the reverse complement.
GGTCAGGAGACGGGTATAGTTCAGGGTGATCTCCTGTACCGTACCGCTATCCCCACCGATATCTACAAAGTCCCCTACCTGGAAGGGCTGTGTGGCCAGCAGGCTGATACTGCCGACCACATTGGTCAGGGCGTTCTGCACGGACAGGGACACTGCCAGAGAAACAACACTGAGAACAGCGATCAGGGAAGTTACATCAATACCCAGACAGCTTGCGGCAATGAGGATCACCAGAGCATACAGCAGGATCCGCATCACAGCCTTAATGAAACTGAACATGGTTTTATTCAGCTTTGATTTGCCCAAAGCACGATCAAAGACCCGAAGCATCAGCTTTACAACAAAGATCCCGATCACCAGGATCAAAAGGGAGGGTAGGACTCGTTCCAGACTGATCATGCCCAAATATTCTTTAATGGTTTCCATAGGGGCTATTCTTCCTCTTTCTCTTCGGAGGATGCATTGACATAGGTCATGAATTCTTCTCCGGTAATGGTTTCCTTCTGGAGGAGGTACAGTGCGATCTCATCCAGGAGCGTTCTTTTTTCGATGAGGAGTGTCTTGGCATCCTCGTAGCAGGCGGAAAGGATCTGACGAACTTCCTTGTCTGCCTCTGCGGCAGTTTCCTGGGCGCAATCCATATAGGATTCCCCATCCAGATACTCATTACGAACCCCTGCAAGAGCCATGGTTCCGATCTTTTCGCTCATGCCGAAGAGGGCGACCATCTTTCTGGCAACATCCGTAGCTCGCTGGATATCGTTTGCGGCACCGGTGGTCTGAGTTGCAAATACGGTCTGCTCTGCCGCTCTGCCACCTAAGAGGGTGCGGATCTGGGTCAGGAGCTCTTCCTTGGAATTCAGGAACTTTTCCTCCTCCGGCATCTGCATGGTATAACCCAGTGCACCGGAGGTATGGGGAACGATGGTGATCTTGGAAACCGGCTGGCTGTGCTTCAGCAAGGCGGCAACCAGAGCATGACCAACCTCGTGATAGGCTACGATCCGCTTTTCCGTATCGGTGAGGACGGTACCCTTCTTCTCAGTACCGGCAATAACGGTCTCAAAGGACACCAGAAGATCTTCCTGGGTCACGAATTTGCGCCCATTGCGCACGGCTCGCAAACCCGCCTCGTTGACTAAGTTCGCCAGATCCGCACCTACTGCGCCGGCAGTTGCCTGAGCGATCCGGCGCAGATCCACATCCTC
>JAZOXB010000300.1:0-1850 GCA_045659585.1 Faecousia sp. | reverse complement strand
TTCTGAAGTCTGCTGATGTAGAGAAACTGATTCACAAGCTGGGATACTGATATGAAGAAAGTTGCATTTATCTGCGTTCATAATTCCTGCCGCAGTCAGATTGCGGAAGCACTGGGAAAGAAGCTGGCAAGCGATGTGTTTGAATGCTATTCTGCCGGTACGGAAACCAAACCGCAGATCAACCAAGATGCTGTACGGTTGATGAAACAGGTACATGGTATTGACATGGAACAAACCCAGTACAGTAAGTTGTTGTCCGACATCCCGCCCGTGGATGTGATCATCACTATGGGCTGCAATGTTCAGTGTCCGTATCTACCTTGTTCTCACCGGGAGGACTGGGGATTGGATGATCCTACGGGAAAGAGCGATGAAGCGTTCCTGGAAACCATTCGGATGATTGAGCAGAAGCTACTCCAGTTGAAAATAAAATTAAGCTAACGATACAAAACAACCTAACGGTTTCTACGGAAATCAATTGCTTGGTCTGAACCTGAATTGCAACGGCACCGCTCGTTAAAAGGGCGGTGCTGTTTGCTGTAATATAGGTAAAATCCACTCCTTTGGGGAAATTTAGCCATTCAACAGCTTAGACACCGTCAACTAAAGATAACAGATCGTATTTTCCGACCTGGTGGGATCTGCCACAACCAGATTGGTTGTCATGGGATCCAGCCCGCGTGCCACGCATTCTACGGTCGCATAGAAGCTCTTCTGATCAATGCATAGATACTGCCTCTCCGGCATGATACTCTCCCCTTCCTGTCATACTCATTTTTGAACTTGCTATATTAGAACATATGTGCTATTATTATAAAACGGATGTTCGAAAAGTCAAGACACAAAGAATGGGAAAATGAGTCTGGGAACAAACCTGACCGTTTTATTGGACTTAATCTTCCGGATAATTGGCTTGTAAATCGAAGAACAGCTTTTCCGGAAAAGTCAAGTCTTGTTGTTCCCCTTTTTCCATGCTATAATGCCGCCTAGTGTGCGTCACGATAAGGAGAGATAGATTATGGGTAATACACGGACCTATCAGGATATCAAGGCTCAGGAGTATCGGGTCTTCAGTACGATCCCGGGCATGAACGAGCTGCTGCAAGCCTCCCCTGCTGAGAAACCAGAGGTTGAAGCCAAATATCCGGATGCAGTTTTTGCGGTAGTGATTGCCTCCTCCCTCTTTAATCACAACCGTGAGCTCAGCGAGATTACTCAGAAGGCCTATTTCTCCATCCTGAACGGAGAGAATATTGCCAGTGTCCGGTTCGCCTACGATAAGGCAACGGATGAATACTGGAAACGGCATATGTGGGATGACTAAAAACAAAAGCTGTGCGTTCAACCAACGCACAGCTTTTCCTTATTTTGATATGGATATTGCAACATCCTTCTTGAATCTTTCCCACACATTTTCATGAGTCACAAAATATAAAGGACATTGCTTACCAGTTATGTCATAGTGGCGAATGATGTCCTTACTATCCAGATCGCAGATTTCACACAACCAAACAGTCAGTTTTACGAGGGATTGATAGGCTGCATCTGTAAACTTGCCGGATTCGTCCGGGTGGCAGACTTCGATAGAAATGGTATCCTTGTTCCGGTGATTGCTGGCAGAGGATTTTTCGTGCAATGGAATGCACTGAATGACCTCTCCCTTCAGTCCGATCACAAAGTGGGAACTGACCTCAGAAGAACGGCTTGCGTAGTAGTCCCGGTTTTGCTGGGCGGTGGTGCCGGGGTTGCCCACATAGTGGATCACGATGTTCCTGACACCTTCAAGCATCACACCACGGCGGGAATCGCCGTCCACCTTGATGATCTGCTGATCCACCCAATCCGGCGCA
>JAZOXB010000299.1:0-14930 GCA_045659585.1 Faecousia sp. | reverse complement strand
AGGTCACCAAGTTCGCTTGCGTAGACGGACCCGATTTCAACGGCTACGAAGTAGACTTTGATGAGGCTATGTCCCGCGGTAGAATGTACTTTGATTTCGAGCGTCACGCACATGACGCCGCTTGCAACCTGTTTAAGAAGGAGGTCAACTAAAATGGCAAAGGCTAATATGTCTCTGACTCGTAATGAAATGCCCACTCAGGATCCCAAGGTTCGTGCACATAATTTCAGCGAGGTTGCTCTGGGCTATACCGAAGAAACTGCTATTGATGAGGCAAACCGTTGCCTGAATTGTAAGAATATGCCTTGCGTAGACGGTTGCCCTGTTAAGATCCATATTCCCGAATTCATCCAGAAGATCAAGGAAGGCGAGTTTGAAGCTGCTTACCAGATCATTTCTCAGTCCTCCTCTCTCCCTGCTGTTTGCGGCAGAGTTTGCCCCCAGGAGACTCAGTGCGAGTCCAAGTGCATCCGTGGCATTAAGGGCGAAAGCGTTGGTATCGGCCGTCTGGAGCGTTTTGTTGCCGACTGGCACAACACCTTCTGCACCGAGGAGCCTGTTCGTCCCGAACCCAAGGGTCATAAGGTTGCTATCGTAGGTTCCGGCCCCTCCGGTCTGACCTGTGCAGGCGACCTTGCAAAGAAGGGCTATGATGTTACCGTTTTCGAGGCTCTCCATACCGCAGGTGGCGTTCTGGTTTACGGTATTCCCGAATTCCGTCTTCCTAAGGCTATCGTTGCCAAGGAAGTAGAGACTCTGGAGAAGCTGGGTGTTAAGATCGAGACCAATGTTGTCATTGGTAAGACCCTGACCATTGATGAGCTCTTTGATATGGGCTATGAGGCAGTGTTCGTAGGTTCCGGTGCAGGTCTGCCCAACTTCATGAACATTCCCGGTGAGGCGCTGAAGGGTGTTTATTCCGCTAATGAGTTCCTGACCCGTAGCAACCTTATGAAGGCATATCTGGAACAGCCTGAGACCCCCATTATGAAGGGTGGCAATGTAGCTGTTGTCGGTGGTGGTAATGTTGCCATGGACGCCGCCAGAACCGCTCTCCGTCTGGGTGCAGATAAGGTCTATATCGTATACAGACGTTCTATGGAAGAGCTTCCCGCACGCCGTGAAGAAGTAGAGCATGCCGAAGAAGAAGGCATCGAATTTGCTCTGCTGTGTAATCCTGTTGAGATCCTGGGCTACAACAATCCCGAAGATCCCAGAGATCCCAAGAACGGCTTTGTTACCGGTATGCGTTGCGTTAAGATGGAACTGGGCGAGCCCGATGCAAAGGGTCGCCGTCGTCCCGTTGAGATCCCCAACAGTGAATTTGAGATCGCTGTAGACACGGTTATCATGTCTATCGGCACTTCTCCCAACCCCCTGATCAAGTCCACTACCGAGGGCTTGGAGGTCAACTCCAGAGGCGGTATCATCGTTAACGAGGATGGCTTGACCTCTCGTAACGCTGTTTATGCCGGTGGCGATGCTGTTACCGGTGCGGCAACCGTTATTTCTGCTATGGGTGCCGGCAAGACCGCAGCTAAGGCAATTGACGAGTACCTGAGCAAGTAATTTTCTAAATGCATTGCCTCTCCGTGATGTATCATGATCTCGGAGAGGCTTCTTTTATCATTTTGCAATAAGAGGGTGTGCTCTGTGAAGAAAGTAAAAGTCCCGCTCATAGAATTGAATTCACGAAAAATCAGACAATTGCTACCCAAACGGAAGATGGATAGTCATAAAGGGGATTATGGTCGTGTGCTGTTGTTATGCGGAGCGGAGGGATATACCGGGGCTCCTGTCCTTGCGGCAAAGGCCGCTGCTCGTACAGGGGCGGGATTGATATTCGTAGGTGTGCCTCGGTCTGTATATCCCATTGTGGCGGGAAATATAATAGAACCTATGGTATTCCCGTTGCCGGATCAAAATGGGATGCTCAGTGAGGATGCCATTCCAATGATCCTTTCTCGTCTTTCTAACATGGATGCCTGTTTGATCGGTTGCGGTTTGGGACGATCCAATGGAACCAAAGCTGTTGTGGAGGCTGTATTGCGATCTGCAACCTGCCCGGTAATCTTGGATGCAGATGGTATAAATGTGTTATCCGAGCATATAGATATTTTGCGTGATGCAGTGTGCCCCGTGATCTTGACACCTCATGAGGGAGAGTTTCTCCGTATTGGGGGAGACCTGACCTCTCGACTCCGTGGTGTGAAAAAGATGGCAAAAGACTTAGGAGCTACGGTACTCCTAAAAGGACATGAGACTCTGATTTGCGGTAAAGGATGCTATAAGAACACAACCGGAAATCCGGGTATGGCTACGGGAGGAAGCGGAGATGCACTCTCGGGGATCATTCTGGCACTCCTTGGACAAGGCCTGCCGCCTACCCAAGCTGCTGCAGTAGGTGCTTGGCTCCATGGCAGAGCAGGGGATCTCTGTGCCAAGAAAATGGGACAGATGGCTATGCTACCCTCAGACCTGATCGAGACACTGCCACGACTATTGCCATAGGGATGTGAAGGCTTGCGTCGGATTCTTTTAGTGTTGCTTCTTCTTACGATGCTTACAGGGTGCAAGGGGGAAGAAAGCTTGTTGTCTCAGGGAATTGCCTTTCGGGGAGAACTGCTGTCTGCAGGGGGATGCCGTTTTCGTGGAGAAATCACTGCGGACTACGGACAGGAGATTAGAACCTTTACTCTGGATTGCGTAGCCGATCAAGAAGGAAATGTGACATTTTGCGTTTTAGCGCCGGATACGATTGCGGATATTACCGGTTATATTGAAGGAGATGAGGGGATGGTGACCTATGATGGGTTACAGCTTGCTTTTCCGCTCCTTGTATATGATCGCATTTCACCGGTTTCGGCACCGGGACTTATTGTGCAATGTTGGCTGAAAGAATTCATTCTGTCGGCGGGAATGTCACAGGATATTTACCGTGCGACCTATGAGAAAAAAATTCAAGAAAATGTTCTGTTAATTGACACATATTTTGAAAAGGATATACCAATTTCAGCGGAATTGTGCTATAATGGTAGCAGAATCATTGAGATGAAAATTACGGAATTTTCCTATTAAGGAGATCAATATGGATTACTTAAAGAGAACATGGGCAGATATCTCTCTGGATAACCTGCAGTATAACTATAAGCAGCTTCGTTCCCGTCTTCCCTCGGATTGCCGTTTCTTAGGTGTTGTTAAGGCAGACGCATATGGACACGGTGCTGTTCCTATCAGCAGATATTTGGCAGAATTGGGTGCGGAGTATCTGGCGGTCTCCAATATCGAAGAGGCTGTTCAGCTCCGTCAGGGTAGTATTCGCCAGCCTATTCTGATCCTTGGTTATACACCGCCCATGTATGCCGAGCAATTGGCTCGTTTGGGTCTGCGACAGGAGATCCACAGCTTGGAATACGCCCGTCAACTGAACGAAAAGCTTAAGGGTACAAATCGTCGTATCAGGATCCATCTAAAGTTAGACACAGGTATGTCCCGTTTGGGCTTCTTTGCCTATCATTGCGAAAGAACCATTGATGAATTAAAAGAAATCTCTCAAATGGAGCATCTTGTGATCGAGGGTGTTTTCACCCATTTCCCTGTTGCCGATTCCATTGACGGGGCTGATGAAAATTTTACTCGTACACAGTTTGACCGATTTATGGCTATGCTGTCTGCATTAAAGGGGGTTGGCATTGATCCCAAGATCCGTCATTGCTGTAATTCCGGTGCGACCATTCAGTTCCCGGAATATGCCCTGGATATGGTACGCCCGGGACTGGCAACCTATGGTGTGCTTCCTTGCTCCGATCTCCGTGGTATGATTGACCTGAAACCTGTTATGCAGCTTCGGTCTACCATATTCCAGATCCGAGATTTTGATCCCCTGATTACGGTTAGTTATGGCAGAACCTATACGACTTTGGATCCGACTAAGATCGCTGTTGTTGGTTTGGGTTATGCCGACGGTCTCAGCCGTAGCTTCTCCGGGAATATTTCCTTCCTGCTCCACGGTAAGCGTGTTCCTCAGATCGGAAGGATCTGCATGGATATGTGTATGGTTGACATCTCCCGTGTGCCGGAAGCTAAGGTAGGGGATGTGGTCACTATTTTCGGCACCGATGGCGATGATCGGATCGATGTGGATGATATGACCAACAGACTCCGTACCGTTCCTTATGAACTGTTGTGTAGCATCAATAAGCGGATCCCCAGAGTCTACATGGATGGAGAAAATGAAACGGAGATCCTGCAATATATTGTTTGAATCTGCATAGTATGGCAAGGAACTTCCGTAAGAAAGAAAATTGAATAAATCTTGCTTCTGCGTGGGAAAATATTGTTACCGCCTACGGTGGTAACAAAGGAGGTCGCGTGAAGCAAATGGATACAAGTGTAAAGAGGGGCGATATTTTCTACGCGGATCTGAGTCCGGTGGTCGGTAGCGAGCAGGGAGGAACGAGACCTGTCCTGATCGTTCAGAATGATACCGGCAACAAACATTCTCCAACTGTCATAGCCGCGGCTATTACCAGCCAGTTAAATAAGGCAAAGCTCCCGACGCATATTGAATTGATTGGAAAGAATGTTGGACTCACAAAGGATTCGGTCGTTCTGTTGGAACAGATCAGAACCATTGATAAACGCCGTTTGCGTGAACATATGGGAAGGCTGGATGAAGGCATGATGAACCGTGTAGATGAGGCAATAGCGGTAAGCTTCGGGCTTCCGCATGCATAATGTCTGATCCCTCTCGCATAAACTGTGCGGGAGGGATTTTTTATGATTTATACCGTATATGAAGGCAGGGAGCCTGTGGGAGAGATTCATATTGAAGCCGTTGGCCTATATTATGAGCTCCGAGGGAAGGTCACACCTTGCGGAAAGGTAATGAGACTTTACGGCATCTGTGGAGATGACAGTGTTTCTATGGGGATCCCCGACAGTCACGGAGAACTGCATCGTCGGATCTCAAAGAAGGCCTTTCGGATGCCGGATCGAGTGATTCGATCGATAGATACTTCCGGTAAATGGTACCCCTGGAGTGGGGATATGTTCGGCCCCATGATTTACGATGCCTTGATCGCGAAAGCAGAGAAAAGGTATATTCTTGCGATTCCTCTCGGAGAATGGGAGGAGATCCCTCAGTGGAGGGAGATAGGAAAGAGAGAAACGGTTGAGGGAAGGGACATGGTCTGTATAGACCTTGGAACGGAGGGACAGCCGACTCTGATAGAAAGAGAAAATGGAGGAGAAGATAATGAAGTACAGCCGCAGAATTTTAGCAGTGATCTTGATCCTTTGCTCCTTGCTGACTTGCCTGCCGATTATGACTACGGCGGCTCCGACACAGAAGAAGCTGATTGCGATCACATTTGACGATGGGCCCAGCGGAGTTACCGGGAGACTATTGGATGGATTAAAGGCAAGAGGAGCCAAAGCGACATTCTTCATGTTGGGATCCTGTGCTTCCAACTATCCGTCTCTGGTTCGCAGAGCTTATGAAGAGGGACATCAGATTTGCTCCCATTCCTACGATCATCCTGCTCTTACCACCAAGACAAATGATCAGGTCATTTGGCAGATGGACAAAACGGATAGCATTCTGGATGGAATTCTGGGTATGGACTTCGAATACACCATTCGTCCTCCTTATGGGGATATCAATTCCCGAGTTCTTTCTGTATTTAAGGAGAAATATCATTCGCCTGCCATTATTTGGTCTGTAGACCCCTATGATTGGCAGGATCGGAATTCTTATACCGTTGCCAACCGTGTCGTTTCCGGTTCCTTTGACGGTTCCATTGTTCTGGTACATGATATTTACGGCTCCACAGTGACCGGTATTCTCTCTGCCATTGATACCCTTAAGAGTTATGGCTATGAGTTCGTTACCTTGGCAGAATTATTCCGTCGCCGTGAAAAGGAATTGACTCCCGGTGAAAAGATCTATTATTGCAAGCCTACGGGAACGGATCTGGGGCCTGTGGAAGAACCGACCATTTATGAAGTGGATTCCTATGGTCGCAGAGATGTGGTTATGACGGCGCAGGAGGGGGCTTCTATTTACTATACCCTAGATGGTTCTAATCCTGTTTACAGCAAGCAGAAGTATACCGAACCTCTACAGCTGGCTCCCGGTGCACAGGTTCGTGCGGTTGCGGCTTATAACCTGAACGGAAGTCGTAGTTCAGAAGTGACCTTTACTGCATCCTCCGCGCCGGTTCTTCAGCCTGTGGATTTCGAGGTCAAAGAGGGAAATCTTCATATACATAATCCGAACCCTGATTCCGATCTCAGATATACTACTGACGGCTCTTTTGCTGATAAAAACAGTACCGCCTATACTGAGCCTCTTGCACTGTTTGACGGTATTTTACGATATCGCGTTATCGGATCCGGTGTGACCGGGCCGGAGGAGAGTATTTATGTAACATCCAACGGGAACCTGTTTCGAGATGTTCCGACAGAGCAGTGGTATGCACCGACAGTGGATCGGGCAGTAGCAGAGGGATTGTTTAACGGTATGGGAAATTACCGTTTTGCACCTAATGTGGGTGTGAACAGAGCGATGTTCATAACAGTGCTTTATCGCCTCATTGAGAAGTTAGGCATAGATGTATCCTATGAGGTGCCTGCATCTTATCCCGATGCAACAGAAGAATGGTATGCAGATGCCCTTTCATGGGGAACGGAGCAGGGAATCGTTAATGGGTATACCGATGGTAGCTTTAAACCTACCAAGGAGATCACTCGTGAGGAAATGTGTGTTATGCTGGCACGAGTCATGGAATGGTACGGATATTCTCTGCCGGAGGGCGGTGTGGCCTTTGAAGATGAGGAAATGATTTCTTCGTGGGCTCTTTCCGATGTTTTGGCCATGAGCGGAATGGATATGATTCTCGGATACGAAGATTCCACCTTCCGTCCTCAGAACACAGCAACACGGGCACAGGCTGCAACGGTGCTTCTCAGAGCTTATGATTACTTCTTGACAGTGGAAGTTCCCGAGGAACCCGTTGATCCCGAGGAACCTGAGACTCCTGTCGATCCTGAAACTCCGGTAGAACCCGAGGAACCTGCCGATCCGGAAGACACCGAAAAACCGGAAGAGCCTGAGAATCCTGTGGATCCTGAGGCACCCGCTGATCCGGTCAACCCTGAGACTCCGGCACCTACAGAACCTACCAATCCAGAGGATGAGGAATAATTGGCTGTATAAAATCGAATATAATAAAGATCGGGAGGAACTGCGACTTTCGCAGTTCCTCCTTTGTTATGTACTATGATATGCTATATTTTATCGAGAGAATATATTGCGTCGGGATCTTCATACTGTTTGGGGAAGTCCTGATCTTTGTGGGAGTAGTGCTTACGGTTTTTGATCCGGACACAGGGGATAGATTGGCATAAGCTAAGATCTCCATCTTCTACATTCATGGTCAGATGCAGATATCTGAGGTTTGGCATATGCTTCAGGAAAGAAAGGTTCGGAAGGGTGTTAGAGCCTTTTAAGGATAGGAATTCCAAATTTTTTAAGGTCTCTAAAACAGAGAAATCACGAATTTTTCCACAAGTATCAATATCAAGACACTTTAAGGTTTCACGAACTTCAGCCAAAGGGGAAATATCCGTCAATCTACGATTATAAGACAGAGCCAAGTAACGGAGTTTCCCGGCAGAGCCAATACCATGCAATGAGGTGATTGGTGCCTGACAGATAGAAAAATTAAGAAGTTCATTTCCCGGGATGCAGTTTTGCAGATCGTTTGCCTTAGGAAATCCGAAATCAAAGTACAGTGTGACAACATCTCCTGCCAATGCAACATTCTGGTGACCATCTGCTCCGCGGACAGCTAACCTTTTCAATTTTTTAAAATGACTGTAATCTACGGTAGCTACATGCTTATCATTTAAGCCGGCTGTTGTTTCACAAATTAGCCATTTCAGATCGGGTAAAGAATAGACGGGGGAATAATCGAAGTTCACGGAGTCCATTCCGGGTAAGACCCACAGATATTCCAGATGGGGACATTGTGTGAGGAATTGAATATCTTCCGCAACCACAATGGCTTTCTTGATGTTATTGTCCCGCAGGTATGCGATATGTTCATCAAGGGTTTTCTTCGATCTGGGCAAAAACGGAGAGGCAATCAAGGCACTGGGTGGGTTATAGATTACCAGAGCATCCCTTTCTTTAATGTTGTCTAAATGTCGCATAAAGAAATCATCCAGAAAATAGGGAATTTGATTAAAGGTCATGAATTTCATTGTGCTCTTCCTCTTAATGCAGTTTGGGATTTTATCCAATAAAATAGGCTTTTGCACTGTCGGAGTAGGCAAAGAGAGCGTTGCAGAGATCACCAAGAGCACCGGTTTTGTTGTTGCCGTAGGTGTCGGCAGCGTACTGCAGGGTGCAAGAAACAGGCGTTTCGCCTTCGTAGATCTGAACGGACAGAACAGACCGCAGTTCTGCGGCTAAAAGAGTATCTAGGGTAAAGGCATAGAAATTATACTTGGTATTGTACAGTTCACCGTTGGACAGGGTCAGCGTATTTACCTTTCCATTAATATCCTTATAGCTGACCTTGAGAGTTAGATCTGCGACGTCTCCTGTGTAGGTACCCATGGAGAAGATGAACTTGACCGCGACCTTGGATGCCAAATCCAGCGCCTTGCCTTCCCACGTCATGGGGGCATTTTCCAGATCGTTCAGAACGGTGTTGGTATTGCTGAATGCCACGGAGCCCATATCACTGAGGAAGGACTTCTGGTTCTCAGTCATATTCGCATCAGCAAGGCTATCAGTACGGTAGTTCTTAAAGATTTGTGCCTTTGCACCGTAGCGGAGAAGTTCTGCGCAGAGACGCTTTAATTTATCCGGTCTACTTGCATTGTTCATCTGAGAATAGGCGTATGTAGCAATACTATACTCGTCTACCGGAGAATAATAGGGTTGCCCCTCCTTCACACCATAGAGGATGGTTGTGATCTGATTATTTATTTGGATGGCAGTTAAACCGGTGAGAGTAAAGTAATAGTAGCTTCCATTGTCTACGGGGTTTATACGGGTTGTGGTTGTTCCGGTTTTGCTGTTGCCTTCGTAGAGCTCTAAAGTACATTCCACATAAACAGTATCCATATCAAAGCCTTTCAAAAGGGTCTTGGATACTGCATAAATTATAGAAATATCACTTGCCAAATTCAGAGTGTGACCCAATTGTAGGGTAGGATCTTCTATAGGGGGCTTAACTTCGGGTTCCTTACAGACACAGAAACCGTTAATATAGCTATGGGGTGCTTCTTCGCTTAAATCGCAAATGGCACAAGTGACCTTGTGTATTATGGAATTTAAGGAAGTGTAGACATAGCTATGACCTGTGGAAGCTACGGAGTTATCAATATAGCTATGGCCGCAATGTGTGCAGGTATAGGTGGTATAACCATCGGTTGTGCAAGTGGGAGGCGTAGCGATCCTATTATAGCTGTGACCTGTAGGATTGATGGCCTCGGTCTTAACGCTATAACACAGGGTGCAGGTATAGGTTTTAGTGCCTTGTGTGGTGCATTCGGGATCTGTAGTGATTTGGCCATCGCTCCAATTGTGGGAGGAAAATGCAGTATGGCCACAGGAACAAGTACCTTTGTGTTCTGCACTGCTTACAGGATTATAGGTATAGGTATGGGCAGCAGCAGTATACTGCGCAGTGATCTTGGTGTTGGAGCTGATATTCGTCAGAGCCTTGTCCCAACCGAAAAAAGTGTAGTGGAAGGTATTATCATAGACCTTTGTCGGGGTGGCTCCGGTATAGGATACAGTGTCACCCTTTGCAACCTGCTTTGTTTCCAGTACGGTTCCATCGTAATTTACGAACTCTACAGAGTACAGAGGCTTAGGCAGAGTTCCTTTAGGCCCGAGATATATGGAGTCTACAGTGATGATTGCTTCTCCATTCTTAGGTGCCAGGTTGCGGATATAAAGGCGGAAGGATTGAACATCAGCCTCTGCTGCAAAATAGTCGGGCATGGGGACGGTAACAGTAAAATAACCGCTGTCAATGACCGTTGCGGGGAAATCCTGTAACAGCTTGGCATCGTAGAAGAAGGCTTCTTTCTCTGTTCCTGCATAAGATATACCTACAGAGAGGGGAAGTTTAGAATCGTGAAGAGTACCGTTATCAATACGAAGCACAATCTGCAAATAGTCATTTCCGGAGGGTTTGTAGTGGAGAGAGCGTTCATTTATGGTGAAACCACTTTGAATATAATGGTTTCCACCGGTGGTAACACGAGCCATCAAAGCGGATTCATCCTGACTGAACCATGCACCACGCATGGTAGCGGTACGGGCGACCCACTGACGATGATCGAAATTCTGATAACTGTAAAGATCTGTGTTATACCGCATTTGATCGGCATCTGTGTCGGTGAAATTGAAATAGAGATAGTCCTGCTGAGGCAGGTGAGCCTTAGGTCCAATATAAACATGATCTACCGTAATGGTTGCGGTTTTTCCGCTTGTGGAAATAAGATTCATAAAATACAACCGCAATGCAGTGATCTCCGTTGCCTTGGTGAAGGCACTGTTCATGGGCATAGTAAGGGTAAAATACTGATCGTTTAACTGAGCTGTAGTGATTTGCTGAACCACTCTTTCGCTGTAATCGAAGTCGCCACACCCGGTACCGGAGAACACTACACCGGCATACATATTGCTTCCGCTATCATTGGCTACTGCATTGGTGATCTTCATGCGGATCTGGAGATAGTCCCCTTGCTGGGGAATGTAGTGAAGGGGTCTGGAGGAAGCGCCTGTACCTGTCTGGATGTAGTGATTGCCGCCTGCGGTGAGGGTTGCACTGAGGGTTCCTGCACCATTATCCAACTTAGCGGTACCCATGGTAGCGGTACGAGCAAACCAGTTGCCGGTACTGTAATTGGTCATGGCATAGGGGCCGTCTTGATAACGATACATTAAGGGAGCCTGATTGGAAAATTCAAAATACAATCCTCTACCAAACCGGATATGATCCAAGGTTACGGTGCCCGTGAACTTTAAGTAAACGGTATGTTTGCCGGGAGTTATGTTAGAGATTTTTACTTGAGGGGTGGCGTATTCGGAACTGCTTAAGTTGAGGGTGCCGATCTTATTTGCGGCGGCAGTTCCGTCAATATATGCTGTAATAGTAGCATTGGTACCATTGGCTTTGGCGGTAAAGGTGTTTTCAGTACCGTCGAAGTCGATGTTCTCGTAGATCAGAGTATCCTTGCTTGTGAGATTCTTAACGGACTTGTTTCGGTTACTGCTGTATTCCAGAGGAACGGTAAACCCAAAGGTGTCCTGATTATAGTCACTGAAATGCTCACCCTCGATGCGATCAGCGGCGGCTCTGGTACCGTAAATTTGCTGTAGATAGGTGATGAGCTCACCGGGGTGGTCGGTCATGATCTCTGTTACACCGATTTTGAGAACCTCTGCCCAGCCGATCTCGGAGTCGGTTTTTGCCGTATCGCCTAAGCCCTCCCCTGTATTGGAGCGTACGGCGATACCATTCTTCCGGCAGAAGGGGATCACAGTATCGCGGAGCCGAGCTTCGTTGGAATCGGTGATACCAACGCTAATAAAAGCAAGATGTACGCCGGAGTCCAAATGGGCTTGAATATTGGTCAGATTCGAGGAATTGTATTCATAGGTAATGCCGGTCTTGACCTCTTGTGCGGTGGTGCTGTTAGAGGGATATTTCTTGTTCCATAGATTAGCGGCGGCAGTGTACCAAGTTTCCATGACATCTACAGTGTAATTATTCTTGAAGATAACATAGTCAAGCATATCCCACTCACGGGTGCAAACATAGGCATGGGCAAAGATGTCTGGGGTAGTGATCTTGTCCATGAGGAGGAAGACACGCTTATTGACCAATTCCAGAACGGAGTCAAATCGAGCAATGGGCATAGTACCACCGGATTTTGCTGTACCAACGGTAGATACATAAGTGGGAATGGAGTTCAGAACTTTTGCATCGGCGGCGGTAAGAATATAGTTGGAACCCTTGTTTCCCTGACCGTCTTCCAATGAATACTTTTTTGCCTGTGCCCATGTGGTATCGGCAATATATACAAGGGTATCGGCATCTGTCATGCGGCGGAGGTTAGTATCGTGGAGGAGAACGGGAACGCCATCCTTGGTAACGTTAAAGTCTACTTCGATGATATCTACGCCCATGTTGATACAGGAGTTGATGCCAAGTAGAGAGTTTTCCGGAAAATTCCGCCAATCACCCTTATGAGCAACGACCAGAGGGATCCCGGCTTCGTGCTTGTCCCATACCGCCTGTGCACCGTAGGCTGGAATGGTATAGTTACCTTTTGTTGCAGGCTTTTCTTCCGGCAACTCCTCAGCAGATACGGGAATGACACTTAAGAGAAGGCTAAGACATAACAGCATGAGTAAAATACGTTTCATAAGAAAGGCTCCTTTAACTTCAGTATTTTGGGGGATAATTTAGAGAAGTGCTAAGGGGTATACTCGTATAGTTCGTAAAGCAAGGGGATCGTATCAGGATCATGAGAGCTATATTGAGAAATCAGCTTTTTGATGGTTCTTTTAGGTGAGCTAATCTCAATTTGATTCTCATGGAATAGATTTTTGATATATAAAGCTTTTTCGATATCGTCTATGGAACGAGAAAGGTCAAAGGTGTAGTTTTCTTCTTCGAATGTGACTGTCAGTGCAACATAAATCTTATGACTTCTTCTGGGACTATAGGTATGGATCTTTAAAGACTCTGCGTCGGTGATGTACCCACGATGACTTTCATTGTTGAGCATATTATAGGATACCATGGTATCGTTTTCTAAATAGACTTCTCGGGGATAGATTCCCATGGGATAGAGGACAAGAGATAGTGGAATCCAAATAGTCATAAAGATAGTAAGGATCCGTAAATTACGCCGTTCTTTGTTAGTGAAATTCTCGGAATACTGTGGGGAAAACAGAGGATAAACTTTGATAGTAGGGGAGAAAGTCTTGGGTTTATAGTTCGGGTTTCCGAAAATGGGAATTCGTCTCCTCTTGCCGGCTATAAAGATAATGGATAATATAAACCAAATGATACTTAAGGGTAAAGCTGCAAGATATGAGATGAATTGATCCTTCCATAGAATATCAGAACCATCATTATGGAGCCTGTCAGGCAGATTGAATCCCATGTATATTACTGAAAAGAGAAAGAGTCCAAATCCTAACAGAATAAGGATCACATATAGGAATTTATCGATTCCGGATAAAGGTGGTCTTTGTGCTCCGTGTTTAATTTTCTTTGCCATAATCATTCCTCCCACTCTACTATAATGTTAACATAAATAAAACTATCAGTCAAGGAACGAAATGCTCGTTGGTCAATTTTGTATTGGCATAGCATTGACAATCGATAACTTAAAGTGTAGTATATTGATAAATGGCAGATACAGTATCCTTTGATTAGGATATATGAATCGTGATTATTCAATTGAAAAGGAGATGTACTATGTTAATGCACAAAGGAACACAAACCATAGAGACAGCCAGACTCATCCTGAGAAAGGCTGTGAGGGAGGATGCAGAGTTTATGTTTCATAATTGGGCATCCGATCCGGAAGTAACGAAATTTCTGACGTGGCCTACTCATCAGAGCGTGGAAATTACTCGATCTGTTCTGGATATGTGGATCGCGGACTATAAGAAGCTGAATTTCTATCAGTGGATGATCGAACTGAAGGATCTTGGTGAAGTCATTGGTACAATCTCTGTGGTTCGTCTGAATGATAATGTAGAGGAAGCAGAAGTTGGATACTGCATCGGTCAGTCGTGGTGGAGAAAAGGAATTGTATCGGAAGCTTTAAAAGGTGTAATGGGGTTTCTCTTTGATGAAATCGGAGTGAACCGCGTTTCTGCCAGACATGATACACGAAATCCCAATTCAGGAGCCGTTATGAAGAAGTGCGGTATGATATATGAAGGTACCTTACGCTCTGTAGATCGGAACAATCAGGGGATTTGCGATGCGACGTATTATTCCATTCTTCGCAGTGAGTGGATAGACTTAAAACAAAGCATCACAACATAGGAGAATTGTAATCATTAGAGCATGAATTATGCTTTAATATGCAGAAAGAAGCACATCTTGTCCGATTTCTCGGACAGGATGTGCTTCGGTAATTTTAGTAAGGGGAAATAGGGGACACCCTATTACTTCATTGCTTCCTCAACAGCAACTGCTACGGAAACAGTCATACCAACCATGGGGTTGTTACCTGCGCCCAGGAAGCCCATCATCTCAACGTGAGCGGGAACGGAGGAGGAACCTGCGAACTGAGCGTCAGAGTGCATACGGCCCATGGTGTCGGTCATGCCGTAAGAAGCGGGACCTGCAGCCATGTTGTCGGGATGGAGGGTACGACCTGTGCCGCCGCCGGATGCAACGGAGAAGTACTTCTTGCCCTGCTCGATGCATTCCTTCTTGTAGGTGCCTGCAACGGGATGCTGGAAGCGGGTGGGGTTGGTGGAGTTACCGGTGATGGAAACATCAACACCTTCCAGATGCATGATAGCAACGCCTTCACGAACGTCATCGGAGCCGTAGCAACGAACCTTTGCACGCTCGCCTTCGGAGTATGCGATTTCCTTCACAACGTTAACCTTACCGGTAGCGTAGTCGAACTGAGTCTGTACGTAGGTAAAGCCGTTGATACGGGAGATGATCTGTGCAGCGTCCTTGCCCAGACCGTTCAGGATAACGCGGAGGGGCTCCTTCCGAGCCTTGTTAGCGCTTCTTGCCAGACCGATTGCGCCTTCTGCAGCAGCGAAGGACTCGTGGCCTGCCAGGAATGCGAAGCACTTGGTCTCCTCACGGAGGAGCATTGCGCCCAGGTTGCCGTGGCCGATACCGACCTTA
>JAZOXB010000298.1:0-2352 GCA_045659585.1 Faecousia sp. | reverse complement strand
GAGTACAGTTCCTGCTCCAGCTCACGGATCCTTGCTTCTGCGGCGGCGATCTCTCGGGAGCATTGGCTGTTCATGGCGATAAAGTCTGCATCGCTGATGGCGCCGGTCACATTGAATTCCAAAAGCTTGGCCTTTTTCTTTTCTGCCAGCTCTCTGAGCTGTTTTTGCTCCTCGATTTGCTTCGGGATCAGATTATCTTGGTCAATCGCTTGGAACCGTGCAGTATATTCATCTATGAGTGCTTGGGTACTGACTCGGGTATCTCGTGCAATGTCCAAAAGAATGGGTTTGATTTCGTCCTCGTAAATGGCAACAGAGGGACAGCTATCTGCACCATTCTTGATTTTTCCCGAGCAGACCCAACGGCTGTTTTTGTTGCCCTGCTTATCCTTCGATTCACGGCGGTAATATGCAGTACCGCAATGGGTGCAGAACAGCTTTCCTGTGAGCAAATTGGCATGATTACAGATGCCCTGACGGGATTTCACATCGTCGCTCCGCCGTTTCAGAATGGTGTTGGCGGCATCCCACAGCTCCTCGGAAACAATGGCAGGAACGATCTCGCCGCTCTCATCCTTGAACATGACCCATTCCTCAGGGGGAAGGAATTTTTGCTTCTTGGTGAACATGTCAATGACCTTGACCTTGTTGCCCACATAGTAGCCCTTGTATTTGGGATTGGAGATCATGTTTGACATGGTAGTGTGAGCGATTTTATTGCCATTGTGGTTGCGATAGCCTTTCTCCCACAGGATGGTCTCGATCTGCTTCATGCTGTATTGGTCTGTAGCGTAAAGCTCGAATAGCTCACGGATCATAGGAGCCTCGGCTTCGTCGATCACGAGCCTACCGTTGTCCTTTTTATACCCGAAGATTCGGCTATTGCCCAGGACTACACCATCTTTTATGGCCTGCTGATGCCCGAACTTCACACGGGAGGATAGCTTCCGCAATTCATCCTGGGCAATACAGGACATGATGGACAAACGAAGCTCAGATTCCTCCAATACAGTGTTGATATTATCATTCTGGAAGAATACACCTACACCGCAGTTCAGCAGCTGACGGGTAAACATGATGGAGTCCAGAGTATTACGGGCAAAGCGGGAGATTTCCTTGGTGACTACAAGATCAAATTTGCCCTCCTCCGCATCCTCTATCATGCGGTTAAAGTTTTCTCGTTTCTTGGTGGAGATTCCCGATAGACCCTCATCAATGTAGCCGGGAACGAAGGTCCAGCACCCATTGCTTTTAATAAACTCCTCATAGTAGGTGATTTGATTGCCCAGAGAGTTCAGCTGTTCGTCACTGTCCGACGATACACGGGCATAGTAGGTCACTCGCAAGGGAAGCTCATAAATCGACTTCCTGCTAAGCTGTTTCCGTATTTCATGAATGTCCAAAATCTCACTTCCTTTGTTCGTTATATCATTATCATTATTATATCAAAATCAAAAAGAAAAAGCAATAGATAACAGAATATAATAGGCATTAAAAGCAATAGAAAACCAGCCTTGCCGCATCGACGATGCGGTGAGGCCGGTTTATTTATGGATTTTCGTGTGGGTGTCTTGATGCTGCTTCAATGCCGCAAAGCGCAGCATCTGCTTTCTGGAAGAAATACCTAATTTGCTGTAAATGTTTTTGTTGTGGTATTTCAGTGTATTTTCGGAAATCCCAAGGATTTCTGCAATCTGTTTGGCGTTCTTGCCGGCTAAGTACAGTTCGTAGACCTTGTATTCCGTAGCGGTTAATGTGCCCAAATTGCAGAGGAAGAATTCGTATTCCTCTAAAACGATCTCCCTGTGTTGGGCAGTAGTAAGCTGCTCCAGTTCTCCTTGCACCAAATCCAACTGTCGCAGAGCTGTTTCATAATCTTTCTGGGTCTTGGTTGCGTTGACCTCGGCTGCTTGCCGTTCTTGCTCCAACTCTTCCAGCCGTGCTTCGTAGGCCACATCCCGTGCTTCCAGAAAGGCGAATAAGTCATCGATCTCCCGGATGTTAATTGGATCGCCGCCGATTTCTCTTGTTTTCACCTGTTCGATACGCTTTAGAATAGGAGAAACGTATTTATGGCTCATGATCACACAGCACACCAATGTTAAAGCACCCAGGATCAAAAAGATCATAGCGTTTTGCAACTGTCCGGATCGGATAAATTTTTGATACTGAGCTTGTGGCATCATCATCGCGACTGTGAAGGTATCATTGCCTAAAAAGATATCCTTGGTAATACCTACGCAGCTTTCCGTGCCAAAATCAAATTGTGTATAATCCGATTTCGGAATGATCCGAAGACTGCTGTTTGTATTGCCGGTTTGGTAGCGGTTGGAATTAAACTGTCCGTAATAG
>JAZOXB010000297.1:0-3446 GCA_045659585.1 Faecousia sp. | reverse complement strand
CCCAACGGCGACATGGTCGGTCACACCGGCGTTATGGAAGCCGTTATCACCGCTATGGAATCCGTGGATGAAGGCCTCCGCCGTGTACTGGAAGCCGCTGACCGTCTGGGCTACACCGTCCTGATCACTGCCGACCACGGCAACGCCGATCAGATGACCGAGACCAAGAAGGGCAAGACCAGCATCCGTACCGCTCACAGCCTGAACCCTGTTCCCTTTATCGTATATGACAAGGACACCGCTTACTCCCTGAAGGAAGGTAGCTTCGGCCTTGCCAACGTGGCCCCCACCGTTGCCACACTGTTTGGTCTGGAAGCACCTGCCTGTTGGGAAGAAAGCATCATCTGATCCAAACAGGAGGTATCATTATGCTGCATCAAGTAACCGAATACGGCAACATCAATGTAGATCTGAATGTCTACACCCAAATCGCAGGCAATGCCGCTACCAAGTGCTTCGGCGTCAAGGGCATGGCAATGCGTTCCATGAAGGACGGTCTGGTTCACCTCCTCCGTCTGGAATCCATGAGCAAGGGTGTTTCCGTCCGCATTAACGACGATCAGTCCCTGTCCATCGATCTGCACATTATGGTAGATCAGGGCGTCAATATTCCCGTTGTTTGTAAGTCCATTATCTCCGAGGTTCGTTACATGGTCACCAAGCAGACCGACGCCGAGGTGCGGGATGTCACGGTTTTCGTTGACTCCATGATGCTTGGTTGAGAGGAAGGTGTACCATTGTGATGAATACCGTAGGCGGCTCCACCCTACGCACCATGCTTCTGGGTGCCGCCGCCATTGTAGAGAACAGAAAACAACAGTTAAATGACCTGAATGTATTCCCCGTCCCCGACGGAGATACCGGCACCAATATGAGCATGACTCTGAATGCCGCCGCCGCTGAGCTGCGTAAGCTTCCCGAGGATGCTCTCCTGACCAAGGTAGCAGACACCGCCGCTTCTGCCATGCTCCGTGGAGCCAGAGGCAACTCCGGCGTTATTCTTTCCCTGCTGTTCCGAGGCTTCTCCAAGAAGCTCAAGGGTGCAGAGACCTGTGACGGCCTCCTTCTGGCCGCCGCCCTCAAGGCAGGGGTGGAAGCCGCTTATAAGGCAGTTATGAAGCCCACAGAGGGCACCATCCTCACCGTTTCCCGCGTTTCCGCCGCCGAGGCAGAGGCAAAGGCCGCTGTGGATAACTCCTTCGAGGCTGTTCTGGAAGTCACCGTAGCCTCCGCAACCACCGCTCTGGCAGAGACCATGTACCAGAACCCCGTTCTGGAAAAGGCAGGGGTCGTAGATGCAGGCGGTAAGGGCTGGCTCTGCGTTCTGGAAGCTATGCTGGCAGTTGCCCGGGGTGAAACCATCGAAATGACCGTGGTCACCACCGAACCGGCAAAGGAGCAGGCTGATTTCTCCGATTTCAATACCGAGGATATCACCTTCCAGTATTGCACCGAGTTCATCATCTCCCGTGAGAACAAAAGGGATCCGGAAGAGCTCCGTACCTTCCTGTCCGGTCTGGGCGACAGCCTGGTTCTGGTAGATGACGATGAAATCATCAAGGTTCATGTACACACCAATGACCCCGGCAAGGCCATGAGCGAAGCCATTCGCTACGGCTCCTTCGTTACCGTTAAGGTAGAGAACATGAAGCTCCAGCACACCGAAAAGGTTGTGGAGGAAGCTCCTCTTGCCGATCCCATTGATGTGATCGCCCCTCCCGAAAAGCACTACGGCATGGTATCCGTCTGTGCCGGTGAAGGTCTGGCAAACATTTTCCGTGAATTGGGTGCCGATCAGATCATCCAGGGCGGTCAGACCATGAATCCCTCCACCCAGGACATCCTGCAAAAGACCAATTCCACACCCGCAGAAGTGGTTTTCGTATTCCCCAACAACAAGAACATCATCATGGCCGCTCAGCAGACCGTTGAGCTCACCGAGAAGAAGGTCATCGTCGTCCCCTCCAAGACCATTCCTCAGGGCATTACCGCAATGCTGAACTTCGATCCCGATGGGGAAGAAGAAGCCAATCTGGAAGCTATGGTGGCAGCTATGGAAAATGTTACCACTGTCCAGCTGACCTACGCCGCCCGTGATTCCGACTTCGACGGACACAACATCAAGGCCGGTGAGTATTTGGCTCTCTACGGCGGTGCCCTGTTCGGCAGCAACACCGATTCCACCGTGCTCCTGAAATCCCTTGCCAAACAGCTTGCCAAGGAAAACAAGGAATTTATCACCATCTTCTACGGTGCCGACACCAACGAAGAAGAAGCGGAAGCCGCCGCAGAGATCCTGCGGAAGTACTGCTTCGGTGCCGAGGTCTCCGTCCTCCGTGGCGATCAGCCCGTATACTACTACCTGATCTCCGCAGAATAAGATTTCTAAGATTTCAATATAGAAAAACCACCTTCTTTTCCGAAGGTGGTTTTTCTGTTTCAATGATATAAATGTTTATTCTACGATCCGAAATACAAAATCACAACATTCCTGCTCAAGATCCACGTGATCATAGCTATTGTACAAAAGGTTGTCTATGCAACAGCAATGAATCAGATCCCTTTGGTTGTCCGTTAGAGTGCCGGAGCATTCCCATCCGCCCGCAAGGACATGAAAGCAGAGGTTTTCCTTCACTGTGATTTTGATCCTGTTTATGTCTTCCTTAATAATAAAGGCAGGGAGTCTCCCATAGTCCAAGGCAGAAAAGTAGCTCAGTAACAACGGAATGTCCTTCTGTATTATGCCAAAGACAACTGTTTTTCTGCCCGAATATTCTTTCATTTTGACGATGCCTTCCAGCTCCCGCAGCATAAGATCCCCTCCCCTGTTGCATATCATTCAAATGCCGATGTTATATTTCACGCCGGCGGTGTTTGTAGAAATTCCTCGTAAGCCTCGTCGATTTTTCTTTTGACGATCTCCTTTAACACAGTCTGTTCGCCCGCTTCCAATTCGGAATCAAAAAGGATCCCGTAATCCATTTCGGAGCGTTCGTTAATAAAACAGGCTGTATTTTCACAACTCGTAAAGTCCAAAAACGGGCAACCGTTGCAGAGGCATAGATAGCCGGGTACAGGTGCTTCTTCATCCCTCCCGGGGCAATATTCCGGTCTGTCCTTTCCCCGGTTTTCATCTGTGTTACAAAGGCAATAGACCTCTAAAAAGATATGATTCAACTCTGCCATATCGCACCTCCCGAAAAAGTCCCCCATTCATCAAATCCTTACATTACGGCTTCTCACATTCCGATTATATTCCGATCCCTGGATTTTGTCAAGCCACAGCCCTGCTCCCCCGTCGATAGTCTTCAAATTCCGATTTATCGCTCTGACGAGCGACAAATCGGAATAGTGAATAAGTAATAATGAATAGTGAATAATTGTGGTATCCCTCCGGGATGGATTAGAAAACAAGGGCTTTGCCCTTGATTTGGCAGCTTTGCTGC
>JAZOXB010000296.1:0-20832 GCA_045659585.1 Faecousia sp. | reverse complement strand
ACGCCCTGAACGCATAAAACGTTCAGGGCGAAATGATCCGCGGTACCACCTGATTTCCCACATGGTATAACACATGGGCACTCTAACCTCTGTAACGGGAGGACCCGCAAGAGCTTACTGTAAGTTCAGCTCAAGCACTCCGAAGCGACCTTCCCTATCCTCCGGGAGGAACTTTCACCAACCGTTCCCTCTCTAAACCCTAAGTAACAGGTACTCCTCTTCATCACTGTGTTTACGATATTCTATATATTAGCCTATAATTTGCCGTTTGTCAAGGCAAAAAACTGCTCATTTCTTCTGCAAGACCCTTTAAAAGTTCCTGTGCCTTTGCACGATCTTTGTCAACAGCGGTCAAATACAGTTTGACCTTGGGCTCTGTGCCGGAAGGACGAACGATGACACTGCCACGGTCTCCCAAAATCAGGGTTACAACATTGGACTTAGGCAGAAGAACAGCTTCCTCTGCACCGGTGGTCAGATCACGGGTGATCCGAGCCTGATAGTCCGTAAATTGGGTTACGGGAATGCCGCACAGAGCAGTGGGAACATTGGCGCGGAAGTCTGCCATAAACTTAGCAGACAGCTCCAAGGCGTTGGGGCCGGTAAGCTCACAGCTGACGACCTTGGCTTCATGCCAACCCAGTTCTTCGTACAGGGCATCCATCTTCTGAGCCAGGTTCATTCCCTCACGCTTCAGCTTAGCGGCAAGGTCGCAGGTCAGCATGGAAGCCACAACAGCATCCTTATCACGGGCATAGGTGCCCTTGAGGTAGCCACAGCTTTCTTCAAAGCCAAATACAAAGCGATATTCTTCGCCCTTTTCTTCCAGCTCAAGGATCTCACCGCCGATATACTTAAAGCCGGTGAGAACAGCCTTGACCTTAACACCGTAACGCTCTGCGATACGATCAGCCATAGGGGTGGAAACGATACTGCGAACAGCCACGGGTGCTTCGGGAAGCTTACCCTGTGCGGAAAGCTCGCCCAGAATGTAATCCATCAGCAGACAGCCCAGCTCATTACCGCTGAGCTTACGGAAGCCACCTTCCCAAGGAACAGCAACCGCTACACGGTCACAGTCGGGATCGGTGCCAAGGATCAAATCGGGATTGGTCTCCCGTGCGATCTTGTAACTCTCGTTGAGAGCGGCGTCGGTCTCTGGGTTGGGATATTCGCAGGTCTTAAAGTCGCCGTCGGGCTGTTCCTGAACCTTAACAACATCCACATTTGCACCGATGCGGCGGAAAATCTCACGCACAGGCTTGTTACCTGTGCCGCACAAGGGGGTATAGAGAACATTCAGATTGGAAGAAGGCTCCAATGCGATCCGTTCTTCCATAACACGGTCATAATATGCAGTCCACATTTCGGGAGCGATATATTCAACCATTCCCTTTTCCATCTGAGCGGTAAAATCAGCCTCTGCCGGAACGAAGTAAGGGATGTTGGAAATCATATTATATACAACTGCTGCAGGCCCATCGGTCATCTGACAGCCGTCGGGTCCGTAGCACTTGATGCCGTTATAAGCACCTGCATTATGACTTGCGGATACTACGATACCACAGCCGCAATTTAACTGACGGACAGCATAGGACAGCATGGGAGTAGGAGCAAGCTCATGATAAACATACACATGAACACCCCGCTCTGCAAGAGCACAAGCACAAATCTCAGCATAACGGCGGGAGTTATGACGGGAGTCATAACCAATGGCACACTTCTGAGGAAGATCAGTGGAGCACAACCAGGCGGCTAAGCCCTGTGCGGTACGGCGAACGGTATAGTCATTGAGACGATTGGTGCCCAAACCCATAATGCCACGGATACCTGCGGTACCAAACTGAAGCTCGGCTCCGAAGGCACCCTTACGGTCATCATCAGCAGTCATAGCAACAAGCTGTTCCTTTTCGGCTTCGGAAAGAATAGGTTCCTTGCACCAAATGTCATATCTCTGCAAATAGTCCATAATATCCTCCTGTTTGAATGATAATAAAAAGTGACTTTTCATGAAAAACAGGTCAATTATATAAAATTGACCTGTTTCAATTCCAAAACCCTATGTTTACTTAAATATCCTCAATGATGGGAGAGGGAGTCTTGGGAGTAGAATTGCCCTTAGTTGCACGGAACTGAGAGCGGGTATTGCGTACATCACTGAGTGCCTTAGCGATAGTTTCTTCTGTAGCCTTTAAGGACTCGTCCAGGAATTCAATGGCGCGCTTGTTGCCTTCTGCGACCTTTTCACGAGCGATGCGAACCATCTCGTTGGCCTGAGCTCTTGCTTCCTGATAGATCTCGCTCTCGGAGACCATGCGTCTCTTCTGCTCTGCGGCTTCTTTCTGGATCTGCTCGGCCTTGCGTCTGGCGGCATTCAACAGCTCGTCCTGGTTCTCCAGCATCATACGAGCCTGCTTCAGCTCACCGGGAAGCCGTTCGGACAGTTCGTCCAGAAGATTGAGAATCTCGTTTTTATTCAGTACAACGTTTTCTTTATTGAAGCTTGCGGTCTTTGCGTTTTCTACCAGGTCGTAGAGCTGAGTAATTGTATCCTGAAAATACTTATCGTTCATGGATAGCCTCCTTCTATTTTCATATTCCGGAGAAGATACTTAGGATCTCATCGAAATATGCATTGTATATATAATTTAGAATGATTCCGTAGGGTCTGCTTTACGATAGAGCCGAATGACGGTATTTCCGTAGCGGTAATCCTTGGAAGGAATCAAACCGTGAAATTCCTCGGTCATTTCCTTTCCTAAAGGAAGTTCTGCCACTATTATACCACCTTCTGCCAAAATGTCAATTTCAGATATGAATTTTATTGCGTTTTCTAAATATTTTTCCCCATAGGGCGGATCCAAAAAGATCAAACGAAACCGATTCTTACACCGAGACAGGTACGAAAGATAATCACTGCAGATCACTTGCGCCTTATCTTCTAAGCGTGTTCGTTTTAAATTTTCACGAATCACGGCAATGGCGTCCCGTCCTTGATCCACAAAAACGGCGGATCTCGCACCTCTGCTAAGTGCTTCGATGCCCAATTGACCGGAGCCTGCAAACAGATCCAGAACATCGCCTGCGATCTCGTATTGGATCATATTAAACAAAGCCTGCTTGACTTTGTCTCCTGTGGGTCTGGTGGAAAGGCCGGTGGGAGCCTTGAGGTTTGTACCTCTTGCGGTTCCTGTGATCACTCGCATTTCCTTTCCTCCTCTCCGTGGAAGTAGTTATAAACCGCCATTGCGGCATTGGTAGGAAGTAGCCGTTTTAACTGAGAAAGCTCTGCCTTCTCAATGGCGGAAATAGATTTAAAGTGTTTTAATAACAGATTTTTCCGTTTTTCGCCGATTCCCGGGATCCGATCCAAACGGGATCGGTTCATGGATTTAGAGCGAAGGTCTCTCTGATAGGTTATGGCAAAGCGATGGGTCTCTTCCTGGATCCGCCCGATCAGAGAAAATACCGCAGGGTTTCCCCGGATTCCGATTTCTTTACCGTCAGGTGTGACCAGAGCTCTGGTACGGTGTCGGTCATCCTTGACCATACCGTAGATAGGAATGGATAGCTCCATTGCATTCAATGCTTCCAAAACCACATTGGCATGTACCACACCACCATCGATCAGTAGGGCATCGGGCTTTTCATCAAAGCCCGGATCCCCATTAAAATAATGGCAGAAACGGCGACAAATGACCTGTCTCATAGATCCGTAATCATCCTGATCCTCTAAGCCTTGGAGTTTAAAGCGTTTGTAGTCCTTCTTCTTAGGTTTCCCGTCACAGAAAACCGTCATAGAAGCAACAATGTCTGTGCCACCGAAGTTGGAAATGTCATAAGCCTCTAATCTTCTTAATGGGAAATCCAGACTCATCATAGACTGTAACAGCTTAAGAGTACCGGACAAACGCTCCCCTTCTGTGGTACGACGCTCCGCTTCTTCTGCGGCATTCTTTTCCGCAAGGGCAAGAAGTTTCCGCTTTTCCCCCTTTTTAGGGCAGTAGACCTTGGTTTTTACGCCGAACTTTTCCAAGAGAAGGTCTGAAAAGAGATCAGCATCCTCTAATTCTACGGGAAGGAGGATCACCTTTGGAATGGGGTTGCCGGACAAATAGTACTGCTTGGTCAAGGAAGAAATGGCTTCTGTGGGATCTTCTCCCAACGGTAGGATCTCATAGTCCTTATCCATTAAATTACCGCCTACATAATGTAGGATAGCAAAGCAGGACTTTGCCTCTGTGCTATACCAACCGATCACATCCGTATCCGCAGGATTCCCCGCAGTTACAAGCTGTTTGTTGTTCAGAGCCTCAATGGCACGGAGTCGGTCACGGAGAGTAGCCGCCAATTCGAATTGCAACGACTCTGCCGCTTCTTCCATTTTAAGCTTCAGCTCCTTACAGAGAGAAGCCCCCTTCCCTTCTAACAGGGAGATCCCTTGGCGGATCCGCGTCAAATATTCCTCTTGATCCGGCTCGCCTCGACACCAACCATCACACAGACCCATCTGAAGGTTCAGACAAGGTCGGTCTTTCCCAATATCACCGGGAAAGCGTTTTCTGCAAGTAGGCAGTAGAAATAAGGACTCTATGGTACGGATCACTTGATTGGATCTGCCACGGGAGCCGTATGGACCAAAGTACTTTGCTCCGTCGTCGGAGGGCTTATTGCATAAGGTGATGGTGGGATAGGCCTGTCGGAGATCGATCCGCAAATAAGGATATCCCTTGTCATCCTTCAGCAGAATATTATATTTGGGCTGATAGTGCTTGATCAGAGAGCATTCCAAGATCAGGGCCTCAAATTCCGATGCCGCGGCAATGGTTTCAAAATGATGCACTTGAGAAACCATTTTACGGGTCTTGGGCGAATGAGATGCCGTATCCTGAAAATATTGAGAGACACGATTTTTGAGCTTCTTTGCTTTACCTACATAGATCACGGTATCCTCTGCATTTTTCATGAGATAGACACCGGGCTCTAAGGGCAAGGAAGCGGCAGAAGCTTTCAGTTCTTCTAAGCTCATATTGCAATCTCAGCACAAAACTGCCCCAAACGCAAAACGCTTGGGGCAGACTTTGTGCGACTTAATAAACGTCCTTTACCAAGAGAGCGGCCAGAGCCTTAACAGCAGCTTCCTCATCGCAACCATCGGCGATCAGAGAAATCTCGGTTCCGGTGTAGATGCCCATGGACATAACACCCAACAAGCTCTTAGCGTTGATCTTGCGATCGTCAGCTTCGACCCAAATGCTGGAGCGGAACTCATTAGCCTTCTGAATGAAAGAGATAGCCTGCTTGTTGTTGAGGCCGGACTCGCATTTTACGATAGTCTTTTCTGTATACACTTTATTCACTCCTTAATTTTACACAAATTATTTTGTGTCATACATAATATAAGCATAAAAGTTGCGTTTGTCAACACTTTTTCGCAAATTACGACAATTCTGCTATGGTTACCCCATCTTCACCCTCGCCGTATACCCCTAAACGGTATCGTTTGACGGCTCTATTCTTCTTTAACTCATCCTGAACGGCCTTACGAAGGACTCCTGTTCCCTTGCCGTGAATGATCCGAACAGAGGCCAGATTAGCCATCATTGCATTATCCAAGAAGATAGACAGGGTTGAGATGGCCTCCCCTACTGTCATTCCACGGAGATCCAATTCCGTGGAGGCTCCTGCGGAGCGGAATTCTTTCTGTGCCCGTTCGATGATCTTTTTGACCTGCTGAGGCTTCTCTTCTATAAGATAAACCTCGTTGGGCTGTGCGCTCATCTTCATGATCCCCGCTTGCAGCTGATAGGAGCCGTCCTTGTTGATCTGGAGCACTGTTGCTCTGGTGCCGAATCGAATGATCTCAACGGTATCCCCTACTATAATATCTCTGGTAGCTTCCGGTCTGGGGGCTTGGGGAGCCTTTCCTGCAAAGCCTTCTTCTACCTCGTTGAGTTTCCGTCTCAGTTCTGCCTGCTTTGCGTTGACGCCTTGGGCATCGGCAGTATCCTTCAGCTGTTTACGAAGCTGTTTCAGTTCCTCTGCGACTTCGTTAGAGGCACGACGAGCCTGATCCACAATAGCCTGCGCTTCTGCCCGAGCGGCACGCATAGCCTTTTCCCGTTCCGCTTTGATCTCGTCGTAATATGCTTGAGACTTCTGTTTCATCTGTTCCGTTTCCAGCTTCAGCCGTTGTGCCTCTAATTTAGCGGTCTCCATCTGCTGACGCTGTTCTTCCAGTTGATTCAGGACATCTTCGAAATTGCGGTCATTTTCGTTGACCAGTGAACGCGCCTGGTCGATAATATGCTCTTCCAAGCCAAGTCGCTTGGAAATAGCAAAGGCATTGGACTTGCCCGGAATACCGATCAGCAAACGATATGTGGGACGAAGGGTCTCAACATCAAATTCACAGGATGCATTCATTACACCCTTGGTACGCATTGCAAAGAGCTTCAGCTCTGCATAGTGGGTAGTAGCGGCTACCCGACTACCGCATTTGCGGCAGAATTCGATCAGAGCCATAGCAAGAGCGGCGCCTTCTGCGGGATCGGTACCTGCTCCCAACTCATCAAAGAGAACTAAAGTCTCATCATCACATTCTTCTACAATTTGGACAATGTTCTTCATATGTGCGGAGAAGGTAGAAAGGGACTGTTCAATGGACTGTTCGTCACCGATATCCGCTAAGACACGGCGGAATACGGAAATGCTACTACCATGATCTACAGGAATATGGAGTCCGCATTCTGCCATAAGGGTCAAAAGACCAATGGTTTTCAAGGTAACGGTCTTGCCACCGGTATTGGGGCCGGTAATGATCAGGGTATCGAAATCGGACCCCAAACGAACCGTAATGGGAACCACGGTTTTGCGGTCGATGAGAGGATGTCTGGCCTTAACAAGCTCAATGGTGCCATTTGTGCGGATCTCGGGCTCCATAGCATCCATACGGAGTGCTAAACGGCCTTTGGCAAAGATCACATCCAGATTTACCAGCATCTCAAAGGATGTGGTAATGCTCTCGCGGAAGCCGGCAGCTTCTGCTGAAAGCTCAGCAAGGATCCGTTCAATCTCCTTTTTCTCCTTGATCAGGAGTTCACGGAGGGCGTTATTTGCATTGACGGCACTCATGGGCTCAATAAAGAAGGTAGAGCCCGTAGAGGACACATCGTGAACGAGACCGGGGATCTCTCCCTTAAACTCACTCTTAACGGGAACGACATATCGGTCGCCTCGGAGGGTGATGATTGGGTCTCGGAGATATTTGGAATAAGCGGGAGAGGAAATGATCTTCTGCAGACTTTCCTTTACCTTGGAGCTCTGGATCCGCATATGACGGCGGATGTCTGCAAGCTCGGAGCTGGCGGCATCTGCGATTTCTTCCTCGGAAAGGATGGAGTTGTTGATTTTTTCTTCTAAGTAACGATTGGGAGATAATTCTTGGAAATACACATCCAACAGCGTTTGAGTATAGTCTCCGTTATAGTATGATTTGGCATTGCGAATGGCTTTCAGGAGTCCTGCAATGGCTAACAGCTCACGAGTTGTGAGACAGCCACCGCGGTCGGCTCGCTCCAAAGAAGGGCCTACATCCTTTAAGCCATGAAAACTCGGATTGCCCTTTAGAACGATCAACTTAACAGCGGCACCGGTTTGCTGTTGCAGGAGACGGATCTCTTCTTCATCCTCTAAAGGAAGAAGTGCTCTGCATCGTTCTTTTGCCTCCTGAGAGTGGGCACATTCTGCCAACTTATCCAGAACCAGATCCAGTTCTAACTTTTTTAAAGATTTTTCGTATAATTCAGTCATGGTATCGCCTCGATTTGTAATGATTTATAAAAATCCAATGTATAAAAGCTCCGTTCCAGGCGAGAACATAAATAGGCTTCGGTAATACCACTCAATTCTCTGAGACAATTGGGTGCCAATCGGAAGGAAAAGATCCTATCCCCGGGAGCATAGGCTATATACTCCATAGCCGCCAAGGTTCCCGGAGCCATAGGCAATCGGATCTGCCCCTCCTGAGGGATGGTACCGCATTCCCCACAGAGTAGACCTCCGTGATTCAGAGAGAAATATCGAGGTGCTCCCCTGCCGCATCTGCAACAGTGTTTCAGTTCGGGAAGGAAGCCCAATAAACAGGCCAAACGGAACTCGAACACAGTTTTAATGAGAGACTGTGATAATTTTAATTTTCCCAACCCATACAGGGTATTGAGGAGCAAGGAAAGGATCTCGGGACAAGGATCCTCTTCTTGTGCTACATAATCCACTACCTGCAAAAAATAAGAAGATAGACTCAGTATCTCTATATCCGTTTGTAATTCGGAAAATAATTCGATGGTGGAGCCTTCTGTCAGGATATAACGATCCTTCTGCTCCATCAGAGTCAGTTCGGAGTAGGCCATGAGCTGACAGGCGGCCTTCATGGTATTTCGGGCTCCCTTGACACCTCGAGCTTTAACGGTCAATTTTCCAAAATCCTCTGTCAGAATCGTCAGGAGCTTATCCCGATCCTGATAATCCACCTCACGAAGGATAATACCTTTGGTTTTCTTAAAATGAGACATAAGATGTTTCAAACCTCAAAGGGTGGTTCCAGAGAACGGATAAAATCCTTGACATAATTACCCTTTTCTCCCAGGGCTACCATCATATGGAGCGTCTTTTCGTATAATTCCTTTTGATCCGTCATTGCATAGCAAACAGCCAGTCCGGACAAAGCCTGGGTCAATTTCCCGTTTAGTCTGTGAGCCTCCTGCAAGGGAGGAATGGCTTCTTCGTATTCTCCCATGCGGATCAAAAAATGACCGATGTTGTTAAATCCATTGACATATGTAGGATCCATCTTCACGGAAAGAAGAAGATTTTCCCATTCCTTGTCTAAATTACCAAGAGCAGAATAGCAATCTGCCAAATTAGCCGCCGCAGAAGCATGACCGCCCATTTGAATACAGCGTTCATAATAGGAAACGGCTTTATGGATATCCCCTGCTCTTTGGTAATTTCTGCCCAAGAAGAATGTGATGGCTCTCTGTTCTGCAGTTCCACGGCAGGATTCCTCTAAGGAAGAAAGTTTTTTGATTGCAGAGGAGTATTTCTGCTTGTTCAGGTCGTCCAATGCACG
This sequence comes from Faecousia sp., assembly GCA_045659585.1. Classification (GTDB taxonomy): domain Bacteria; phylum Bacillota; class Clostridia; order Oscillospirales; family Oscillospiraceae; genus JAZOXB01. The sequence goes on along the minus strand of JAZOXB010000296.1, from coordinate 11,702 downwards.
ATAAAACAACTTTTCTTCCTTGGGCAGAGATGCAAATGCCGTGCCGATTTGGCCGCTGTAAGCCTTGCTGTACAGTGCTTTCTGTGTGCCGGGAACAGTAGTCTTACCACCGGACAGCACCTTAGCCATACCTAAAACAGCACCTATAACGATGATCAGGGCGCGAATGATCTGGGCCGATGTCAGAGTGCCCTTGGTAAAATAATTATAAACCAGTAGGCCAATTGCAGCCAGGATCACCGGGATATATAGAAGCACGATCCATTTTTTCTTCATGTGGATTTCCTTTCTCCCGACAACAACGACGGTACAGCAAAAATGCTTCCGGTGAGCCGGTATCTAAGAATAGTTCCCAAAATGCTTTTCCTTCCATACGATCCCCTCCTTGTCCATAGGATATGAGGGAATGGAAAAGCTATGCTTGGTAAGAATTAGTTATTGCCGTCGTAGCCGAAGTTACGGATCAGAAAATCGCTGTCACGCCAGTTTTCCTTGACCTTGACCCAAGTGGTCAGGAATACCTTGGTGCCCATAAAGCGTTCGCAATCCTTACGAGCATCGGTGCTGATCTTCTTGAGCATAGCACCCTGCTTACCGATGATGATGCCCTTATGGCTCTGCTTTTCGCAATAAATAGTAGCATCCATATCGATAATACCGTTGTCCCGTTCCGTAAAACGAGTAATTTCAACAGCGGTGCCGTGAGGGATCTCCCGATCCAGATTCCACAGGAGCTTTTCGCGAATGATTTCCGCCATGACCTGACGCTCCGGCTGATCGGAGGTCATGTCCTCCGGGAAGAAGAAGGGGCTTTCTTGTGCGAATTTGGCACATTCCTTCATGAGTGCATCCACTCCGTCCTTATAACGGGCGGAAATAGGCAGAACAGCTTCGAATTGGTGCTTTTCGGTATAGGCACCGATGACGGAAAGGAGCAGTTCCTTATCCTCTACGGTATCGATCTTGTTGATAACCAGAATAGCGGGAGCACCGGAAGACTTGATCTGTGCAATGAGTGCTTCTTCCTGAGGGCCTACATTTGCAATGGGCTCAACGATCAGTAGGATCAGGTCAACATCCGCAACACTTTCACGGACTACATTGACCATGTAATCACCCAACTTGGTACGGGGCTTGTGGAAGCCGGGGGTATCAATGAATACAAGCTGAGTATCACCCTTGGTACACACGCCGCAAATACGGTTGCGGGTGGTCTGGGGCTTATTGGAAACAATGGCGATCTTTTCGCCAATGAGACGATTCATCAAGGTGGACTTACCTACATTGGGTCGTCCTGCAATGGTGATCATAGCAGTTTTATTCTTCATTGGAGTTCTCCTCTTTTGTTAAGTCATATTCAAAGTACATTTGATCCTCCGCATGGTTTTCGTGGCCGTCATTGATAACCTCAACTACGCCACCCATTTTGCGATAAAAGCCTTGTGCGGGAAGATTATGTGTGTTACAGCCGTTAAAGAATTTTGGGATCCCACGATCTTTGCAGATTTGGCGGATCATTTCAAAGACCCGTGTTCCCAGTCCCATTCCACGATATTCCGGTAGAAAATACAAGGCATTGAGACAGAAGGTATGATCCTTAAGGGCTACATGAGGAGTACCGTAATAGAAATAACCTACACAATTCTCCCCATCCATAACAAGCCAAAATTCTTGATTCTTATCCATCATACGACGGCGATCCCTTGCCATATGCCAGTGGAGATCAAAGTCATCAATGGCATGATCGGGATAGATCCCACGATAAGTGGTTGCCCAAACCTTTTGACGCGTTAGGGCAAGGGTCTCAAGATCCTCAAATCCGGCTCTTTTAAATTCAATCATCGCATCAACCCCAGAGAGGAGGCAATGATCTCTTCACGAGTACGCATTTGCTTTTTCTGAAGGCCCTCGTCCAGATGATCATAACCCAAAAGGTGGAGAATGGAATGAATGGTCAGGTATCCTACCTCACGCTTAAGGGTATTGCAGAAGCGCTTGGCCTGATCCTTTGCCCGTTCCAGAGAAATGCACATATCTCCCAAGGGAAGCAGTCCTGTCTGAGGATCCACGTATGCAGATACATCCTTGGGGAAATTTCCCGGTTCAAATTGGAACATGGGGAAAGACAGCACATCCGTTTCCTTATCGATCCCACGGGTAGCATTGTTGATCACTCGGATCCCCTGATCGTCGGTAATGAGAACATTGATCTCACAAGGGACATTAACTCCCTCTGCCTCCAGTGCACCCTTGATACAGCGGTGCAGAAGAATGGTCAAAGCGGGATTTTTATCCTTTTTGTTGGCATAACGAATGATAATCTTCATTTGTTATCCTTCTTTCTGTAAATGGTCTTTTGTGTGGGGAGTTTCTTTTCCCCGGACTCATAAGCGGCAATGATCTGTTGTACCAGTGCATGACGGACAACATCCGATGCTGTGAGACGGCAGATAGCGATATCGGGAATGTTTTCCAGGATCCGTACTGCGTCCTTTAAACCGCTGGTCTTATCTGCAGGAAGGTCGATCTGGGTCACATCACCGGTAATGACGATCTTAGAACCGAAGCCCAGACGGGTCAGGAACATTTTCATCTGCTCCCGTGTGGTATTCTGCGCCTCGTCCAAAATGATAAAGCTGTCATCCAGTGTTCTGCCTCGCATATAAGCAAGAGGTGCGACCTCAATATTTCCCCGTTCCAGATATTTCTGGTAGGTCTCTGCTCCCAACATGTCATAGAGAGCATCGTACAAAGGTCTCAGATAAGGATCAACCTTGTTCTGCAGGTCACCGGGAAGGAAGCCCAACCGCTCTCCTGCTTCTACAGCGGGACGGGTGAGGATGATGCGGTTAACTTCCTTTGCACGGAAAGCGGCAACTGCGGCGGCAACTGCAAGGTAGGTTTTGCCGGTACCTGCAGGTCCCACTCCTAAAGTAATAGTGTTCTTTTGAATGGCTTTCATGTATTTCTGCTGTCCCAGGGTCTTTGCCTTAATGGGCTTACCCTTTGCGGTGATGCAGACAACATCCTTTGCCATCTGTCCGATCTTATCGTCGTTCCCGCTCTGCACAAGATCAATCAGGTATCGTACCTTCTGCTCATCGATGGTCTCTCCTTTTGCCGCAAGGGTCAAAAGACCCTCAATGGCTCTGGCACCCTTATCGGCGGATTCTTCATCTCCTGCGATTTTCAGCTCTGTGCCGCGGTTGGTGATCTTGACTCCGAAGGTCTGTTCAATGCGTTTTATATTCTCATCAAAGGATCCGAAGACATTGATGATCTGTTCGATTCTTTCTGCGTTAATGATCCGTTCCAATGGGATCCGCTCCTTTCTGCGGAGGCTCCATGGCCATAGGGCGAGACAGCAGTTCATGGCAGATACTCTCCCCTTGCAGGATATATAGGCCTCCCTCTTCAAAACAAACTTGATCCGTGGACTCGATTCGACCTGCCACCATAGAGGAAAGGAGGCAGGATTCCCAAGAACGACACAGTAGCTCTTGGGCTTCTTCCCGAGGCATGGGAGCTTCTCGAATCCGATATTCCCGATAAATGACCCGCTGCAAATAGAGTGGAAGTGGGTAATCGGAAGGACTCAATTGTTTCGTACTTACTATTTTATCACAAGTGACCCCCAAATTGCTACTACTTCCTGATAAATTTATTGATTTTCTTCCAAATATTATATAGATTTCTTGCCATGTACGGCCGGTGTACTCTTTTATCCCTTTTACAGAGGGGGTTACGACCGTTCCACGGTACCATGTTTGGCCGTGGATCTCCCCTTGGGCACAGACCCCTTTCATATAAATTCCGTAATCCTCAAAGCCGGAGACCAGGATCTGCCCCTGCGCTACGCTGTCGCCCACCTTTACAAGAGGCATACCTTCCAATACCACAGACTCCGTAATGACTCCGTCTCGCAGGGCGATCAAATGACTGGGAGCTACCATATCCGGGTCTTCCTCCGGTTCCGATTCCAGAGCAAGAACCGTAAGCTTACCTCCTCTGAGATTGACCGCCACCCAGGACAGCTCTGAGACCTCATCAAGCAGTGCATAACGAAGATCTTCGGTATCCATTGTCCTTGTTTTCCGAAAGATATCTACGCCATGATCCCTTAAGGTATACAGGATCCTTCTTTCTGCATCCTCGCTCTCCCCTTCGATTTGGATTTTCCACAGAACAGAGTCCATTAGAAAGGTTAAAAGAACCGCCAATAAGACAGACAGGATCAAAAAAGGACGATGAAGACATTTTTTGAGTTCTTGTTTCAACCCGATCTTTTTGACACACTGTCCTTGACAATATGTTCTGTCACAGCAAAGAAGGATCTCTCTGCTATGTCCCGCAGGGGCTGTAAATGTAAGGGAAAAGTCGTCTATTCTTTTTACATTATGAATTGGGATCCCTTCTTCGTTGAGCCTGTTCATACAGGACTCCGGATCTGCTCCAAGAATGGTGTATACTTCTGTTCCTAACAGATATGCTCCCAGATCCATGGTATCACTCCAGTTCTATAGTTTGGATCACTCCCCGAAGGGTGATCCCGTGACGACTCATATGTGTGATCGTCAGTTGTGTTCCGTGTACCACTACAGCACCGCCTTTCACTCCGATCCGAATCAGGTCGGATGTATAGACCTTAACGCCACAGTGATTTTCGATAGACAATTGCTCCCTACCGCGAAAGGTTCCCAATGGGATATGACTCAGTGTTTCGGAAGGCATGTTTAATCCGGTAGCAATTTTACGGGTAAAATTTCCTTTCATTCTCATCACCATCATCATTCTATGCAGGGCATTCGCATAGATTCTATCGGTGATTGAAATGGAGCTATTGATTTTATGTTTATCTGCCTTTGTACTGATTCTTTTCCCGGGTCAATCCGCAGAGGGTGCTCTTGAAGGCATACACCTTTGCGGCACAGCTTTGATCCCCTCTCTGTTACCTTTTTTGATGATTACGAGGCTCATATGCGGACGAATGCCGGAACCGAATATTCCACGGAGACGGGGGCGTTGGGAGCCTGCTATCCTTATGAGCTATTTTCTCAGCTTTATAGGGGGCTATCCCGCAGGTGTTGCCACAACGGTTTCCTTTTATAAGCAAGGAAAATTGACAAAGGAAGATGCACAAGCGCTGATCCCTTATTGTAATAATTCAGGCCCGGGATTCTTTGTTGGGGTATTGGGATACGGTTTATTCAGAGATCCCATGAAAGGCCTTCTGTTGTACGGGATACATGTGGTTTCTTCTATGCTTCTGTTTTTCTTATGCTACGGAAAGAGAAACCATTTTGCTTCTATCCGTCGTTTGTCTCCTCGTGAGAAGCAGACCTTCCCACAGGCTTTTCAGGACGCCCTGGGAGACAGCTGTAATACAATGCTACGGATCTGTGTTCTTGTGATCCTGTTCTCTGTGATTCGGAAGCTTTCGGAGCTGATCCTACCAAATTCATGCTTAAGATATATGGGATTATTGGAACTCAGTAGCGGTATTTTAAATACAACTTCCAAGGATTTTATTCTATGGGCCTTCTTTATGGGCTGGGGCGGTCTCTGTGTTCACTTGCAAAGCATGAACATCTGGCAAGAGGTCGGTCTTAAAGTCAAGGGATATTTCGGCATAAAATTGTTTCACGGGATCTTAAGCGGGCTATGTGCCGAGATACTCCTCTCTCCGAATCCCCTGCCATGGATCTTTATTCTTATCATATGCTGTGGATTTTTCTTTTTTCTGCAAAATTGGGGTAGAAATAATGAGAAGAATAGGTTATAATAGAATGGACTAAATATGGATTGCCGAGGTGATGCACTATGCTATTCCGTAAAGACATCGAAAAAAGCTGTTCTTACTGTGTCCATGCAGCCAAGACCATTGACAAAACCTATTTCATTTGCTCCAAGAAGGGCATGGTCTCCTGTGAAGACAGCTGTCGTCGTTTTAAGTACGATCCTCTGAAACGCGTTCCTCTGAAAAGCAAATCAAAGGATTTTTCCCAATATGATGATGTGGACTTTACCCTGTAGCACAGTCCCGTAGGAAGGTAATCATGAATTTACAAGAAAAGAATTTCATTTCCCTACTGAGAGCCTCTGTACTTCCTGGTCTTGTTCCCCAATTGGAGGAACCGGACTATGATGAGATCCTCTCTATTGCGGAACGGCATGCGGTTACAGGTCTGCTGTATCCCGGCTTAAAGAAATGTCTTTCCCCTCAGGATCCTCTTTTATCTCAGATGAAAAAGAGATCCTTTGGTGCCGCTACAAGTGCAAGCATCCGCAAAAAGGAATTGGGTAAGATTTACGACCTGTGTAATAACAGGGAGCTCCCGGTACTGCCCCTTAAGGGCTGTATCATTAAGGAGCTATATCCGTATCCGGAGCTCCGCACCATGTCTGATGCGGATCTTTTGATCCCGCCTGCCGGAAGAAGCGCAATCCGAAAGGGGCTCGAAGACTTAGGCTTCCGCTTCCATAAGGTGGATGCCGCAGATACGGATGTATATATCAGTCCTCTGTCTCTGAATTACGAGATCCATTTGGATTTGACCGAGGAAGGCTTTTCTTCGAAAAGTCGGGATTTTTGCGCCCGACTTTTAGAACTGTCTAAACCGGCGGAGGCAGAAAGCTTTGTTATGGCCTTACCTCCCGAAGAGCACTACATTTATATCCTATGCCACTTTATTAAGCACTTTATTTACGGTGGGATCGGGATCCGTCAGCTTACGGATCTGTATATCTGCTATAGCAATTGGGGTTTGGATCTTCAGAAAGTCCGGGATTTGTTGGAAGAACTGGAATTATCATCCTTCCATAACAACCTGAAGGCTCTGTGGGAGCACTGGTTTCTGGAAACTCCTTCCACAGATACTACAGAAGCTCTGGGAAGCTACATACTCCACAGCGGAGTGTTCGGTAATGAGGAACAGCGTGCTACAGATCGTCTCCTATCTGCCGAACGGGAAGGCAATTATATTTTCAGCAGACTATTCCCTCCCTATAGGCTCATGAAGGGGTATTTCCCCATTCTGCGGAAGCTACCGTTTTTACTTCCCTTTGCATGGATTTGGAGAGCTTTTAGAGCTGTCCTGTTCCGTAGAAAGAAACTAACTGCGGAATTGAATGCCATGTCTGCTACAGATGCCCATGCATTGAACAGCAAACGACAATTTTATCGTCATTGCGGTCTGTCTGTTTACGATAAGACTTCAGACGAGTCTATGAAATAACATAAATACGATTTTAAGGAGAATCACATATGAAAGGTATTATTTTGGCCGGTGGTAAGGGCAGTCGCCTGTACCCCATGACAAAAGCAATTTCCAAGCCTCTTCTGCCCATTTATGACAAGCCCATGGTATATTATCCCCTGTCCGTCCTTCTGAGAGCAGGGATCAAAGACATTATGATCATTACCGCTCCCCCCGATGTGGAAAGCTATAAGCGTGCCTTGGGTGACGGCAGCCAGTTCGGTGTCAATATCTGCTACGGTGTACAGCATGTAGCCAGAGGCATTGCAGATGCCTTCCTCATTGCCGCTGATTTCATTAACGGCGACCGTTCCTGTCTGGTACTCGGTGATAACCTGTTCCATGGTGCTCAGCTGGAATCCCTGCTGAAGGCCGCTGTTGCCCGTGAAGAGGGTGCAACCATTTTCGGCTATCCCGTTATGAATCCCAGAGATTTCGGCGTTGTAGAGTTCGATGAAAACAACAATGTCATTTCCATTGAAGAAAAGCCCAAGGAGCCCAAGTCCCGTTATGCCGTTCCCGGTCTGTATTTCTACGACGGAAAGGCTGTTGAACTGGCTCGTACCCTCAAACCCTCTGCTCGTGGGGAATTGGAGATCACAGGTCTCAACGAAGAATATCTGAAACTGGGTGAGCTCCATGTAGAGCTCATGGGTCGCGGTATGGCATGGTTGGATACCGGTACACCCTCCGGTATGCTCAGTGCCGCCCACTATGTAGAAGCCATTCAAGCCCGACAGGGTCAGTATGTCGCCTGTCCCGAAGAGATCGCATGGGAGAAGGGCTTTATTACCGATGAACAGCTTGCCGCCATCGGTCAGGAACTAAAAATGACGGAGTATGGTCAGTATCTGACCGCATTGTTAGAGAAATGAACGAAACATTACTGCGAATTCTTCCCACTGTACAGAAACCTGCCAGATATGTAGGAGGAGAGTACAAGGAAATTATCAAAGATAAAAAAGATGTAGATCTTCGGGTTGCTTTCTGCTTCCCCGACACCTACGAGATCGGCATGTCTAACTTAGGTATGCGGATCCTGTATTCCATTATGAATCAAATGCCCGGTGTGTGGTGCGAACGAGTTTTCGCTCCCTGGGGCGATATGGAAGAGGCTATGAAAAAAGCCGGTCTTCCACTCTACGGTCTGGAAAGCGGAGACCCCCTGACGGACTTTGATATGATCGCCTTTACCATTGGGTATGAAATGAGCTACACCAATGTGCTCAATATGATGAAGCTGGGAAACATTCCCCTGCGTGCAAAGGATCGTGAAGGTCTGAAAGGCATCGTCTTTGCCGGCGGTGCTTGTATGTATAACCCTGAGCCTTTGGCAGAGTTCTTCGACTTCTTCTCCATTGGCGAGGGTGAAGAAATGACTCCCGAGATCTTAGAGCTGTATCGCAAAGCTAAGAAAGAAGACTGGTCTAAGGAAGCCTTCTTAAAGGAAGTCGCTAAGATCGAAGGCATCTACGTCCCCTCCTTTTATGAGCATATTTATAACGAGGACGGCACCCTGAAAGAAATCAAAATCGCAGAGGGCGCTCCCGAAAAGGTCACCAAGCGTATTATCCAAAATCTGGACGATGCCCATTATCCCACGGATATGATCGTTCCCAATTTAGAGATCGTTCATGACCGTGCCAATCTGGAAGTCATGCGCGGCTGTATCCGCGGTTGTCGTTTCTGTCAGGCAGGCTTTACCTACCGTCCCGTCCGTCCCCGTAGCCCGGAGGTTCTGCTGAAACAGTCCATTGACTCTCTGGAAAGCTCCGGCTGTCATGAGATCACTCTATCCAGCCTGTCTACCTCTGACTATAAGGAATTACCCAAATTGGCAGAGGATATGCTGGACTACTGTACCCCCCGTAAGATCAACCTGTCTCTCCCCTCTCTCCGAGCAGACAACTTCTCCCGGGAGCTGATGTTGAAGCTTCAACAAGTGCGAAAGAGTGGTCTTACCTTCGCTCCCGAAGCCGGTACCCAGCGTCTGCGTGATGCCATTAATAAGAACGTTACGGAAGAAGAGATCTTAGAGACCTGCCGTATCGCATTTGAAGGCGGCTGGAACAATGTCAAGCTGTACTTCATGCTGGGTCTGCCCACAGAAACCGACGAGGATGTTTTAGGCATTGCGGAACTGGTCTATAAGATCCTGAAAACATGGAGAGCCCATGCAAGCAACAAAAAGCGAGGCTGTCGGATCCATGTAGCGACCGCTTTCTTTGTACCCAAGCCCTTTACTCCCTTCCAGTGGGAAAAGCAGATCTCCCCGGAGGAATACATCCGCCGTCAGCGTCTGCTGAAAGAAAATATGCCTGCCAAGAGCATTGAATATAACTGGCATGCCGCGGATGTGAGCCGTCTGGAAGCGGTACTGGCTCGCGGTGATCGCCGGTTAGGCAAACTGCTGGAAACCGTAGTGGAAAAGGGCGCCCGTCTGGATGCATGGGATGAGTATTTTAACTATCAAATGTGGTTAGATGCTTTCCAAGAATGCGGGATCGATCTTGAGCATTATACGGTCAGAGGCTACGAAGAAGACGAGCTCCTGCCTTGGGCAGTGATCTCCGACGGTGTACAAGAGGCTTATTTAAAGCGTGAGCGTTCCCGTGCCTACAACTCCGAAACCACCCCCGACTGCCGTTCACAGTGCAGTGCTTGCGGTGCCAACTGTCTGCTGAAGGGAGGCAAGTGCGATGGGTAGAATTTTATTCCAAAAAACCGGCAAAGCTATCTGGATGTCCCATTTGGACACCATGCGCCTGATGCAGAGAGTGTTCCGCAGAGCCGGTGTACTACTGCACCACTCTCAGGGTTATACACCCCACGCTTATGTTTCTATGCCCCTGCCTCTCAGCGTTGGTATGGAGAGTCTGTGCGAGATCCTGGAATACGAACTGGACGAAAAGCTGACCATTACCCCCGCAGAGCTCAATGCTGTCATGCCGGAGGGTATCAAGGTACTAAAGGTATACGAAAGTGCGGTCAAGACCAAGTTCCTGTCCCGTATGCAGGCAGAAGTTACCCTGTATTATGATAATGGTGTTGCCGAAGATGCATGCGAAAAGATCGCAGACCTCTTCGCCGCACCCCGGATCCTTGTTACCAAGCGTACCAAGCGTGGCCCCGAAGAAACGGACTTAAAGCCCCTGCTCTACAGTGCCGCCATGACCAAGAAAGAGGATCGTATCCTGATCGACTGTATGGTCAGCGCTCAGAATCCTCCATTAAATCCCATGCTTCTGGTACAGGCCATTGAAAATCAGCTTCCTGATTTGAAGCCGGATCACGCCACCTGCCGCCGTATTGAAGTATATGACGACAAGGGCAACCCCTTCCGCTGAGGTAGTACCATGAACTGCGAAGAATGCTGGTGCTACAATTACGACGAGGAAAATGACGAGTACTATTGCTCCCAAGACTTAGACGAGGATGAATGGTATCGGATCATGACCCACAATAAGGGCAGATGCCCCTACTTCCGTCAGGCAGATGACTATTACCTGCCCCGGAAACAGTAAATTGATACGTAATAGGAACAGCTGTCCGGCTGTTCCTATTGTGGTTTTATGAGATAAATGCAATGTTATAAATGATTAAAAAAGGAGAGAACGAAATATGCAAACAACCCTTTTTCGTAGGGTAATGGCTGTGCTGCTAATGCTGTGTATGTTGATCGGAATGGTTCCCATGATTGCTGCAGAAACAGCCTCTTCCGAAGACAGTGACATAACATCTCTGCCGGAAGAGATGCCGGAAACTCGTGGTCCAACCGCAAGTGATTTAATTTCAAGGATCGGTAGTCTTCCCATCCCCCAATCTAAGCTTCATCCTCTGACATCAAGAACTGTCGCAAACAGCCTTGAGGGTACATGGTTTATACTTGTAAAATCCGGTTCAAAATACTATACCATGGATATCAGTAGTAATCCCAAAACAAACGGTAACTTACATAAGGATAAAGATGGCACTACAACGGAGATGCTCTGCTTCCCCACGAAAGAAATAACAATTTCTAACAGCTATGTCAGCGGAGTAAGTAATCTGACTTACGCAGTGACTCTAAAAAAATGGTCCGGAAAAATCACTCAGCATGCCGATTGGGCAGAACGAGTATCTAACGAACGGGCGAACACAAAAGACGACTATAAGAATTATTATGCCCCAAAGCCAAAAGGTTCCAATCTCGAAGGCAATCATCAAGGATATACCTTCCTCTGGGAAAACGGAGTCTGGCGATATAATAACAAGTATTTGTATCCCGGAAACGCCAGAGCAATGCTGACAACCGGCACTTCCGGTTATCCCTATTTTATCCATTACAATCCCGGAGGGGATGGTTATCAATTTGTGGATCCAATGGTATCCGGAACCATATACAGGGTGAATATTGCCGGTTCTAACCCATACACCTATTGGCTGGGACGAGATCCGGACAATTCC
>JAZOXB010000295.1:0-4792 GCA_045659585.1 Faecousia sp. | reverse complement strand
ACTCGAACCCATGTTACCGCCGTGAAAGGGCGGTGTCTTAACCTCTTGACCAACGGGCCTGGTAGCGGCAATCTGACTCGAACAGATGACACTCCGGGTATGAACCGAATGCTCTACCAACTGAGCTATGCCGCCATTGGACTGTCCCTGTCGAAACAGCATGATGATTATACACCGAGAATGTCAATTTGTCAAGAGCTTTTTTTAAAATTTTTTAAAAAATAAAAAAATTTTTGATTGCCCTAAAATTTCCCTTAATCGGAGATATTCTCCGCCTTCAGAACATACATGGCAGTACCGATCCGACCTACCAGCACATCCATTGCACAGGCATAGGTATCCTCGCCGTAAACCGTACAGCCTACCCGAACCCGATACAAGGCCCCGATGGGATCCGTCATACCGTATTGGGTCTGTAACTCCGCCGCCAGGGCTTCGGTCTCTTCTTGGCTATAGTCTACGATCTTTGTTTCGCAACGCTCTACATTTTCGTAATTCAAGGGATAGAGACTGTTGTACATCTTGGGGTGGATATAGTCCCCCAGAGCCGCCTCATCATCCATGACCAAGGCCTCGGCAAAGGCCGCGGCGGTCTGAATAAAGGAATCCTCTTCCTTGGCAAACTGCATGGTTCCCATAAAGATCCCTGCACCCACTGCCAGAATGACGAAAGTAAGGACCCAAGGCCAGATCTTCTTTTTCTTCTTTTTCTGTTCCTTCTTATTCTTTTGCTTTACAGCCTTTTCCGCAAGACTCAGGGACTTGGTGGTGTGATTGTATGCCTGGGACGCCGGGATCTTCTTTGTCTTTCTCTGAGGCTGTGCAGGGGTCTTTTCCCGAGCAGAAGCTCTGCTCTTGGGGTTCTCGGAAGCGTTACTCTTCTTTTCCCCACTACGAGAAGGGGCAGTTCCCTTTCCCCCTGCGGTACCTCCCCGCGTGGTATTGGAGACCTTGGTTCCGCGATTTCCGGTTTCCGTTGCCTTTCTCCCGGTAGCGGTCTCCGTTCTGCGAGACCCACTTTCCATCCGAGAGGCAGAAGCCTTTCTCTGTGTAGAGGGCGAGGTGTTTCCGGAAGAAGAGGCTCTGCTCCGATTCACGGTGGCAGAGGAATGGGTTCTCCCATGGGAGCCATAGCTGTTACGCCCCATATCGGCAGTTCCCATATCTCGATCATTGATCTCTACCCGGGGCTTTACTGCCCTTTTCTCCTGTTCCACAAAGCCCTTGGCTCTGTAGTGATCCGTCAAAGCAAGGGTCGCTTTACACTGGACGCAAACCTTTGCATTATATTCATTTGCACATCCGCAATTTCCGCAGTTCACAAAAACACCCCTTTCTCCCATTATTTTCTATCTTTGGAGCTTACATTATATCAGTTTTTCCGACGAATGTCAACGAGCTACGACCCTTTGGGAGAAAAATGCTTCTTCCCTCTGTGAAAAAATTTTCCTCGAATACAGGGAACCTGTTTTGCCTATGGTCGTCTATCAAGCATAAGCCCCTTGAAAGGGCTAAAACGAAAGTATGAATTTCAAGGAGGATCTCCCAATGAAAAAGCTCATGTCTGTACTGCTCTGCCTCGCACTGCTCCTGTCTCTGACCGCTTGTGGCAATAGCACCACCGAAACCACGGAAGCCACAGAAGCTACGGAAACTACGGAAACTACGGAAACTACGGAAGAAGCCACCGAAGCCGATACCCTTCCCACCGAGGACACCACTGTAGAAGAGAGTACCAATATCGAGCTTACTATCATTCCCTTTTCTTATGGAATTCTGATCGCTTCTGCGGAAGAAGCAGTTTCCTCCATGGAGTTCAACACCGTCTATCATTCCTTTTACGACCTGGATTCCAACGGTATCGAAGAACTGCTCCTCATGTACCCCGCCACTGAGGACGGAAAGAATATTTACGCCTGCTCCCTCTATACCCTGACCTCTAAGGGCGCGGATGCTACCGCCGTAGCTCTGCTGGAAAACCACACCGTATACTATAACCTTGCCGGCGGTCCCGATGGTTCTGTAGGCGTTGCCACCTCCGACGGCACTACCTTCTTCTATGTCAGAAGCAATTATGCCGACATCAAAGGCTATGAAAACGAATCTCTCAACGAAGAAAGCGGCAAATGGGAAATGTACACTCTGAACGGAACGGAGCTGACCCTCGAAAGCAATATTTCCTTCGATTTGGTCTACAACAACGGTAATATCGCCACCGAAGGCGTTTGGATCCAACCCGATTTTGCTCCCGAAGGCAAAGTCCTGCCGGAGCTCAGCACCGTAACCGACAATGATCAGGAGATCCCCATGGAGGTTTACGCCATGAGAATGGATAACCTGGTTATCCTCCACGACATCAGGGATGCAGAATGATCCCGGCATAAAAGAAAAACCGATCGACCTCGATGGGGTCGATCGGTTCAGACTGTCAAAAACCTGTTTTTTGACAGACTGTCAGCGTTCAAAAGAGGGGCAAGACGAGCAAAACGAGGTCGTCGGCGTACGATGGTACGGTAGAGCTCGTTTTGCGAAGTAAGTCAAAATGCCTTGCAACGCAAGGGTTTACAGGCAATTTCAGAGGCTTTTGCCTTAGGGTAGCTATGATTATATTTGCAAATCAAACTCAATTGCCAAAACTTGCATTTTGGCGATTGCCACTTTTTTGACACGCTGAAGAGGCAATGTGCTTTGCACATTGCCTCTTGTTTTATGTATTAAGAGAAAAATGCCTTGGCACTGTCGGAATAGGCAAAGAGAGCTTTGCACAGAGTTCCCAACAGGCCGGTCTTATTGTGACCGTAGGTCTCGGCGCTGTATTGCAGAGTTGCAGAAACCGGCCGGTCTCCGCAGTAGACCTGTGCCGTTACGACACTGCGAAGCTCCGCCGCAAGAAGTCCGTCAAAGGAGAACGCATACCAGCCCTCCCCGGTACCGTAAGGAGCTACATCCGTAACAGTGACCTCCCGCAACACACCCAGACGGTTTGTATAGGTGAGCTTCATAGACAGATCCTCCCCGGGAGCCGATACGGGATCCGTCTCCACGATAAATTTCAGCGTAACCTTGGAATTCAGATCCAGAGACTTGCCCAGCCATATTACAGCAGGCGTCTCCATGTCCTCAAGAACCACATTGGTAGGTGTAAAGGATACCGTGTCCAAATCTGTCAGTCGAGCCTTCTGCGCCTCTGTCATGGCACTGTCCGCCAAGGCATCCGTGCGGTATCCCTTAAAGGTCTGTGCCGTTGCACCGTAGCGGAGAAGTTCCCCGCACAGATCCTTCAGCTTTTGGGTGGCGTTTGCCTTTTCCAGCTGGCTGTAGGCATACTCCGCAATGCTGTATTCATCTGTTGCGGAATAGTAGGTCAAGCCGTTCTTGGTGCCGTAAAGAACGGAGCGGACGCTGTCATTCATATGAACAGCGGTCAAGCCACTCAGAGTAAAATAGTAATACTTCCCTTGATCCACAGGAAGAAGTCGAATGTTTTTCGTGCCAATCTTTTCATTCTTCTCATACAGATCCTTCTCTACCTGCAAATAGACCGTATCCATATCAAAGCCATCCAGCACAGTCTTTTCCACTGCAAAGATCACAGAGATATCACTTGCCAGATTCAAGGAGTGACCGATCTGTATATCCTCCTTCAATATCGGCCCCTGTCGGAAGCAAGGCTTCAAAACAACATCCTTTGTCAAGTTCTTCAGATCCACAAGGTTCCCTGCTTCGTCCATCCAACCTACAAAGGTCCATTCCCCATTTTCGTCAGCTTCCTTGGTAGGAAGGGTGCCGGAATAAACAGCCTCCGTCCCAATGGGATGATAGAGCTTTTGGAGAAGGGTTCCATCCTCTGCGGTGAATTGCACAAGCGCAATCTGCGTGGGCAGTTCTTCCCGAGCACCTGCATACAGGTAATCCAACACTACCTGTCCGGAGCCCTTGGACTGCGCCTTGATACTACGGAAACGAACACCGAAAGTATTAATAAAGTCGGCAGTCTTAAATTCTGCGGTAACAGGAATGGTCAGAGTGAGCCATTCTCCGTTCTTCAGTTCATACTCTGTCATAATGTCGTAGGCACCGCGACCTGTGACACCGTCAACTGTACGATCAAAGATCACGATTGCCTCCGGATTGCGACCGGGAATGGTAGCACAGCCCTCCACCTTAAACCGCATTTGCACATACTCTGCCTTTTCTCCATCATAGGCAAGTGCCATAGTAGAGGGCATAGTATTGTTGGGATGAGTTCCGTGGATAGCCGCAGTCAGGAACCAGGGGCCGTAGAGACCGTTGGTGACTTCATATGCAATGCCCTCCGCTACAGGGATCTTTGCAACGCCCTGACTGTTGTCGATAGTGAAATTGGTCATAGCAGAGGTCGTAGTGGAGGTTTCGCGGGATACCCAGGGAGCCTTGGGTGCAAGATCGAAGTTGTATCCCTTGTAGCTTTCCCGGGTGTAACGGAGCTGATCGGCCTCGGTGTTTGTGAAGTCAAAGAAGAGACTGCTGTCCTCTTGTGCAGGCAGATGCGCCTTCGGGCCGATATAGATATGGTCGATGGTGATGCTGCCGTTCTTGCTCGTGTTGTTGACGAGGAAATAATAGAAGCACAGACGGATGCTGCTGATTTGGCCCATATCGCAGAAGCGTTTGGTCGGGCCACCCGATGCCGAAGCGTTTGCGTTGACCTCAGCCTGATCGTAGAGATCGATCGTCACCGTCATATATTCTCCGTCGGAGACAAAGTTTTTGCCGAAATAATACGCCTCGTCAAAATGACGAACCTCGTCGG
>JAZOXB010000294.1:0-2708 GCA_045659585.1 Faecousia sp. | reverse complement strand
CCTGCGGTGGGCGTTAAGCAACCCATAATGGGTTGTGAAGCACCTACGGTGTGAAGTGACCTACTAAAGTAGGTCGTGAATGTGTGCCCTAAAGGGCAAAGATTGGAAAGATGGGCTTACGCCCATGCTTTTTTGACAATATACAGGAATTTGAATATGAAATTCCAATAGGCGAAGCCCATATTTTTAATTCGTGCCCCTTGGTGCACACATCTACGCCAAAGGCACTTCACTCGCTCTCACAGAGCGATAAACGGGAATTTGAAGATCATATATTAACACAAAAAAGCCTCTGCCAAACACGGCAGAGGCTTTTTTATGACTTACTTGTGGTAAAGATTGTTATTTTCGTAGGTGGCTTCGCAGGTCAGGTGGATGCCCAGCTTGCGCAGGACACTTTCATCTACGGAGGACAGGAGCACTGTGGAGTGGAGCTGACTTCCGTTCAGCTTTTCCAGCTGTGCCATAGCACGACGGGCATTGATGTCCGTTGCGGCACAGATGGCCAAGGCGATCAGCACCTCGTCCGTATGGAGACGAGGATTCTGACTCTGCATATAATCTACTTTCAGAGTCTGGATAGGGACAATAACATTGGGAGAGATCAATTCGATCTCGTCATCGATCTTTGCAAGGGTCTTAAGGGCGTTGAGAAGAGCGGCAGAAGCAGGCCCCATAAGGACTGTTGTACGCCCTGTCACGATACGACCATCGGGAAGCTCCATAGCAACCGCAGGCTTCCGAGTTCGGTTGGCAACAGCCAGTGCCTCCGGGACGGTCTTGCGGTTCTCCGGCTCGATCCGTAGGGCATGCATCAATCTCTCGATGCGGTGGCGTTCTCCCCGTTTTCCCGTATGCTGTTTTTCCTGACAAGCGGCTTGGAAGAACCGGCGAATGATCTCCTGCTTTGCGGCTTCACTGCAAACCTCGTCATCACTGATGGCATAAGCCAGCATGTTGACACCCATATCCGTGGGGCTCTTATAGGGACATTCTCCATAGATCCCCTCAAAAATCGTTCTTAGAACCGGGAAGATCTCTACATCGCGATTATAGTTGGTAGTGGTCTGACCATAGGCTTCCAGATGGAAAGGGTCGATCATATTCACATCGTCCAGATCCGCAGTCGCCGCCTCATAGGCAAGGTTAATGGGGTGCTTGAGAGGCAGGTTCCATACAGGGAAGGTTTCAAACTTGGCATATCCCGCTTGTACTCCCCGTTTATGCTCATGGAAAAGCTGGGACAGACAGGTTGCCATCTTTCCGCTACCGGGGCCTGGAGCAGTGACCACGACAAGAGGCTTGGTAGTCTCGATATAGTCATTTTTGCCGAAGCCACCGTCACTGACGATCAAATCGATGTCTTCGGGATAGTTGGGGATGTTATACAGACGGTAGACATTGAGTCCGTGTTCTTTCATTCGGGACTCAAAAACCACCGCAGAGGGCTGATCCGCAAACTGGGTCATGGCAATATTATTGACCAGGAGTCCATAGGAACGGAACACATCGATCAGACGGGCGACATCCGTATCATAGGTAATGCCTAAGTCTCCTCGACGTTTACTGCCTTCAATGTCCGAGGCATTGATAGCAATGACGATCTCCGCCTGATCTCGAAGCTCCAGAAGCATCTGTAGCTTATTATCCGGAGCAAAGCCGGGTAAAACTCTGGCGGCGTGGTTGTCATCAAAGAGTTTTCCGCCAAATTCCAAATACAGCTTACCACCGAAACGGCTGATCCGCTCCCGAATGTGCTGGGATTGGAGCTGAATGTACTTTTGAGAGTCAAAACCGATCTTCATACCATGCCCTCCTATGTTTTGATCCAGGGATAGTATAGCAGATTTTCCTCAGATACACAAGGGGATTCTTAGCATTTCCTGATTTTTATACTTTTTTCTAATAAAAGGTTTCTCGAAAAGAACAGTATTGTAAAAAAAGGGGGCAGCCGAAGCTGCCCCCAAGGGGATTTATGCTATTTCAGCAGGCTTGTCAATCAAATGCCCATGAAACGGGTCAGGATGGTAGCCAGCTGTGCACGAGTTGCGGTAGCGATGGGATTCAGGTTGCCCTTGCTGTCGCCCTCGAAGATGCCGTTAGCAACTGCCCAGTTCATAGCAGCCTGTGCCCAGGGGCTGATGGTATCTGCATCGGTGAAGGTGAGCTCGATTTCAACCTCTTCTTCGCCACATGCACGCCACAGGATAGTAGCGATCTGCTCACGGGTAACAGCCTTGTTGGGAGCAAAGAGTTCCTCGGTTACGCCGAGAACGATGCCCTCTGCCTGTGCCCATGCAACTGCTTCAGCATACCATGCCTCTGCAGGAACATCGGTGAAGGTAGTAGCGATCTGAGACTCGGGGCAGCCGGCTGCACGCCACAGAACGGTAACCATCATAGCACGAGTGACTTCACCCATGGGGTTGAACTCGGTCTCGCTGACGCCGTTCATGAGGCCCAGCTCGTACATAGCCTTAACGCCTTCGTAGTACCATGCGGACTCTACAACATCCTCGAAGGGAAGAACGATCTCAGGCTGCTCTTCTACGATGACGATACGGCCCTCGCCGTTGATATCGCCATAGTTAGCACCCAGAACGCTGTTGTCAGCCTTAATGGTAGCCTCGGGGAAGGACTTAGCGTAGTTGGCCAGAACCATGTAGTCTTCCATGACATAGTCCTTAACGTTGACAGCGCCGTCGAAC
>JAZOXB010000293.1:0-12841 GCA_045659585.1 Faecousia sp. | reverse complement strand
CCGTAGTACAGGTTCAGGCCGCCTTCGCCAACATTGAAGGACCAGGTCATCTCTGCAGTCTTGCCATCAGCACGGGTGATGGAGACAGCAACTACATGACGGCCGTCGATCAGGTCGGCAGTGGGCTTGTAGGTGATCTTGTCAGCGGTAACCTTGGGAGATACCTTGGTTCCGTCAATAGTCATTACTACAGTGGGGTTGGTGCCACAGTTAGCGATTTCAATAGTGATCTCGGGACGCTTGTCCTCGTCGGTGGAAACGTTGGAAGCGGGGGTTACGGACAGGATGACGGGCTCATCACTGATGTCAACGGTAACCTCTGCGGAGTAGGTCATGTCGTACTCGTTGGTAGCAGTACCCTTCAGGGTCAGCTTGGAGCCGTTGAGCTTGGAGCCGTCGATAGCGTAGGTGTACTTGTAGCCGTCGATAGCGGTATCTGCTACGGTGAAGGGAGTGCCGCCGTCTACGGAAGCGGTCATCTCAACGCCCATAACCTCGCTGAGCTCGTCCAGTTCCATCTTGAACTCATAGTCGATGCCCTTAAAAGCATTCTGCGCAATGATGGACATGGTGGGGTTCAGAACATAGCCTCTGTTATCTGCATCCTCTACGGTGTAGAAGTTGAATGCATAGTACTCGGGAGTGGAGGAGAAGTAGGAGTAGGTCTTGAAAGCCTCTGCGAAGAACTCCAGGAACTGGTCGTTCTTGCCGTTGTACTTAGCAGTCTTGTTCTTCAGTCTCCAACCTGCCTGACCCTCAACGATTTCCCACTGGGTGCACTCGTTCTCGGTCTCGGACATGAACAGGTCGTTGCCGGTCTCGCTGGTGCACATGTAAGTGGTAACGCCGGAGAAGGTGCTGGAGAATACATAGTAACCATCAGCATTGATGGAAACATCAAAAATCATACCGCCGTTGCCGACTTCGATCTCGGTACCGTTCAGGGTAGAAGCAACGCAATCCAGAGCACCGTTATCGGTGGGGAGGCCCACAACGCCGCCTGCGTAGTCGTTGTAAATAACGACCTTGGTTCCTGCCTCGGGCAGGGGACCTGCCTGGCCGATAGGACCGCCGACTCTGCCGTCGCCGTCTGCGTCTGCCTCTGCGGGCAGCTCATAGAAGGACATGACATAGATCGCTGCAGTGCTATCCTTATAGCTGTAGAACTTGAATGCATTGCTGTAGTACTCCATGTACAGATCTCTGCTGTTGTACTTAACGGTTGCATTGATGATGTGATAGCCACCCTCGGTAGCCTCGATGCGCCACTTAGCCTCTGCGGAAGCAGCGTCCTTCATGTTGATAGCGCTGGTGCTGGTTGCGGTCAGGTACTTACCGGCCTTGGTGATGTAGTAGGTGCCGTCTGCGTTCTTAACGAAACGGTAGACACCGGTACCCTCACTGACGGTCAGCTTGTCCCCTTCCAGAGTCGCACCCTTAGCGCCGATGCTATCGCTGACCTCGGAACCCCAAACGAACTTGTCACTGGGGCTGTAGATCGCAACATCTTTGCCTGCGGGGATGCCGCTCGCAGCAGTTGCAACATAGGTTTCTTCGGCTGCAAATGCCACTACGGGCAGAAGGCCGAGAACCATGATCACTGCCAAAAGCAAGCTGAGTGCTCTTTTGAGTTGGTTTCTCATGTTTGTTTCCTCCTAAATTTTTTACAGGTAATCCGCGTAGACGCAGACCTACCTATAGTAGTACTTGCATCATACCACAAAATCAAGGAAATTTCCACCACAAAAAGTTCCCTTACTTCCGTTTTTTGTTTTTTTGTTAAGAATAACAAAACCTGTGAAATTTCCTTTCCTCCATAGCTTGTTACAAAGCATTTTGTTCTCGAATTCCCTTGCAAATAAAGGGTTTTGTATTTTTGGTAATTTTGCACCAATTTCTTATTTTCCTTTTCCTTGACAGACAGATGGTACTATATTATAATATGAGAAATACACTTTTGAGGTAAAATACCATGAAAAACCACCGTAAATCCTTTTCTATCCTATTACTGATCTTAGGCTGTCTGACCGCCATAGGTGCAGGTATCCTCCTGATCCTTCATTCAAGGGGAGCCCCTTCTGCTCCGGCCATCGTTTCCCTGAGCCTTGCCCTCATAGGCGGTATCTTTTTGGTGCTTGCCGGTATTTTCGGGTTCCTGCCCGACCATCGTCAAGAAAGCCTTCCCTGTTCCTCCCTGCTCCGGAAAGGTCTCACCCTGACTCGGAGTCTCTCTGTGCTGATCCTGAGTCTTGCCGCCGTTGTTTTCTTCTTCGCCTATAACGCCGCCGAAGCAACGCCCTCCATTCCCCAGTCTACGGTACAGGCCGGCATTGCCTACGAAAAGGCAGATGTCACCGGTATCGTACGGAACGAATTTGAGCACATGCAGAATTTTGAGGACATTCCCGTAGGCAAGCAGTATCTTTCCGTTAAGCTGACCACCGGTGACTACGCCGGTCTGGAGTTTACCGATGTCGTCAACAATCTCAGTTATCTCTACGGCACCGTTGTGGAAGTCGGTGACAGTGTGACTCTGGCTGTGGTTTACGAAAACGGTCAGGTTACGGATCTGGTTCTTCAGGATTTTGACCGTACCAATCCCCTGCTGATCATATTGGGACTCTTCCTGCTGATCACGATCCTGGTAGGTGGCAAGGTAGGTGCCAAGTCCCTGCTGGGTCTGGGATTGACCATGCTCTGTACCTTCTCCATCCTTATCCCCCTCCTTATCGGAGGCGCCCCCACTCTGCCTACGATCCTGGGTATGTGTGCCTATGTTACCATTGTGGAATTCGTCATTCTGGACGGTGTCAACAAGAAGACTGTCTGTGCCATTCTGGGAACCATTTCCGGTGTTGTCATTGCGGCGGTATTCGGAAACATTGCCTGCAACATTCTCCGTGTCAACGGTTTTAAGACCTTTGAGGTAGACTCCACTATCGAAGCTCTCCTGCAGCTTAAGCAGGGACAGTCCGTGGAGCGTTCCCTGCAGTTGGGAGACCTGCTGGTGGGCGGTATTCTCATTGCCGCTCTGGGTGCCGTAAATGACGTCGCCATGAGTATCAGCTCCGCCATGAACGAGCTCATTTCCGTCAATCCCAACCTGACCCGCAAGGAGCTCTTTAAGTCCGGCATGGCCATTGGACGGGATATGGTAGGTACCATGACCAATACCCTGATCCTGGCCTTCGTAGGTTCGAGCCTCATTGTCATGATCTATCTGGTTTCTCTGGAACCCTCTTATCAGCAACTCATGAGTACCGGCTATCTGTCCGTAGAAGTGGTACAAGGTGTTGCCAGCTCCGTAGGTGTTATTCTGGCAGTTCCCCTTTCCGTTCTGATCGGCACCGTCCTCTACGGCAGTCGTAAGGGACAGCCCACCGAAACCGTAAAAAAGAAAAAGGCAAATTCCCGCTAATCTTGCCTTTCCTCCGAAGTTCGGAAATTTCAACTTGACAATTCGCAAGAAATAAGGTACAATAACCCTTGCGAATCGCTACTGTGGCTCAGTCGGTAGAGCAGCTGATTCGTAATCAGCAGGTCGCCGGTTCGAGTCCGGCCAGTAGCTCCATGAGACCCTCTCAGCCATCGGCTGAGAGGGTCTCAATGATATCCGTTCCCTGCGGCAACGGATGATATACCCTATGGGTATGATATCTGCTACGCAGATGATATACGCTTACGCGTATGACGGGAACGGATATTATATCATATTTGCTCTGCAAATATATCATACGGCGTTAGCCATATATCATATTCCGCAAGGAATATATCATTAAAACCACCTTTGGAAGGTGGTTTTTCGTTTTATTCCTGCGACAAGTATTTTCCCATTGCTTGCAAAGCTTTTTTCTCGATTCGGGAAACTTGGACTTGGGATATTCCCATGAGTTTGGCGGTTTTATCCTGTGTTAGACTGCGAAAATATCGTAGACGAATCACCATTCGTTCCCGTTCCGACAGACGGCCGATGGCATCCTCTATGGAAATACGATCTAAGATCTCCTCTTCCATAGTGCCGGTAGTCAGCACATCCTCCAGAGCAGGGCCATCCTCTCCTATCCGTTTCTGGATAGACTCTGCGGCAGTGGTGGCGGTCTCCGCCATGGCGATCTCCTCGGGATCCAGACCTGTTTCTTCACTGAGCTCACTGAGGTAGGGTTCCCGTCCCAATTTGGCGGTCAGCTTCTGTCGGGTCATTTTGATCATAGCAGAGCGTTCCTTCAGGCTTCGGCTGACCTTAATAGTACCGTCATCCCGTAGGAATCGGCGGATCTCCCCGGCGATCTTCGGCACAGCATAGGTAGAAAACTGTGTCCCGTATTCCATGTCGAAGCCCTCTACCGCTTTCAGAAAGCCCAGACATCCTAACTGGTACAGATCATCGGGATCTACCCCTCGTCCGAAATATCTCCGTGCTACAGACCAGATCAGGCCGTTATTGCACACCACCAGTTCCTCGCAGGCCTCCCGATCCCCATTCTTCGCTCGACTCAGCAGGTCCTCTTGCTGTAGGGTCACTTTGTCCCACCTCTCGGAAGGAGTTTCCGCTTCATATGTACCGTTGTTCCCTTATTCACTGTGGAATGGATACGGAATTCCGTCATAAAGCTCTCCATAATGGTGATCCCCATACCGCTTCGCTCCTGCCCTCCCGTTGTAAACATAGGCTTTCTCGCCTGCTCCACATCGGAGATCCCACAGCCACGGTCTTTCACTGTAATATCCAGCACATTACCGGGCAGGATCTTTGCCTTTAGGATCACCGGCCCCAGAGAATCGGGATAGGCATGGACGATGCAATTGGTCACCGCCTCGGATACTGCGGTTTTGATATCTCCCAGTTCCTCCAAGGTAGGATCCATCTGTGCCGCAAATGCCGCTATGGCACTGCGGGCAAAGGCCTCGTTGGCAGATTTCCCGGGGAATTCCAAATGCATATAATTTTCCCCTTTCATTGGGTACATTCCTCCTTTATAACCGTTAATCTTTCGATCCCTGCGGCTCTGAGAACCTTATAGGGCTGGGGTGGGATATTCCGAAGCACCAGCTTCCCTCCCAAAGCATTCATACGCCGCAGGGCGTGGAGCACCACCGCGATCCCACTGGAATCCATAAATCGCACTTCTTCAAAATCCAAAACGCAGTGCAAAGGAAGGTATCGATCCACCTTATCCGTTATGGCCGCCATGATTTCTTTGGCACCATGATGATCGATCTCTCCCCGTAGCATCAGGGTCAGATGCCTGTCCTGTACAAAGCTCGTCAGCCTCATGTCCTTCCTCCGAATAAAAAATGAGAGTACGCCGAAACGCACTCTCATTATACAAGATCTTATTTGCTTCTTTTGTCGAAATTTCCGCTGTTCCGTAAAAAATCAGCGTTCCCCTTCTGCGAACCAATCCGCCTCTGCGGTACGGATCTCTCTGAGCTTGTAGGTAAGATATTGGGGACGGTTTCCCTCTACCAGGATCTCTACCGCATCCACATGAGGCAGAGCCGACAGAGTGGCAACAATGCTGTAAACCGCCAATCTCTCGGATTTGCGATTCTGCGTCAGTTCCGTAAATTCCGCTGTCAGATCCACCACGCAGGTATTTTCCGCCATGCGGACAGACAGTACAGAAGTACCCTTGGGAATACTGTGACAGACAAAATGATCCCCCTCATATTCCAGCAAGGCTCTGAGAACCTGCTCCTCCAGGGACTGCTCTCCGTCCTCACGGATCCAAACCGGGATCTCTACCAAAAGTTCACTGTCCATATCATAGGGGTAGATGCTTCCATCGTAGCCATTGCCGGAAGCCAAGAGCATATCGTCTTTCCGTAGACCCTTGCTCAGATCCAGATAGCCCAACTGTTCCATAGAACTATGAGCCACATGGATATCCACCATGCTGATCCCTTCCAGTTCCGTCAGGGAATTGACGATACTATACACCGCCAAACGGGCAACACGGAATGGCTTGGGCATGTTTTCGGCAAATTCCGAAGAAAGATCCACAGTACAAACACCGTTTTCCACCTGAATATCCAACAGCCTCGTTCCCTGAGGAATACAGCTGTGAACCTCACCGGTGCCTTCCAAAAGTCGGCTGATAATATACCCGGGCTTTTCCTCATCTGTAAGAGAATCCACCATAAAGGTCTCACGGCGAAGGTATCGCATCTCTTCATCGGGGAAATACAGCACCAGTTCCTCTCTGGGGAACATTCCCATATCCTCCAGAAAAAGGTCGTTCTCCGATAACAGTAGGGGTTCTCTGTTCCCGGGAGGGCAGAGTCTTACACGGTGTACCTCCTCCAATTGGCAGAAGGTTCTTGTCAATGCCGCGAGAGTCTGAGATTCCCGAATCGCCGCAACTGCCTTACCCCTGAAAGTCACCGTCAGCTGACCGCTCCTAAGCTCATAGGAGGACAGTTCCCACCCTTCCGGAATGGGTGAAAGCCCTCCCGACGGAAGCTCAGCGGAAAAATACAGGGTAAGCAGTTCCTCCCATGATGGAAGTTCCCCTTCAAAGCTTGTCTCAACTACGGCTGAGGCTTCCTCTCCATGAGGATCCATCGTCGGGTAATAAAATATGAAATTTCCCGTTTCCGTTGTATCCTCTGTAGATCCGCAACCGCATAAAAGAAGGCTGAGGAGCAACAGCATACTGATCAATCGTTTCATAGCTCTCCCTGCCTTTCGTACACGGGGAAGCAAACCGTAAATACGGTGCCGCCACCCTCTCGGGGTTCTACAGCAATGGTTCCTTTGTTACGTTTTACCATGTCATACACAATGGACAAGCCCAGACCGGAGCCACCTGCCGCACGGGATCGTGCCTTATCCACTCGATAAAAGCGGTCAAACACCCGATTGCGTGCCTCCTCCGGGATCCCCACACCGGAATCCGCCACCGTAAGAACTACCTTATCCTCTCTACGGTGGAGCTCCAAACCGATCCAGCCCCGGTCGCGATTGTATTTAATGGCATTTTCCGTCAGATTAAATACGATCTGATACAGGTCGTCCTCGATCATTTCCAAGGAACAGCCCTCTTCACAGAGGAAGTCCAGCTTGATCCCTCGGAGCTTTGCCAAGGGTCGAAGCATACGAGCCACCTTCTGGACGATCTCCTTACCCTCCAAGATCTCAACCTCGGGGAGCAAGGCACTATCCAGCTTTGTCAGGGTCAACAGCTTTTGGGTCAGTCTGCCCAAACGGTCTGCCTCTC
Source organism: Faecousia sp. (assembly GCA_045659585.1). Taxonomy (GTDB): domain Bacteria; phylum Bacillota; class Clostridia; order Oscillospirales; family Oscillospiraceae; genus JAZOXB01. The sequence goes on along the minus strand of JAZOXB010000293.1, from coordinate 5,621 downwards.
TGCCGATGTCGCCGATGAATTCCCGCTCTGTCTCCGGATCCATTTCGTTCTGCAAAATGGAGTCGGACAACAGCTTAATAGAGGCTAAGGGCGTCTTTAGCTCATGGGAAGCATCGGATACGAACTGACGCCGACGCTCCTCGGAACTTTCCAACCGTTCTGCCAGTTCGTTGAATTCCTGTGCCATTTGGGTCATCTCATCCCGTCCGCGGAGTGCGATCTGGTGAGAGTAGTCTCCATCCTGCATCAGTCGGACAGAGGTCAAAATGCGACGAACTCTCCGTGAAAATGCAGTGGAAAAAAACACTGCCGCCAGAATAATGCCGGCCTCCAGCACAACGGAGATACGCATGATATTGGTCTGGAGTGCATGGATCAAGTCTCCCTGCTCCGTATTATACTCCATAAGGTATACCGCTCCGAAAATCTCTCCCCCACGCATCAGTGGCAGGGCATAGCGGCTTTCCATAGCCCGTCCCTTGTATCGGCTGAAGAACACATCATTACCCTCCAAGGCGCGGATCAATTCCGGGAACAGAAGAAGCTTTCCCTCTCCGTTGCCGATCTCCAAAGAATCATACAGTGCATAGCCGTGGGCATCGGTCACCACCGTGCGAGTGGTCTGTAGCTCTTCCAAGGCATCTACTGCCATGGTCAGCTCGTCTGCAGACAGTGTTTCCAACTGTAGCAATACAGAAGTGATCATTTGCGCCTTTTCTTCCATATAGCTCTGGCGGTCTGCGATCACGATGTTCCGAATGGTATCGGAGGCATAGAGATTGAGGCCTACCAAGGCGATCACTGTTAGAAGAACATAGGCTATGGCACTGCGAAGCTGGGTACCGGCATAGAAATAGGAGCGGTGTTTCTTGGTGCTTCCGTTCCTGTTCGGATTTTTATTCTCCCTTGAAATAGTACCCCACTCCCCACTTTGTCATAAAATATTCCGGCTCCGCCGGGACGGTCTCCAGTTTTTCGCGAATACGGCGAATATGTACATCCACGGTACGAACCTCACTGCGGTAGGCCTCATGCCCCCAAATCAGATCCAACAGATTTTCACGGGAATAGACCCGATTGGGATTGGCCATCAGCAGCTCCACCATATCGAATTCCCTTGCAGTCAAGTCTGCGGCTACGCCGTTTTTGTACACATTGCGGGACTTGCTGTCAATGGTCAGGGAGCCAAAGGTCTTTTGCTCCTTATTGTCCGTGGTTTTTCCGCTACGGCGGAGAAGGGCTCTGATCCGAGCCTTCAGCTCCAGGATATTAAAGGGCTTGGTCAAATAATCGTCCGCTCCCTGCTCAAAGCCCATGAGCTTATCCATATCATCGGTACGGGCAGTAAGCATAATAATAGGCACATCAGAAAATTCCCGGATCCGTCTGCAAGCCTCCAGCCCGTCTACACGGGGCATCATCACATCCAACACCACCAGATCAGGTGCGGAGGATCGTGCCATTTCTATGGCATCCTCACCGTTATTGGCAGTGATCACCGTATAGCCCTCGTTTTGCAGATTATATTTGATTCCCTTGACCAACAGTTCTTCATCATCTACGACCAGAATTTTCATACCCTATTCCTCCACATAAACATAGTCCTTCAGCAATTCCAGCTGGTTTTCTCCTATACCGCGAATCTCCAACAGTTCTTCTACGGATCGAAAGCCTCCGTACTCTTCCCGATAGTCCAGGATCCGTTGTGCCTTAACCTCCCCGATCTCAGGTAACAGGATCAGATCCTCCAAGGTCGCACAGTTGAGATCTACGGGGTGCTCCTCCTGTCTGTAGAGCGCCGCTCCCTCTCGGATCGCCTCGCTGTGGGGAGAAGGAGCCCTTGAAAATCCCTCATAGAGAAGGTAGCCTCCTGCTCCAATGAGGTAAAACAGAAGGGGAATTAAAAAAATCAGTAATGTTTTTCTATCTTTCACAATGTTTTCCTTCCCGTTTCCGTTGACAGATTCTCGATTTCTGCTATAATAGCATTATAACACAGACTAAGGCTCCGGGGCAAGGTTCCCCAAGGAGTTTTTGGAGGATATTTATGAAAAAAATAAGATTCTTATGTTTACTGCTCCTGTTGAGTATGCTCTTATCCCTCTCTGTCTCGGCAACAGAAGAAGAAACCACCACTGTGGCTTCCACAGAGGAAACTGTCTCCGTCACCGCAAACAGCGATTTCCTAACACCACCGGCACCTCTGCGGGAATTCAACTACCCCACCGATTTTACCATTGATGCCGGTGCCTATGCACTCATTGAGCTGAAGAGCAATACCATCATCTATAGCAAAGAGCTGGATATGAAGCGTTATCCCGCCAGCCTTACCAAGATCATGACCTGCATGCTTGCCATTGAATACGGCAATCTGCAGGATGTGCTGACGGTATCCGCCTCTGCATTGGACAACCTCAGTGAGTTCGGCAGTTCCGCAGGTCTGGTAGAAGGAGAACAGCTGACTCTGGAAAATATGCTCTACTGTATCATGCTCTGGTCCGCAAACGAAGGCTGTAATGTGATCGGTGAGTATATCTCTCAGGATGTGGATTCCTTTGTCACTCTGATGAACGAGACCGCCAAGGCTCTGGGTATGGAAAATACTCATTTCGCCAACACCCACGGTCTCCACGACGAAAACCACTACACCACTGTCCGAGACCTCATCATTCTGACCCGTTGGGCATGGGAGAACGAGACCTTCCGCCGTTTTGCCGCCGCTACTACCCACGAAGTCCCCGCTACCAACAAATCCGATGTCCGTGTTCTTCACACTACCAACTATCTGACCGCTACCGATGTCGACAGCCGTTACTACTACTCTCTGGCTAGCGGCATTAAGACCGGTTTCACCACCCCCGCAGGCGGCTGTCTGGTCTCTACCGCCACAGACGGTGATGCGGAATATCTCAGCATCGTTATGGGCTGTGATCTGATCAGCAATGCCGAGGACATGCGTTTTATCGAAACCAAGCGGTTGTTCCGTCATGCCTTTGAGACCTATTCCTTTGTACAAGTCCTTACAAACAGCACCATGCTGGCACAGCCTGAGGTCAAGAACGCCGATGGCAGAAGCAATGTAGTCGTACACGCCAAGGATGATGCCATCGTCCTTCTTCCCGTGGATTATGAGCCTAATGATATTATCGTAAAGCTCCGCTACAAGGGTGAACTGACCGCTCCCTTGGCCGCAGAAGAAGTGGTAGGCACCGTTTCCGTTACCTATCGAGGGGTGGAACTTGCCACCTCCGATCTGGTCACTCTCACAGCCGTAGATGCTCCCAAGTCTACCGAAAAGGACACCTCCCGCAATGACACCGAAGATCCCGTGGAACCCGAGGATCCGGAAAAGGAAGGCAACAAAAAGGTCGGAAAGATCATTGTCATCGCCATCCTCATTATCGTTTTCGGTGTGATAGCCGCTCTGGGCGGTATGTGGTGCATCACCTCCTACCGTGCAAAGCGTCGTGCAGAAATGCGTCGCCAGCGTCAGCAAAGGAGACGGTATTATGATGAATGATCCCATTCATATACCTGCCCCTTCCCCGAATCAGTTTCATCCCCAAATGGAGCAACTGAGACAGACCTGTCTCAACTGTCAGGCCTGTCCCTTGTGCAGAACCAGAAACTCCGTTGTTTTTGGCGTAGGCCCCGTCCCCAGCGATGTTGTATTCGTAGGGGAAGGCCCCGGACAGCAGGAGGATCTCATGGGCGAGCCCTTTGTAGGTGCCGCCGGAAAACTACTGGACGATATGCTGGGGATCATTGATCTGAGTCGAAAGAATGCCTATATCTGCAATATTGTAAAATGCCGTCCTCCCAACAATCGAGATCCTTTAGAAGAAGAGCAGAATGCTTGCTTCGGATATCTGAATCAACAGCTCTCTATCCTCCGTCCGCGGATCATTGTTTGTCTGGGTCGTATTGCAGCCATGCGTTTGATCCGTCCGGATTTCCGCATCACTCGCGAGCATGGCACATGGACGGAGCGAAACGGTGTATGGTATACCGCCATGTATCACCCCTCCGCCCTTCTCCGCGATCCCTCTAAGAGACCGGACACCTTCACGGACCTCCTGTCGATCCGCGAAAAGATCCAAAGTCTCCCTCCTCTCTGAAAATACTCTAAACCGTCTTGAAGCATTTCTGTTTCAAGACGGTTTTTTATTGTGTTATCCTTGACAAAGCTATAAGCGTAGAATACAATAGTTATAGATGTATCTGAACTCCCTACAAACATAGGGCATTAGATAAATTTCCCCAGAAATCTATATTCACAAGGAGGATAAAACCCATGAGGAAGATTTTTGTTGTTCTTATAGTATGTATTCTCTTATTATGTGGATGTGCTGCGGATCGAGACAGTACTGAGGAGAAGGTGCAAGAGGGATCGGCATTGGACTACAAAACAGCATACCTTACAGAGGTCTCAGAGAACAACCTGATCAATATCGAAATTCCTGTCTTTGAAGCCGGAAATGAGGAAACACTCAATTCACTGGTATCTCGATTTGTCATGGACAAGGTGAATGCTATGTGTGACGGGGCCTGTAATATCCTTCCCTCCGACCGAGCAATTACCGCCGATAGTAGCGATGGGAACTATAATGCTTACTGCATTGACTTAAAATATCGCATCACATATAACACCCTTCAGCAAATCAGTATTGTTTTTGAAGGAATGTCCAACTATAAAACCGCCGCACATCCGTTGCACATTCTGTTCTCTCTGAACATTGATCCTGTTCGAGGAGAGAGATGTTTGTTTTCCGATACCTATCCTTTAGACAATACGACCTATACACTCTTCGCCCAATATGCTGACCGTGAAATCAGAGAGCAGGCTGATCCGGAGTGGTTGCAGACCTGGGAGGGGTTTGCGGAAACATTGTGCGACCAAGACACCTTCCTCACCGGCATGGCTACGGAAACGGATTTTTGTCATTATCGCACGGAAGAACATGTTGTAATTGCGTATCCCGTTCCCCATGCTATGGGCGATTACCTGACAGTGCAAATCCCCCTTGCGGAATTTGGCGCATAGCTCAGAGCGCAAAGTATGCCAATCAGAAAACTCACATATATACTGCCCGGCCGTCGGGCAGTATTTTTTAATTCCCTTCCGGCAAACATTTCCATAAAATAATTTCCCCGAGATACCTAAATTCTCGTTTATCGAGCTGTTCCCAAGTCCGTGCACGCCCTTGGCTCTCCCTCTGGGAGAGCTGTCAGCGTAGCTGACTGAGAGGGCAGTAGGGGTTGGAAGTTAGCGAGAGAGTTTAGAGGATCATGGGCACCTTTTGGCTTGCCAAACTTACGAAATACGACAAAAGATAAGGAAAATTTATGACTCGGTATTGGTTTGCTCCCTGCCGGGGGGCGTGCATTTCTTGTTATTTGACAAGAAACGAACCAAAGAAGCAAACCGGGGGAGGCGCTGAGGGTTTCACCGGCTCGTTACCCCGGTGGTGTCGTGTCCTTTTTTCGCCGGATGAAAAACCGCCCTCCCCCGGCCCCCTCCCGGCGGTGCGTCCCACTATCGTTTCCTTGTTTCAGATCGTTTTATTTGCGTCACTTTGCCACAAATTGAAATTTCAAACTGAGCGATAAACTGTGATTTG
>JAZOXB010000292.1:0-5191 GCA_045659585.1 Faecousia sp. | reverse complement strand
CGAGTGAAGTACCCACCTGCGGTGGGCGTTAAGCAACCCATAATGGGTTGTGAAGCACCTACGGTGTGAAGTGACCTACTAAAGTAGGTCGTGAATGTGTGCCCTAAAGGGCAAAGATTGGAAAGATGGGCTTACGCCCATACTTTTTTGACAATAAACAGGAATTTGAATATGAAATTCCAATGGGCGAAGCCCATATTTTTTATTCGTGCCCCTTGGGGCACACATCTACGCCAAAGGCACTTCACGCCCACCTACGGTGGGTACTTCACGCGGACAGCACTTCACGCCAAAGGCACTTCACTCGCTCTCACAGAGCGATAAACGGAAATTTGAAGACAGAAGGAAAAGCTCTCTGTTGGGGAAGAGGTTCCTCAACAGAGAGCTTTGGTTATGGTTTTAAATTAGGAAAGTGTTGTGCTTTCGGATTTCGGCCCTTAGCCGAAATATGCCTTTGCACTATCGGAGTAGGCGAACAGAGCCTTGCACAGAGTCAGCAGGGTACCGGTCTTTCCGTTGCCGTAGGTATCGGCACTGTAACGGAGGGTGGAGGAAACTTGAGTGTCTCCTGCAAAGACGGCTACATCCACGATGCTCCGCAGCTCTGCAGCAAGGAGACCGTCAAATTCGAAGGCATAACGGGTAGCCACATTGCTGTAGGGAGTGGGATCGGACAGGGTAGCGGTCTGTGTCTTTCCGGCATAGTCCTTATAGGTGATACGCAGGGTTAGAGCGCTGACATCTCCCTTATAGGAAGCAGTGTCGAAGATGAACTTCAGCACGACCTTGGATTCCAGACTCAGGGACTTGCCGACCCAGGTTATACCGGGAACATCCACATCATCCAGAATGGAATTGTTGTTACCGAAGGTTACAGCTTCCGTATCACTGCAATAGGTCTTTTCTGTCTCGGACATAGCATCTGCTACCAGAGCGTCGGTGCGGTAGCCCTTAAAGATCTGGGCGGCAGAGCCGTAGACCAGCAGGTCTGCACAGAGGGTCTTCAGGCCGGTAGCGGCGCTGGCCTTGGAAAGCTGGCTGTAGGCATAGTCGGCTACACTGTAGGAATCTACAGAGGACATATAGGTAGCACCGCCCCTGTCCATGTACAGGGTAGCTTGGATCTTGTTGCCCATTTCCACAGCGGTAATGCCTGTCAGGGTGAAGTAGTAGTAATTGCCGTTGAGGACGGGTTCAACGCGAATGGTCTTTTCTCCTGTGAGGAACATGCCGTCATAAACAGGGAGGACGCATTCCAGATAGTAGCTGTCGTATTCTGCCAGCTGGGATGCGGCAATAGCATAGTTAATGGAAATGTCGCTGGCAAGATTCAGGGTATGACGGATCTCTACTGTGGGATCCACGGTGGGTTCCTGTGTTTCGCCACTGCCACAGAGGGTACAAATGCCGTTTTCGGATGTGTGGGCGGAAGTGCCGTAGTCCTTGCCACAGCGACCGCAGACATCTGTGTGGGTGCCGTCCCCATTGTCCGTATAGGTGTGTTCATGGCCTAATCGCTGAACAACGGTCTGAGCGACCAGAGTAATACCGCAGGTAGAGCAGATCTTGCCTTCTGTGAGGCCGGAGGTTACGCATCCTGCCTCTACAGCAGGGAGGATCTCTTCACTATGGGGCTCCATGGGAAGGACCGTGCCTGTTTCTACCACAGTATCGCAGACGGTGCAGACCATGTCGCCGCTGTAACCTATAGCGGAGCAGGAGGGAGCAACAGCTCCTTGAAGCTCAGCACTGTGTCCCATAGAGGGGATAGCTTCTTCGTAGCTTCTGCCGCAGTCACAGATGTAAGTGGTGATACCCTCTGTTGCGCAGGTGGGTTCAGTGGTAGTAGCGGCGGAGTAGCTGTGCTTCTCTTCGGAGAAAAGGGCGTAGAAGCTTGTGTCTGCGGTAATGGTATCGAGAACAGCGACCTCGCCATCTTCGTCTACCCAACCTTGGAATACATAGTGAACGTCATCGGTATAGGCCTTGGTGGGGGTAGCACCGGTGTAGGAGACGGAAGCGCCTTCTTCTACGGTTTCGGTGGACAGAACCTGATTTTTTTCGCCGTAGAAGGTGACGGTATATTCAGGAACCGGCTCGGTCTTGCTGATGAGCTCTTCTACATTGCCTTCGAAACGGTAGATGCTGCTGATTCCTACGATCCCTCGCTGTACGAAGGTGGAGTAGGATTCCGATGCAGAAGAGTCGTAGACGTCAGGCTCCATGATCATAGCAAGAATATTGCCGTCGCTGTGATTCATGGGGAAAATATAGGAACCTGCCTCAAAGGTTACAGACTTTTCCGAAGACAGAGAAGCAGATTTTGAGGTTCCGCTGTAGGACTTGACGGAAAGGAGCATGTCCTCTGTGGTTTGGACATAGGGAATGCCATGGCGATCCATGGTTTTCAGCACCGTAGACAAGCCACTGGTGCCTGCCTTCAGGATATAGGCCGTGGGACGGGTACGGGTGGTAGCTGCGGTGTAGGCTGCTGCGGGTCTTTGGGTAGCATTGGGATTCGTGACAGTGTTTGTCAGCAGGTTCAGGGTGGGTCTGGGATAGGCTTTGCTGTGGGTGGAGTTGGAGTGCTTGAGGGTGATCTTGTTGTTGGAACTGAAAGTGGTTCCTGCTTCCGCGATGCGTGCGCGCTCGGTGGCTACGTCTGAAACTACCTTCTCTGCGTTAGCGGCGGCGTAGCGGATCATGGATTCTGCAGTGAGATAGTGAGAGAACACTCTGCGTTCGAAGCAGCCTCTGCCAATGCCGATGCCACGGGTCTCAACGCAGAAAGCGTAGGAACCGCGCATACCGTAATAATAGGGTGCCAGAGAGTTAGCGGTACCTTCGGAAGCGGTATAGTTCATGTTGCCTACATAGAAGAAGGGGCGGATTCCGAGCTTTTCTGCATCGGAGAAGACATTATCCATGAGAGTCATACTGCCTTCCAGCATGGTGGCGGAGTTATTAGTGCTGCCGTTACAGAAGAGCCACAGATCGTCAAAGTAGCTGTCCTTTTCTCCGGTATTGTCGGGACTCCATTCGTGGGCATCCATAACAATGTGGGGACGGAAGGCGTTATAAACGCTGACAACGTCCTGCACCTCACTGCTGCGCATATGGAGATAGCCGCGGTTCATGTTCAGACCGTCGTAGACATTGTTTCGCTGGAATTTATAGGAGCCGTCAGCGTTGATCCGGGGGTATACCAGGATGTTGACACTGTCCAGAATGTCTCCACCGTTGTAATCTGTGAGGTTTCCTGTTGCGGCGGCATAGATCAAGGCCAAAGAGCCTTCGCCGGCGGCGGGCTCATTGCCGTGAACCTGTGCCTGGTGGAAAACCGTGGGTTTGCCGTTGGCCTGAATGAGGGCGCCGGCTTCTTCCATGGTTTTGCCTGTGAGGTCTGTCTTAGAGAAAACTACCAGAGGGAACTCGAATTTGTAAGTGGGGGAATTGCCTACATTATAATAGTATGCATTGGCGCAGTCTTCTACCAGAGCGTGGATATAATCCAGCATGGTGGAGTGGGGGGTGAACTGCTGCTTTCCAATGGAATCGTCCGTAAAAACGGGAGTATTAAATACATACTCATAGCCGGGGAAGGATGTAGGGGTAGAAGCGAAGAGACCACCGTCGGAGATCAGCTGCTCCGTACGCTCGATACCGGAACCCTGCTCCCAACCGTTGCCGTTTTTCTTTCCGGGATCCTTGGTAATGGTCTGGGTGGTGCCGGAGACAAAATAAACGTCTTTGGTCAGGGTGTTATAGCCGGAGCCGGAGGTGACAAAGCTGTAGGAGCCTGTAGCCAGACCCTTATAGCTATAGGTCTTATAGCCGTTTTCGGTGGAAACGGAACTGTAAGAAACATTGCTTCCCGTACCTGCCCATGCGTTTTTCATGGTGATGGACACGCCGGAGGGAACAACGATCTGCAGAAGACCGTTGGAGTCACCGGTGTTACTGCCACCGTCGTCATCGTCATCGTCACCGGGACGATTGGGAGGGGCGGCAAAAGCCACGCCTGCAAAGAGACTCAAAAACAGGGATAAAATGCATAAAATTGAGAGAAAACGCTTCATAAATGATCCTCCTTTAACGAATGGTGATAGGATGTTTTAGGGAACTGTATTCAATATACCATATTGCGGGAAAATAGCAAGAATTTTTTTGTAAAAATTGTGAAAAATCGCGATATTCATTAAAAAAACCATAAAACTGAAAGAAATTGAAAAAATGAAAACGCTTCCAAGGATCTTTTTATTCTTTTGTATACTCCGTGCAAAAATATGGTTTGACAAACGCTTTGTTTTGTTATATACTACAAATACGATGTAACAAGTTTGGGCAAGGAAGAACGAGATTTTTCCGATGCCTTTTGTTGCATTTCTCAAGGTATCGATCCTGTTCTTGGTTCAAAGGACGGGTTTGATATAATACCAAATTTGGAAAAGTAAAGGAGAAAACGCTATGACCAAAAGAATTCTTTCCCTGCTGATCTGCCTGTCTCTGCTGCTTTCCATGTTCGCTATGCCCACTTGGGCAACCGAAGAGACCGAAGAACCTGCAGTTCCTACTGCGGATGAATTCGGTATCGTCGGTGAGTGGATCTGGGGCGAGAGCATTGCAGAACTGGGCGCAGACGAAGTCGTTGCCCGCTGTGCAGAAAACGGTGTCACTGACATCTACCTGCTCGTCAAGGGCACCGGCGGCATGCTGGGCTACAACAAGACCCAGTACACCGAAAACATCACCCGTGAGAACCAGGACGTTCTCCAGGAGACCATTGATGCTGCTCATGCAGAGAACATCCGTGTCCACACTTGGCTGGTTGCTCTGAATGACACCGACTACAAGGCTAAGAACCCCGAAGCAGGTAACTGGCACTTTGTCCGTGAGCGTGACAATGACTTCCTTGCCGCTTATAACGAAGGTTACCGTGAGTACATGAAGAATATTGTCACCGAGATCGTTACCAACTACGACGTTGACGGTATTCATCTGGACTACATCCGCTACAACCATGCTTGCAACGGCTGGAGTGAAGAAGACTTCGCAAATCTGGAAGCTATGGGCGCTGACATCGAGAATGTTAAGTACCTGATCCGGAAGACCTTCTATCAGAACCAGCTGGAAGAAACCGATACCGTTGATGCAGACTATATCTTCAACGCATATCGCAACGGCGATAAGG
>JAZOXB010000291.1:0-2442 GCA_045659585.1 Faecousia sp. | reverse complement strand
ACCTCCTTGGCTCACAGAACGACATGGCTACGATCCGACTTGGGGGAGGGCGGTTTTTCATCCGGCGAAAAAGGAAACGACACCACCGGGGTAACGAGCCGGTGAAACCCTCAGCGCCTCCCCCGGTTTGCTTCTTTGGTTCGTTTCTTGTCAAATCACAAGTAATGAACGCCCCCGGCAGGGAGCAAACCAATACCGAGTCATAAATTTTCCTTATCTTTTGTCGTATTTCGTAAGTTTGGCAAGCCAAAAGGTGCCCATGATCCTCTAAACTATCCTGCTAACTCCCAACCCCTACTGCCCTCTCCGCCCCATTCGGGGCACCTCTCCCATTGGAGAGGCAAGGGCCTTTACCAACTTGGTGAACAGTTCGACAAACGGAAATTTGAGGGGAGGAAAATGCCTACGGGAAGGCGGAAAATACTTTACTTTTTTATATAAATTTGGTATGATATAAAGTATAGTGTAATTTTATGCAATATAGCGGAAAGGAATGTATCGGATGTTGAAATATCTGAAAAAGTATTGGTTTTTCTGCCTCCTTGCACCCTTATTCATGGTGGGTGAGGTTGCAATGGATCTGCTCCAACCGGATCTCATGGCTGAGATCGTAGATGAGGGCGTTCTTAAGAGCAACATGGAATTGATCATCTCTGTGGGGATCCGCATGATCCTGACGGTGGCAGTGGGTGGCTTGTTCGGCATTCTGTGCGGTGTTTTTGCCAATTTTGCGGCACAGAACTTCGGCAATGACCTGCGTAAGGACTTGTTCCGTAAGATCATGGGTCTGTCCTTCCAACAGACGGACAAGATCTCTACAGGCTCTCTGGTGACCCGTCTGACCAACGATGTGACTCAGGTGCAGAATATGGTGCAGATGGCCATTCGAGGCTTTGTCCGTAATACGGTCATGTTTGTGGGCGGTGTGTATATGCTCTATCGCCAGTCTCCCAAATTCGCACTGGTAGCGGCTTGCGGTTTGCCCTTGGTAGGTATCACCGTGACCTATTTCCTCAAGAAAACCGCACCCCTCTTTGCTAAAGTGCAGAAAAAGCTGGACGGCATCAACAACATTATGCAAGAGACTGTTGCGGGTGCTCGAGTTGTCAAGGCCTATGTCCGTGAGGACTACGAGCTGGGACGGTTTGACGATGCCAATCGAGCCCTGTGTGAAGAGAACCTCCGTGTGCATCGGCTCCTTGCTTTTATGGGGCCCTGTATGAACATTGTTTTGAATCTCTGTGTAGTCGCCATTCTCATGATCGGCGGCTATACTGCCCGTGCAGGTGGCAACATTACTCCCGGTAATACTATGGCGGCTATTACATACTTGGCACAGATCCTCCACGGGGTTATGTTCATGGCAAATATCTTCCAGATTTTCAGCCGTGCCAAGGCCTCCGCAGACCGTATCAACGAGGTTCTGAACAGTGAGGATATCATTACCGATGGCGAGGAAAAGGAGATCCCCGATCGAAAGGGTACCGTAGAATTCCGCAATGTCAGCTTTGCTTATCCCGGCAGTGAGGAACACAAGGTTCTGGAGAATATTTCTTTCCGGGTAGAGCCGGGGCAGACCCTTGCCATTATCGGTGCTACCGGTAGCGGTAAGAGCTCTCTTGTCCATTTGATTCCTCGTTTTTATGAGGCCACCGGTGGCGAGGTTCTGGTTGACGGTGTCAATGTTCGCGACTATAGCCTCCGCACCCTCCGAGATAAGGTAGCCATTGTTCTGCAAAAGGCAGAACTGTATTCCCGTAGCATTGCAGAGAACATTGCATGGGGCAAGCGTGATGCAGAGCCTTGGGAAATCAAGGAAGCGGCAGAAATCGCACAGGCAGATTCCTTTATCTGCGGGAAGGCTTTCGGTTATCATACTCCTGTTACGGAGGGTGGACACTCCCTGTCCGGTGGTCAGAAACAGCGTATTTCCATTGCCCGTGCCATGCTGAAGGATCGGGAGATCCTGATCTTTGACGATTCCACCAGTGCTTTGGACTTAAAGACGGAAGCCGATCTTTACGCTGCACTGGAAGAGAGCTATCCCGACTTGACCAAGATCATCATTGCTCAGAGAATCGCCTCCGTTCGCAATGCAGATCGGATCCTGGTATTGGAGAACGGCACCATCGGAGCCGTTGGCACCCATAAGGAACTGCTGCAGACCTCCGAGCTGTATCGGGATATTTATAACTCCCAGCTGAAGGAAGGAGGGGACGAGGCATGAAGAAAGATCCCATTCCCAAAGGGTTTGAAAACCGTCCTGACCCCGAAGAGCTGAAGAAACAGGGAAAGGAGACCGGAAAGGCTCCTGCCGGCCCCGGTTTTATGGGTCGACCCGGTCCCGGCAGATCCATGGGGCAGAAAGTGGAGCACGCCGAGAATGTGGGAGGAACCTTGTCCCGTCTGATGCGCTATTTCAGCAAGGAAAAGAAACTGCTC
>JAZOXB010000290.1:0-9169 GCA_045659585.1 Faecousia sp. | reverse complement strand
TGTCAAATTCCCGTTTATCGAGCTGTTCCCAAGTCCGTGCACGCCCTTGGCTCTCCCTCTGGGAGAGCTGTCAGCGTAGCTGACTGAGAGGGCAGTATGCACCTAAAATTTGAAGAAATCTATCGTAGTAGGCACTGTTTTTTGCCCATCATCCTACGAACTCGGTACTTTAGAGGTAATCCCTACTGCCCTCTCCGCCCCATTCGGGGCACCTCTCCCATTGGAGAGGCAAGGGCTGATTCTGATTTGGCAAACAGTTCGATAAACTGTGATTTACTCTACGATCGGAATGGGCTTTTATTCATATTTTGAATCTGTAGTGTAGCAACACAACGGGCGGTTCTTCCTTTGCCCAAGGATAAACATTTCTCTTTCCATAAAAAGACCACGGGACAGCGAGCTGTTCCGTGGCCTGATGGAGGTGGGAGATTCCTCTGAATTTTCAAATGATTCGAAGCTTTTCCGCCCTACAGCGATCTGTCTGTGCAACATTAGATCGTAATAAACCAGTTATCTGCCAAATCGATTGCCGTATCAAGTCGCAAGTGTTCAAATCCGAATTGCTCCTTTTCGGGGACCCAATAAAATTTGAATTTTTGATACCATGTGCAACGAACGGTCACTTCAATTCCTTTGCTCCGATTTTTTCGGCGGATTTGGACAGCCGGCTCATCATCCGCATAGTCTTTTTCAACGACATAGTCCAAAAGAGCGGTTGCCAATCTATGTTCTTCGGTACGATCGGATGCCCCGGCTTTTCTGCTGTGATAGGCAGTGAAGGTTTTTCCCTTGCCGAGCTGTGCCAAATAGTGCCCATATTCTTCGAAAGCGGCATGGTTATCCGTAAATGTTTTCTTACACTTCCGATTATAGGCTTTCGGCAGGAGCATACCCAAGGAAAGAATGAGAAGCGGTTGCCGAATGTATATTCCCATGAGGTCCGAGGGGTTTTGATACCCATAATCGATCACATAGAAAATCAAGAAAAAGCCCAACAGTTGACACACCGGACGAAAACAATATGCTAACCACTTCATGATCTTTACCCTCCTGTGATTTATACTAAGATGGGTCATCTGTAGTGCAAGATGTAAGGACTGCCAACAAGGCAAAAAGGATCACTGCCAATACCGTTTTCTTCCTATTTACGACCCCATTCAAAACGCAAATAAAACACAGAATTGCCATGTGCAATGCTACACCTTAACGCTCTAACTATATAAAACATATCACAAAAGATATGCCCTGTCAATAGGTCGGCAAAGGTAATACCGTCGGACACCTTTCGAATTTTTAATTTTAACAAATTGTTCACCCAATTCGGCGGATTTCGGATATAATGACTTAAAAAGGATCTGTTGCATTCCCGCAAAAAGGGAATATAATATACATCATAATATACAGAAAAAGGAGGGTCTCCCTTATGGCACGAAAGGTTCTCATTGTAGAAGACGATCATAATATTGCGGATCTCTTACGGCTGTATCTGGAAAAGGACGGATATGAGATCGCCATTGCCCCCGACGGACTCAAGGCTCTGGATCAATTCCGCAAGTTCCAGCCGGATCTGGTGCTGTTGGATGTCATGCTCCCAGCTATGGATGGTTGGGCTGTTTGTCGCTCCATCCGCGGAGAATCCAAAACTCCCATCATTATGCTCACCGCCAAGAGCGAAACAGAAGACAAAGTCTATGGTCTGAAGCAAGGTGCGGATGACTACATCACCAAGCCCTTTGAAATGAAAGAGGTTTTGGCTCGAATCGAAGCCGTCCTCCGCCGAAGCGGTATGGAGCCGGAAAAGAACGATCGCCGCTTGACCTTTGACAAACTGATCATCGATATGGATGCCTTTGAGCTTACCGTAGACGGAAAGAAGCTGTCTATCCCGCCCAAGGAAATGGAGCTTCTGTTCCATTTGGCATCTTCTCCCAACCGTGTATACACCCGGAACCAGCTATTGGACGAGGTCTGGGGTTTCGATTATTTCGGCGACACCCGAACCGTAGATGTCCACATCAAGCGCCTGCGTGAAAAGCTGGAAGGGATCTCCGACAAATGGGAGCTGAAAACCGTCTGGTCTGTAGGATATAAGTTCGAGGTCAAGGCATGAGAACCACCTCACGGCGACAGATCGCCCTGATCCTCTGTGTCCTCTCCGTAGCCCTGCTGTTGATCGGCATCTTTTTCCGTATGTTCCTGAATCGCAGTCTGTACAAAAGTCAGCTCCGGGATCTGGAACAAACCGCCGAAGCCGCAGAGGTGCTGGTAGATGCCTACTCCTCCCCTTTTTTATCCTCCTGGGATCTGCGGATCAATCTTTCCGTAGCGGCGGCCTCCTCCGGCTGTGAGATCCTGATCTGCTCCGACAGCGGAGAAGTGATCCTCTGCGCCAACCATATTCAGGGCTGTGAGCAGATTGGCCAGCGACTCAGCCGCGGTGCGGTGAACCGCATCCTCGCCGGAGAACGGGAGGGAAGTGCTGTGGTTTCCGCCCTGTACGGGGAATCCCGCCTTGCAGTCACCTCCGCCATCCGCGACAGCTTCGGCCGGAACAACGGCATCCTGTTGGTATCTAAGGACACCGTAAACGCCATGGAGCTATCCTCTAAGGCTCTGCGGATCTTCATTCTCAGTGCACTGGTAGTTCTTTTGGCCTCCGTACTGACCCTGCCTTTCCTGACCCGACGGGAAACCAAGCCCATACAAACCCTTGCCGCCGCTGCCCGTGGGATCGCCCACGGCGATCTGGCCATCCGCGTTCCCACCGGTCACAGCAACGAAGAACTGGAAGAGCTGTCTGTAGCCTTTAATAACATGGCCGTCAGCTTGCAACACGCCGAAACCGTTCGGCAAGAATTCGTCGCCAATGTCTCTCACGAGCTGAAAACTCCTATGACTACCATTTCCGGCTATCTGGACGGTATGCTGGACGGCACCATTTCCCGCGATATGCACCCCTACTATATGGAACTTGTTTCCACAGAGGTTCGCCGTCTGTCCCGTTTGGTGCGGAATATGCTGGATGTCTCCCGTCTCCGCGACCAAGGGATCCCGGCAGACAAAATGGGAGAATTCGATATATGCGAAACTACAGGTCAAGCACTCCTCAGCTTTGAACAGCGGATCAATCGCAAGAATCTGAATGTAGATGTGGATATGCCGGATATGGGGCTCAGCGTCTACGGTGCAAACGACCTGATCACCCAGGTATTGTACAATCTCATTGACAACGGTGTAAAATTCGCAGAGGAAGAGGGCACCCTCAGCATTCGTATCCTACAGCAAGGCCCTCGTGCCATTGTAACCGTAGGCAACACCGGCCCTACCATTCCTCCCGGGGAATTACCTCTGGTTTTCGACCGTTTCCACAAAACCGATAAGAGCCGTTCCACAGATCGGGACGGTGCCGGTTTGGGTCTCTATATCGTAAAGACCATTATCCTCGCCCACGGGGAAGATGTTTATGTCACCAGTGGGGACGGGAAAACCGAATTTACTTTTACTCTCAAGACCATCTGACCACAGAAAGGAGGTCTCTCATGGAAAACGGAGCCAACAGCTACGGCACGGGACGGGATCCCAGACGAACAGGAAATCATTTTCTCCCGGTATTGTTCCTGATCCTGTTTTGTGTAGCGGTACACGGTCTGACACTCCTGTACCTCGGCAGGCAAGAAAGTCCGCCGAAAAAAGATACCTCCGGACTGTCCCTGAGCGAGCTTCCCACAGAGGCCCATACAGACAGCATTGCCATTTCGGACAATTGCGGTTTGGGATTGGAATTTTCCGACATCAGCGAGATCCAGCAACGGTACTGGTCCCTGCCCGACGGTGTTTTTGTAGAACAGATCGATCCTCACAGCATCGCCTATGAAGCCGGTCTCCGTTCCGGAGATCTGCTGGTTCGGATCGAAGATCGAAGGATCACCGATACAGAAAATTGTCTGGCAATTCTGGAAGCCTGTTGCGGAGAAGAAGAACTGGATCTGGTTTACTACCGCGATGGCGAAGAACGCAATCTCAAAGTCCCCATGGGTGACCGGAAAGGGGAATAAAGGGGCGAACTTTTTCTTGAAATCTTCCTTGTAATAGAGTATAATAGGCAGTACCAATAGAAAAAGGATCGTGTGAAATATGAATGCAAAAAAACTGCTTCTGGCATTTTCCCTGTGTCTCCTCCTGGTTCTGTCCCTCTTCTTGTTCGAAAAGTCCCCTCTTGCTTCCCTTCGACAGGAAGAACTCTACGGCTGTTGGCTGACCTCTGTCCCCGCCGCTGAACAGGTAGAGCTGTCTCTGGCACAGTTCGGTATCACCTACGACATTCCCGATGATCTGCAAATGACCTACCAATTTGAGTATAAGGACGACGGTACCGTGACCGTTTCTGTAGAAGAATCCTCGGCAAAGGCCATTGCCGCCGTAGAGATCGAAGCCATGCGCGCAGGTCTGCCGGAGCTTCTGTACAACCAGTATCTCACCGAGGCAGGCATGAGCCGCGAAGAAACCGATGCCTTGCTGGCCTCTCAGGGGCTAACCATGGAAACCCTTGTGGATCTGGCTCTGGAGGAAGTAGATTTCGAATCCCAGTACTCCTCCGCATCCATGGTCTACACGCAGTACTACCGTGTGAACAAGGGGATCCTCTGCTTCGCAGTCTCTGCCGTAGATCTGGAAGCCGGAAATTATGACATGACCGTAGAGCCCCGTATCAGCGGAAACACTCTGGTTCTGTCCAATGCCTTTGACAGAGACGGCTGTCCCTTCGAAGGAAGCGGTGCCATCAAGTACCCCCTGACCCTTACAAGAAAATAATCTCTTCCATGACCCACACTGTATCAATGACACAGCGTGGGTCATTGCTTTTTTCTGCCTGTAAATACTGTCATCGAGCCACCTCTTTCCATGGCAGAGGATCCCGGAAATACGGCTCCGACATCATCAAAAGACCCCCGCCGGAGGAGACAGGATCTCTCCCCTGACACCATATCTTTGTGCTCCGAGCCTCTATAATCTTCCGCCGCGGCACAAAAAGGCTTTCTTTTCTTTTTTCTTTTCTATTTTTACCAAAAAAGTTATCGTGGTTTTGTATATATGCGAAAATATTTGCGGTATTTTCACTTTCCTATTGAAAAAACCACGGGTTCGCTGTTATAATGTGATTACTATGGCAAAATGTCGGAGTTTGACACACTAAGGAGGAATATATGGACAATATTGATATTAAAATCATCCAATGTCTAACCAAGGATGCCCGTATGAATGCCTCCCAAATCAGCAGTACCGTCAATCTTTCTGTTTCTGCTGTCATTGAGCGAATGAAAAAGCTGGAAAACAGCGGTCTGATCCGTGGCTACACCGGCCACATCGACGAAAGAATGGCAGGCTACGATGTGCAGGCTATGATCTCCATTCGTTTGGAACACCCCAAGTTTAACCAAAGCTTCGCCAAGCAGATGCAGGAACATAGCTGTGTCATGGAATGCTATTACATCACCGGCGACTTTGACTATATTGCCCGTATATCCGCAGGTTCCACAGAGGAGCTGACCAAGGTTCTCAATGACATTAAGCAGATCCCCGGTGTCTCCCTGACCCGTACCTATGTGGTTCTGGATAACATCAAGCAGGGTACAGCCCTGATCCCCCGTTTGCCTTAAATCATGTACTTTAGCGGCATTGTGCCGCCAAAAATAAAAACCAAAACAACTTTTAGGAGGACAAATCAATGATCATCGGAATTCCCAAGGAAATTATGCACGAAGAAAAGCGCGTTGCCGCTACCCCCAACGATGTAAAGAAGTATGTTGCCGACGGCCACAAGGTTCTGGTCGAGGTCAACGCCGGTGCAGGCGCTCTCCACATGGACGCTGACTACATCGCTGCCGGTGCAGAAATTGTCGCTTCCGCACAGGATCTGTACAACCGTGCAGAACTGATCCTGAAGGTCAAGGAGCCCCAGTTCAACACCACCTTCAACAAGCACGAGGTCGACATGATGCACAAGGGTCAGTACCTCATCACCTTCATCCACCCCGCCGCTCCCGTCAACCACGAGATGGTCAAGAAGATGGCCGCCGCAGGCGTCATCTCCCTGACTATGGACTGTGTTCCCCGTATTTCCCGCGCTCAGTCTATGGACGCTCTGACCTCCATGAGCACCTGCGCAGGCTACAAGGGCATGCTCATGGCTGCTTCCGATCTGGAGTGCTTCGTTCCCATGATGCCCACTGCCGCCGGCATGATCAAGCCCGTTAACGCTATGGTCATCGGTGTTGGTGTTGCAGGTCTCCAGGCTCTGGCTACCGCAAAGCGTCTGGGTGCTAAGACCTTCGCTATGGACATCCGTCCCGCTGCAGCAGAGCAGGCTACCTCTCTGGGTGCAAAGGTCATCGAGTCCGGCGTTGCTCCCGAGCTGGCTATGGGTCAGGGCGGCTACGCTCTGGAACTCCCCGCTGACGTTCTGGCAGCAGAGCGTGAGCTCCTGGCTAAGGAACTGCCCAACATGGATATCGTATTCCTGTCTGCTCTGGTTCCCGGCCGTCTGGCTCCCATCCTCATCACCGAAGAGATGGTCAAGTCCATGAAGCCCGGCTCCGTTATCGTTGACATCGCTATCGACCAGGGCGGCAACTGCGCCATCACCCCCGCCGGCAAGCGTGAGACCAAGCACGGCGTTATCATCGAAGGCATCAAGAACATCCCCGGCATGCTGGCTGTTTCTTCCACCTTTATGTACTCCGCTAACATGTACAATCTGGTCAAGTTCCTCATCAAGGACGGAAAGATGAACCTGGACATGAGCGACGAGATCGTTAAGGGCATGATGACCACCATGGACGGCAAGGTCGTTCACGAGGGTGCTCGTGCCGCAATGGGGATCTAAACTATGAATCCCATTTTACTGGTTGGACTTTTTATTGTCAGTGCGGTTCTGGGCTATGTGATCATTCGTAATGTTCCTGCCCTCCTCCACACTCCCCTGATGTCCGGCATGAATGCCCTGTCCGGTGTTACGGTTCTGGGTGCTATGGTTGCCGCAGGTGTCGCCGCTACTTACGGCAACACCGCCGCCATCATCATTGCCCGTGCCGCCGCCGCTCTGGCTATCATCAATGTAGCCGGTGGCTTTGCCCTGACTCACAAGATGCTCTCCAGCTTCGTGAAAAAGAAGAAGGGAGGCAAGGACGATGAGTGATCTGATCTATTACATCCTCAGTGGCGTCTGTGTCGCCCTTGTGCTCCTGGGTATCAACCTCATGAGCAAGGTTCGTCTGTCCGTCACAGGTAACGCCCTTTCCGCCCTTTCCATGGTCATGGCCATTGTCATCATCATCTTCAAGAATGAGCTCTGGCCCAAGGGCGCTATTCTGCCCCTTTACGGCGTATTGGCCATTGCCGCTATTTACGGCATTTATATGGCAAGTCGAATCAAGATGATCGCCATGCCTCAGACCATCGCCCTGCTTAATGGCTTGGGCGGTGCCGCATCTGCCCTGGTTGCCGCTACCACTGCTATCTTAGGAGCTACCGGCAAGTATGTGGTTTTCGAAACCGCTACCGCAGGTGTAGCTCTGGCAGTCGGCGGTATCACCCTCACCGGTAGCTTGATCGCCGCCGGTAAGCTGGCTCGTATTCTGGACGCTCGTCCCAAGAGCCTGAAGGGTCATAACTTCATTTTCGGTCTCCTTCTGGTCATTTGTGTCGCCGCTATGGTTCTGCAAACCGTTTCCGGTGGCATCTGGGCTCTGGTAACCGCTATCAGTGCTCTGGTTGCCGGTGTGGTCTTCGTTATGCGTGTCGGTGGTGCGGATATGCCCATTACCATTTCCCTGCTCAACTCCCTGTCCGGTGTGGCAGGCGGTATTGCAGGTATGGCGATCGGTGATCCCCTGCTGGTCGTCGTCGGCGGTATCGTCGGTGCTTCCGGTCTGATCCTGACCCAGGATATGTGCAAGGCTATGAACCGTACTCTGGGTGCTATCCTCACCGGTAAGACCACTGCCGCTCCCGCAAAGGCTCCCACCCCCAAGGCCGAGGAAGCCCCTGTGGAAGAGGCTCCCAAGTCTGTCAAGCTGGACGAGATCGGTGTTGCAGAGACCCTGCAGAACGCCAAGAAGGTCATTATCGTTCCCGGCTACGGCATGGCTCTGTCTCAGGCTCAGGGCGAAGTTGCCCACCTGACCTCCGTTCTGGAAGGCAGAGGCACCGAAGTTAAGTTCGCTATCCATCCCGTTGCAGGTCGTATGCCCGGTCATATGAGCGTACTTCTGTGCGAGGCCGATATCGATTACGAAAAGCTGTTCATGATGGAAGACATCAATGATGACTTCGCTTCCTGCGATCTGGCTATCGTCATCGGTGCAAACGATGTTACCAACCCCGCCGCAAATACGGCCGAGGGTACCCCCATTTACGGCATGCCTGTTCTCGATGTAGAAAAGGCTCCCAAGGCCGTATTCTGTAACTTTGATACCAAGCCCGGCTACGCCGGCGTGGAAAATCCTCTGTACTCCGCAGACAATGTTCTGCTGATGCTGGGTGACGCAAAGGCTTCCGTCTCCAAGCTGGAAGGCTTCCTGTCCGCCATTCCCACCGCTTCCGCTACCGCCACCGAATCTGCTCCCGCAGAGGATGGCAAGCTCAGCGAAGCTAAGGTCGCTCAGGCTCTACAGAATGCCAAGAAGGTCATTATCGTTCCCGGCTACGGCATGGCTCTGTCCCAGGCTCAGGGCGAGGTCGCACATCTGACCTCCGTTCTGGAAGGCAAGGGCGTAGAAGTCAAGTTCGCCATCCACCCCGTCGCAGGTCGTATGCCCGGTCATATGAGCGTACTCCTGTGCGAGGCAGATATTGACTACGAAAAGCTCTTCATGATGGAAGACATCAACGATGATTTCGCATCCTGCGATATCGCCATCGTCATTGGTGCAAACGACGTTACCAACCCCGCCGCCAACTCCGCAGAGGGCACTCCCATCTATGGCATGCCCATCCTGAATGTAGAGAAGGCTCCCATGGCTGTGTTCTGTAACTTCGACACCAAGCCCGGTTACGCCGGTGTGGAAAATCCCCTGTACTCCGCAGACAATGTTCTGCTGATGCTGGGTGACGCAAAGGCTTCCGTCTCCAAGCTGGAAGGCTTCCTGTCCGCCATTCCCACCGCTTCCGC
>JAZOXB010000289.1:0-34147 GCA_045659585.1 Faecousia sp. | reverse complement strand
AATGTTTCGTTTTGAACTAAATTTGCGATAAAAACGGCAGTTTTGCAATCCCTCAGTCGCTTCGCGACAGCTCCCTTTACACAAGGGAGCCTTTGGTCTGTGCAAATTTGAAAGTGCAAACAGAACGATAAACTGTGATTTAGAGCACAAAGCCACACCCATAGGGCAAATCATCTTTCCGCCAGTTCCCGGATCACATGCCCCCCAAGCATAAGTCCTGCTACAGAAGGAACCCATGACAAAGAGGCCGGGACAGACCGTCTGCCGGGAGGGGGTTCTTCCGCAAATTCGGGCTTTTGCGGCAGTTCTTCACTATATAACACCCTGTGGTGGAGGATCCCTCGATTGCGAAGTTCTTTGCGCATGATCCGTGCCAAATGACAGCCGGAGGTCTTGGAAATATCCGTAATACGGAATTGGGTAGGATCCATTTTATTCCCTGTTCCCATGGCACTGATTATAGGGATGTTCCGTTCCCGTGCGTTGAGGATCAGACTCAGCTTACAGGACACCAGATCAATGGCATCCACAATATAATCATAGTGACGATCAAAAAAAGCCTCTTTATTTTCTTCGTTATACAGCATGGGCAGAGATCGAACCACACAGTCCGGATTAATATCCCGCACCCGTTCCGCCATAACATCGGACTTATATTTCCCCATGGTGGAATGAAGGGCGCAAAGCTGACGGTTCAGATTGCTGATGCCTACGGTATCGCTGTCTACCAGCGTCAGTGCTCCCACGCCACCGCGGGCAAGGGCCTCTACAGCGTAGCTTCCCACCCCACCGATACCAAAGACGATGACATGGGAGTTTTTCAGCTTTTCCATGGACTCTGCTCCCAGAAGCATCTCCTGTCTGATAAAGGCTTCTCGTTCCATATTGTTTCCTCCTAAAAAAGGGACTGCTGCTCCGAAGGGCAACAGTCCCGATTTTCGTTCGTAAATTAATACTCGGTATTAGCGTTGAAAGTCAGAGCTACAGAAGCGTTCATAGCAGCTTCCATGTCAAACTTGCAGTCGGCAACTGCAGTAGCGGTGAGCTGCTCTACCCACTCGTTGACCAGGCTGGAGTTAACACTCAGGTTGCGATAGGTCTCGCCGGTGCCGAGATAGTACAGAACATAGGTACCGTTAGCGGTTTCAAATACCTCGTAGTCTCCTGCCTGACGGCCTTCCATGACCCACAGAAGAGCGGCGGAGTCGATGTAGTTCTCCAGATAGGAGTAAGCGGTGTCTTCCAGATCAACAGTGCCGTTGCTGCTGTGCTCAGAAGCCAGAGTACGGAAGCTTTCCTCGGAGCCGTCTGCTGCCAGACCTGCCTTAACAGCTTCCAGCTTTTCGGCAGCGGTGAGGGTGGTTTCCTCGGTAGTTTCTTCTTCCGCATGGTCGTGACCTTCGTGATCCTCTTCAACAGTGGTCTCGGTCTCTTCGTCAGCGGCGATAACGATCTGCATCAGGTTGCCGGTGAGATAGTTGACATCGTTGGCAAGAAGCTTAACAACATAGTAGGTGTCGGTATCGGCATTCTCAAAGAGCTTAACATCGCCGGGCTTAGCGGTCTCAAAGATCCAGGTGCCGGCTTCTTCGGTAATAGCGGAGTCTGCACTTGCCTTGGTGTAGTCAGCGTAGATAGATACTGCGCTGTCCTCTGCATTGAAGGACTTTTCCATTGCCTCTGCAGCAGCCTTGGCCTGAGCCTTAGCTTCTTCCTGAGCGGCGGTATCTTCCTCAGTGGTCTCGTCGGTGGACTCCTCGGTAGATTCGGATTCCTCGGTGGAGAGGAACTCGGAAGCACTGACGGTGTATGCCATGAAAGTAGCTACATCGAAGTCAGCAGTAGCAGCCTCGTACTTGCTATCGATCTCGGAAGCTTCGTACCAGTAGTTGCTTGCATAGTCGGAAGCAATGTAGGAAACACGAACATGCTGTTCATAGTTCTCTCTGTTGCAGCCGTCGCCGTACTGAGCCTCGAGGAACTTATCGGTGTTCATAGCGTAGATCTGGCCGTACAGGTCAATGTTCATCAGTTCGTTCTGTACGCCGGTCTCGATCTCCTCGGGAACGGTGTAGTTGGGATCGGCCATTGCAGCCTGGTAAACAGCCCAGGTCTGAGCAGCGGTCTCTCTTGCCATCAGAGCGAAGTAGCCTGCCCAAGTGATATCATAGGTGCCGTCTTCCTGCTTGTAGGGTTCCAGGCAATCGATATCCATACCCAGCATGGACATCATGCTGACATTCTCGGATCCAACATTCTGAACATCAATGGTACGGGTGGTATCAATGCCGATGTAGGAGGCATAGCTACCGTAGTTGCTTGCAGTCTGGTTGAAGAAGTAGTTGAATTCGCTTGCGGTGATTTCCTTATCGCCAACGGTCATAACGGTCTGGTTCCGCTGATAGAAACGGATACCCAGTACGGTACCAAATACGGCTACCAAGATAGCGATAACGCTGATAGCAAGGATCAGGCCTTCGGAGACCTTTTTCTTTTCCTGCTTCTTCTGGGGTTGTGCAACAGCCTTCAGGCTTGCACGTTCTTTTCTTTCTCGGGATGCGCTCATGTTACTAACCTCACAATCGTGAAAATATCCCCTAAAACAAGTTTAGGGTACAACAGTTGGTATTATACTATTTTTTTCTCAAGGTTTCAAGTCCTAATATTGGAAATTTGTAAATTTTTTTAAAATAAATCAAAAAAGTCCCTTCCGATCTCCGGTTAAGATGCATAAATATAAAAAAACGGTGACACGGAATGTGTCACCGGTTTGCCCCGCTAAGCCGTGTAACCCCTGTTATAACCTGCACTGACGGCAGGTGGGCTGTCTATCCTCGTCTTACCAGCTTCCAACGTCCACTTACGGTCATAGCCAAAGCGGGAGGCCTGCACGACAACGAAGAAACTCAACATCCCGATAATAAAATGTGGGTTTAAGAGGGAATTATCACGCACTTCGCAGGGAACTTTACATATTTGGATGCGTCTAATATCCAAGAGACGCCTATGGACAACAGGACGGCTCAGTCGTCGTAGTCTTCCTCTTCCTCGTCGTCCTCATCGTCAAAGATTTGCTCCATGAGCAGGTCATAAACCTCCTCCAGTTCGTCTTCATCCTCGATGGCAACCAGGATAGGCTCTCCGTCTTCGTATACGGACTTTAGGATGCTGACTTCCAGCTCCTCTGCCTCATCTGCAGCATTGGCGGGAGTGAGGGCCAGGTACTCCAGACCTTCGTACTCGACTCTTGCCAGAACCTCCAGTTCGTATTCCACACCGTCTTCGTCGGTGATGCTGATAATCTCGGCTCCAAATTCTTCCATAACAGAACCTCCTTGCTTTTCTTGTCTCTATTGTACCCCGTAGTCGGAAAAAAATCAAGAGGAAATATGCCGTATTTCTCAATTTGGAAAATTTTACTTATTTCCGTAAAAAAAGATTTTTAATTCCCTCTTTTGTTCATAATATCCTGTTGACAAGCATGATATAATAAAGTAATGGGGAAAATAGGATCTCTGTATCTAAGGTTCGGATCCCCTCCCCTCGTGTTCTTTCTGCCCCAAAGCACTATCTATAGCCTATCATCTCTCGAAAGTGAGGTTTTATATTATGAATGAGCATAATCGTACTCCCGCCGAGCAACCTCATATTGCCTGGCGAATCACTCAAGGTTTTCTCCATATTCTGGGGCGGCTCCTTCTGTGGGTCCTGATCCTGACCGCCACCCTCGGAGCAGTCGGCTTTGTTGCCGGCAAGATCTTCTACGACAAGTTCTCCGAATATCTGCGATCCGATGTGATCCCCAAGGCCGAAGAATATGCCCACTCCATTCAGCTGGACAATATTTCTCTGGCACAGACCTCTATTCTCTACTGTCGGGATCCCGAGACCGGTACCTACCGTGAGCTCCAGCAGCTCTATTCCGCTCAGAATCGTATCTGGGTCAGCTACGAGGATATCCCCAAGGATCTGATCCATGCCGCTATTGCCATCGAGGATCGTCGTTTCCTGGAGCATGACGGTGTTGACTGGCTCCGCACCCTGTCTGCGGTACAGAATTTCGTCGGCGGTGACTCCTCTTTCGGTGCCTCTACCATTACGCAGCAGCTTATTAAGAACCTTTCCAGTGAGGATGACGTCACCGTTAACCGTAAGGTTCAGGAGATTTTCCGTGCCCTTGCTGTAGAAAAGGAATACACCAAGGAAGAGATCATGGAATGGTACCTCAATACCATCTATCTCGGAGAAGGCTGTTACGGTGTTCAGAGTGCCGCTAAGGTCTATTTTGCAAAGGATGTCGGAGAACTGACCACTGCTGAATGTGCCTGCCTCATTGCCATTACCAATAACCCCTCCATGTACGATCCCTATATCGCTCCCAACAGCAATCTGAAACGTACCCGCATCATCCTTGCGGAAATGTACGATCAGGGCTATATTGCCACCGAGGATGCTTACGAAGTCGCCAAGACCCAGGAGCTGGTTCTGCGAAACGGTCTGTACGACAACGAGACCTATGTCTGCAGTGCGTGTGGCTTTGAGGGCGAACGCTCCGACTACAATAAAGAAGACTCTCGTTTCTACTGTCCCGATTGCAGTACGGAAAATCCCCAGGTCAAGAGCAACACCGGCTATTCCTACTTTGTAGACACAGTCTACCGTGATGTAGTAGAGGATCTGTGCAAGACCATGGGCATCAGCGAGTTGGCCGCTCAGCAGCTTCTGCTGACCAGTGGCTGGAAGATCTATACCACCATGGATCCCAATGTCCAGAGTCTGGTTGACGATGTCTATGAGAATGTGGAAAATGTTCCCAAAACCGTTTCCATCCAGCAGTTGCAGTCTGCCATTGTGGTCATCGACAACGAGACCCACGATATCGTCGCCATGAGTGGCGGTGTCGGCGAAAAGGAAGGCAGTTTGACCTTCAACCGTGCAGAAAGCCGTCTTCCCACGGGTTCTGCCATTAAACCCCTCGCGGTCTACGCTCCCGCACTGGACGCCGGACTCATTACCCCCGCAACGGTTTATGAAGATTCCTCTATTTATGAAGATCAGGATTGGCCCCAGAACTCCAGCAGAACCTACGCAGGTCTGACCAATGTTCTGGAAGGCGTCAAGCAGTCCCTGAATACCATTTCCGTTAAGGTTCTGAAGGATCTGACTCTGGATGCCAGCTACGCTTTCCTGACCCAAAAGATGGGTATCACCACCCTGGTTGAGAATACGGAAAGCGGCGGCAAGGAATACACCGACATTGCTTACGCTCCCCTTGGCTTAGGCGAGCTGACCTACGGTATGACCGTCCGTGAAGTCACCCAAGCCTACGCTACCTTCCCCAACAACGGTGTCTTCTGTGAAGCAAGAACCTATACCTCCGTCATCGATCCCGAGGGTAATATCATTCTGGATAACACCCAGGAGAGCCACACCGCTATCAGCGAAAGAGCAAACTACTATATGAACTACATGCTCCAGCAGGTCGTCAGCACCGGAACCGGCACCCCCGCCTATATCAGCAACATGCCCTCTGCAGGTAAGACCGGTACCTCCAACAACAACCAGACCCGTTGGTATGCAGGCTATACTCCCTACTACACCGCAGTTGTATGGTGTGGCTATGACGAGATGGAGCAGATCGTTCTGTCCGATTCCTACACCAACCCCGCCATCGTAATGTGGCGTCAGGTCATGCGTCCCCTCCATGCTAACTTGGATTGGAAGAGCTTCCGCACCCCCTCCGAGGTAGGCACCTACACCCTCTGTGCCGATTGCGGAAAGCTGGCAGAAGAATTCTGTAAGACGGAAGTCCGCGGAGACCGCACCATTAAGCTTCCCCTGTACTGGCAGGATGCTCCCAAGGATAAGTGCGATTGCCACATCGAGGTAGAAATCTGCGAAGGCTCCGGTAAGGTCTGCAACGATTATTGCTCCCTGGTTCCCGGCAACACCGTGAAAAAGGTCTCCATGCTGATCTTCAACAAGGATTGGAAGGTCAAGAAGGATGAGCCCTATGTCTATAACCCCGAAAAGAAGGAAACAGTTTGTGACCTTCACAACATGCTGTCCATCATTATCCCCCCGGATCCTACCACTGATCCCAACACAGGTGGCGGAGGAACCGTAGTGCCCGACTCCCCCAACCTTCCCAACTACAGCCCGGAAACCACCCCCACACCCTCTATGGGTGAAACGGCTCCCGCCACTACGGCACCGGGACCCCTTCCGGAAAGCACTGCACCTATGACCGATCCCGTCACTTCGGAGATCGGCAACCCCAATACCCGTTGGTACGAGGGACCCATTCAAACAGGAGGCTGATTTCTATGTGGAAAGCCCAAAATTGGAAAGATTATGAGGTACTGGATACCTCTGATGGTGAAAAACTGGAACGCTGGGGAAAGTATATCCTGGTTCGTCCCGATCCCCAGGTCATTTGGAATACCCCCAAGACCGATCCCCGTTGGCGGAAGTTCGATGCCCGTTACGCTCGCTCCAACACCGGTGGCGGTCAGTGGTCTCAGCATAAGCTTCCGGAGCGGTGGCAGATCCGCTACAGAGAGCTGACATTCAATGTCAAGCCCATGAACTTTAAGCACACCGGCGTATTCCCGGAGCAGGCCGCAAACTGGGACTTCATCGATGCACAGATCAAGAAAGCCGGCAGACCTCTGAAAGTTCTGAACCTTTTCGCCTACACCGGCGGCGCCACCTTGGCCGCCGCCGCCGCAGGTGCCTCCGTATGCCACGTGGATGCGGCAAAGGGCATGGTAGCATGGGCAAGAGAGAATGCCGCCTCCTCCGGTCTCAGAGATGCTCCCATTCGTTGGATCATCGACGATTGTGCCAAGTTCGTGGAACGGGAGATCAAGCGTGGCAAGCGTTACGACGCCGTCATCATGGATCCTCCCAGCTACGGCAGAGGCCCCTCCGGCGAGATTTGGAAGCTGGAAAAGGATCTCTTCCCCTTCCTGCAGTTGGTCAGCGGTGTCCTGTCCGACGATCCCCAATTCTTTATTATCAATTCTTATACCACAGGCCTGGCTCCCTCTGTTCTGACCTGTCTCTTAGATAGCATCATTACCCCCAAGTACGGCGGACATACGGAATCCGATGAGTTGGGTCTCCCCACCGCCAAGGGTCTGGTACTCCCCTGCGGTGCTACCGGCCGTTGGGTCAAGGAGTAAGGATCGAAGGATATGAGTATTGCCATTGAAACCAAGGATCTGGCCTTCAGCTATCCCGCTCAGGACGAGGATAGCAGTATCCCCGTATTCCGTGATCTGGATTTACAGATCCAAGAAGGCTCCTTTGTAGCGGTTTTGGGACATAACGGCTGTGGCAAGTCCACCCTTGCCAAGCACTTTAACGCCATCCTTCTGCCGGAGGGTGGCAGTGTCTGTGTTTTCGGCTGTGATACCGCCAATGACGATCTCCTTCTGGAGATCCGCAAAACCGTAGGCATGGTCTTCCAGAATCCCGACAACCAGATGGTCGCCAACGTGGTAGAAGAAGATGTTGCCTTCGCTCCCGAAAATTTAGGTGTCCCCTCTCCCGAGATCCGAGAGAGAGTGGATCGGGCTTTAAAGGCTGTAGGCATGTACGACTATCGCCGTCATGCTCCCCACCTCCTCTCCGGCGGTCAGAAGCAGAGAGTTGCCATTGCGGGGATCATTGCCATGGAGCCCCGTTGCATCGTACTGGACGAGCCTACCGCCATGCTGGATCCTCACGGACGGGAAGAGGTCATGGAAACCATCGAAAGGCTGAACCGTGAGCAAGGGATCACCGTGATCCTCATTACCCACCATATGACCGAGGCCATTCGCGCCCAAAGAGTCATTGTCATGAGCAAGGGTGAGATCCTCACCGACGGCACCCCGAAAGAGGTTTTCGTTCAGGTAGAAAAGCTGAAAAACGCCGGTCTGGCAGTTCCCGCCACCACAGAGCTCCTTTACGAACTGAACAAAAAGGGCTATAACCTGCCCCTGGATGCCCTGTCTATAGAAGAATGTGCCCAAGCCATTCTCAAATGGGCAAAGTAACCCCATGTGATCATTACCTATCGGAAGGAATTTTCATACACCAATGATAGAAGTTAAAAACCTGACCCACACCTACAGCATCGGCACCCCCTTTGAACACACCGCTGTGAAGGACATGAGTTTTACCGTAAAGCAGGGCGAATTATTAGGTATCATAGGACATACCGGTTCCGGAAAATCCACCCTGATGCAACATCTCAACGGACTCCTAAAGCCCTCTCACGGCGACATTCTCCTAAAGGGCGAGAGCATCTGGAAGGACAAAAAGACCACCCGTGCCGCCCGATTCCGTGTGGGGCTGGTGTTCCAATATCCGGAATACCAGTTGTTTGAAGAAACCGTATTTAAGGATATTGCCTTCGGCCCGAAAAACATGGGTCTGAAGGAGGACGAGATCCGTCGTCGTGTCCTCCGTGCCGCCAAATTCGTCGGTCTCCGTGAGGAGCTGTTGGAAAAGTCCCCCTTCGAACTTTCCGGCGGTCAGAAACGCCGTGTGGCCATTGCAGGTGTCATTGCCATGGAGCCGGAGGTCATTATTTTCGACGAGCCTACCGCAGGTCTGGATCCTGCAGGCTGTCGTTCCATTTTGCAGAATATTCAGGACTACCGCCGTGCCACCGGAGCAACGGTTCTCATGGTCAGCCACTCCATGGATGATGTGGCTCTCCTTGCAGACCGTCTTCTGGTACTGAACAAGGGCTCTATCGAAATGCTTGACACCCCTTCCAACGTTTTTGCTCACGCCCATCGTTTGGAAGAGATCGGTCTCACCGTCCCCTATGTTACAAGCCTGTTCCTCCGTTTGAAGGAACTGGGTCTGCCGGTGGATCCTGCTACCTATACCATGGACGATGCATTGGAACAGCTCCTGGCTGTGAAGGGAGGGCGCTGATATGCTGAAGGATATTACCTTAGGTCAGTTCTTCCCCGGTACCAGCTTGATCCACCGTCTGGATCCCCGCACCAAGCTCATGTCCGTCATGGTCTACATCGTCGCCCTGTTCCTGTGTAAGAGCTACGCCTCCTACGGCTTGGCACTGCTGTTCCTCGCAGTAGCCATTGCTGTATCCCGTATCCGTCTCAAGTCCCTGTTCAAGGGTCTGAAAACACTGCTGATCATTATCATCTTTACCGCCGCCATCAATATGCTCTATACCCCCGGTGAGCCATTGGTGGAATTTTGGATCTTCACCATTACCAAAGAGGGTATTCGCAACGCCCTGTTCCTGGTTCTGCGTATCATTATGCTCATCAGCGGTACCTTCCTCTTGACCTATACCACCTCTCCCATTGACCTGACAGACGGCTTAGAGAGCCTCCTGAGTCCCCTGAAGAAGCTCCGTTTCCCTGTTCATGAGCTGGCTATGATGATGAGCATCGCCCTGCGATTCATCCCCACCCTCATTGAAGAAACGGACAAGATCATGTCTGCTCAAAAGGCCAGAGGTGCCGACTTTGAGTCCGGGAATATTTTCCAGAGAGCTAAGGCTCTGATCCCCATTCTCATTCCCCTGTTCATCAGTGCCTTCCGTCGCGCGGAGGAGCTTGCCACCGCTATGGAAAGCCGATGCTATCACGGCGGTCAGGGTCGTACCAAGATGAAGCAGCTCCGCTATCACATGATCGACGCTCTTGCAGGCCTCGCTGTCCTCTGCGTTCTGGCAGGGATCATCGTCCTCCGTAGCTTCGGTCTGTAAGAGAGGATCAAAACATGCGGAATATCATTCTGTTTTTAAAATACGACGGCTCCGCCTACCACGGTTGGCAGGTGCAGAAAAATGCCGTTACCGTCGCCCAAACCTTAGAAGAAGCCACCGCCCGTGTGGTTGGACATAAAGTCCATATTACCGGCTGTGGAAGGACCGATGCAGGTGTCCATGCCCGTGTCTATGTGGCCAATTTCCGTACGGAATCCCGCATCCCCACAGATCGGATCCCCTACGCCCTCAACACCCATCTCCCGGGAGATATCGTAGTATTCGATGCCAAGGAGACCCATGAGAATTTTAATGCTATCGGCTCCTGTGTGAAAAAGGAATATACCTATCAGATCTATAACAGCCACATTCGAGATCCCTTCTATGTAAACCGAGCATGGTTCTATCCCAAGCATTTGGATGAATCCATTATGCAGGAAGCAGCTTCCGCCTTTGTGGGAACCCATGATTTTGCCGCTGTTCGTTCCGTAGGTACCGATGTAAAATCCACAGTACGGACGGTACACCACTTCGAAGTGGAACGGCAGGGAAATCTGATCCTTTGCCGCATCTGTGCCAACGGCTTCCTGTACAACATGGCACGAGCCATGACCGGTACCGTTGTGTATGCCGCCGAAGGGAAGATCGATCCCAAGGAGATCGGCGCCATCTTAGACAGCGGTAACCGTACCGCCGCAGGGCCTACTGTTCCTCCCGGCGGTTTGTACATGACCCAGCTGTGGTATGACGACGGAATCGAAAAGTTCCATGTGAAATAAGGAGCATTTTCGATCATATCCGTTCTTTTTCGCTCATATCAAAGAGCTTTGTCTCTTTGTTGAAACTTTTTTCCTTTTACTCCGTCTAATTGTATCAGTAGGAGGTATTGTATGAAACCTACCCTTTGCACCCGTTGCAAGAAAAATCTTGCAGTGGTTTTCATTACCAAATTAGAAAACGGTTCCTCCGTCAGTGAGGGACTGTGTCTCAAGTGTGCCCGTGAGCTGAAGCTCCCCCAGGTCGATGAGATCGTCAGCCGTATGGGTCTGACCGACGAGGATCTGGACACCATTAACGAAGAAATGACCGCTCTCATGAACCCCGGTATGGATCCCGATGAAGAGCCGGATCAGGAGCCCAATGAGGAAGACGAGGACGAGGACGATGTCGGTAGCCGTACCGCTACCTTCCCCGGTATGAGCCGTCTCTTCGGCAGCTCAAACTTCCCCTTTGGCAACAACAACAGTGGAACCGAGAGCAACAAGGCTCCCAAGGAGTCCAAAGAGAACAAAAGCAAAAAGAACAGCAAGAATCGCAAGTTCCTGGAGACCTATTGCCTGAACCTGACCCGAAAAGCACGGGAAAAGGGGCTGGATAAGCTTATCGGCAGAGAAGTAGAGATCGAACGAGTGGTACAGATCCTGAACCGCCGCCAGAAGAACAACCCCTGCCTCATCGGTGAGCCCGGTGTCGGTAAGACCGCCATTGCAGAGGGTCTTGCACAGCGGATCGTTGCGGGAGATGTTCCCTTTAAGCTCCGTGAAAAGGAAGTCTACCTGCTGGATCTCACCGCTCTTGTAGCAGGAACCCAGTTCCGCGGGCAGTTCGAGAGCCGTATGAAGAGCCTGATCACCGAGATCAAGGCCTGCGGAAATATCATTCTGGTCATTGACGAGGTACACAGCATCGTAGGTGCCGGAGATTCCGAAGGCTCCATGAGTGCCGCCAATATCCTTAAGCCCGCCCTGTCCCGCGGAGAGATCCAGGTCATCGGTGCCACCACCTTTGCCGAATACCGCAAGTATATCGAAAAGGACTCCGCTCTGGAACGCCGTTTCCAGCCTGTTACCGTTGCCGAGCCCTCCATTGAGGAAGCTACCGCCATTATCCGCGGTATCGCCCATTATTACGAAGCCTACCATTCCGTCCGCATTTCTCCGGAGATCGCACGACAGGCCGTTGTCCTGTCCGAGCGTTATATTACAGACCGTTTCCTGCCTGATAAGGCAATCGACCTCTTAGACGAGGCATGCTCCGATCTGAACCTGAAGAGCAAGGAGCTGAGCAAGCTGGCAGAAAAGCGGAAAGAAAAGGACGACTATGATCTGGAAGTCAAACTGCTTACCGAGGAAACCGAAGGCGAGCAGGACTTTGAGCGGTTGGCTACCCTCCGTAGCAACATTCTCCGCTTAGAGGGAGAGATCGCCGCTCTGGAAGCCATTCCCCTCCCTGTTCTCACCATGGAGAACCTTGCCCGTGTCATTGAAATGTGGACAAAGATCCCCGCAAGTAAGATCCAGGCACAGGAATACAAGCAGCTGCGTACCATCGAAGCCAATCTGAAAAAGCGGATCATCGGCCAGGACGAAGCCGTTCACGCCGTTGCAAGTGCCATCCGTCGTAACCGTGTAGGCATTGCCACCAAGAAGCACCCCGTGTCCTTCATCTTTGTAGGCTCCACCGGCGTAGGTAAGACAGAACTGGTCAAGTGCCTTGCTTCTGAGCTCTTCGATTCCGTAGACTCTCTGGTTCGTCTGGATATGTCGGAATATATGGAACGGCACTCCGTTTCCAAGCTTATCGGCTCTCCTCCCGGCTATGTAGGCTATGACGAAGCCGGCCAGCTTACAGAAAAGATCCGTCGGAAGCCCTACAGTGTCATCCTCTTTGATGAACTGGAAAAGGCTCATCCCGATGTGCTCAATGTCCTCCTCCAGATCCTGGACGACGGACGGATCACCGATGCCCAGGGTCGTGTGGTCAACTTTGAAAATACGGTCATCGTTATGACCTCCAATGCAGGTTCCGACCGTCGTGACGGCTCCGTGGGCTTCGGCAGAACCACCTCGGAGCAGAATAAGGAAAAGGCCATGAAGGCCCTGTCGGAATTCCTCCGTCCCGAATTCATCAACCGTGTGGACGAGATCATTTCCTTCAACCGTCTCAGCGAAGAAAACTTCCGTGATATCGCTAAGATCATGCTGAACGAGCTGAAGACCAATCTGGAAGAACGGGG
Organism: Faecousia sp.; assembly: GCA_045659585.1. GTDB lineage: Bacteria > Bacillota > Clostridia > Oscillospirales > Oscillospiraceae > JAZOXB01. The sequence continues at coordinate 21,389 of JAZOXB010000289.1, read as the reverse complement.
CATCAACCTCCACTGGGAGGATTCCATTGTGGATTATCTGGTCAAGAAGTCCTACTCCCTGACCTACGGTGCCAGAAATCTCCGCCGTACCATCCAGAAGGATCTGGAAGATCCCATTGCGGAGAAGATCATCGACAGCTTCGAGGAGCCTATTTCTCAGCTGAAGCTCAGTGCAACCGAAGATAAAGTCGAGGTACTGGCCCTGTGATCAAAGCCGCCTTTTTTGACATCGATGGGACCTTGGTCTCCCTAAAGACCAAGGTCTACCCCAAGAGTCTTCCTTGTACCATTGCCGCCCTGCGGCAAAAGGGGATCCTGTGTTTTGTTGCCACAGGCCGTTCCAAATTCGAGATCGCCGGTGAGAAGCTCTTAGACGGCATCGAATTTGACGGATATCTCACCAACAACGGACAAGATTCCTATACCCCCGACGGAGAGCTTCTGTACGGCACCCCCGTGGATCCACGGGATGTCCGTACCGCCTACGAATGGGCGCAGAAAAACAACATCGTCTGCTGGATGGTCAGCTCTACTCAAACCCTTATGTCCCATTCCGATGGTCGAACCCAACAGGCCATGGACGACATCCACACCGCCCTTCCCCCCATGGGCGATCTGTCCCCCATGTTGGAAGAGCCGGTGTATAAGGTAGTACTCTTTACCACCCGCGAAAAGTTGGAAGAGCTCCTCCCCCACGTCCCCAACAGCCGTACCACCCTGTGGCACGACTACGGTCAGGATATCATTTCCCTACAGGGCGGCAAAAAGCTGTGTATGCTGGAATGCCTGTCCCGTTTGGGCTTAGATCCCTCCGAGGTCATTGCCTTCGGAGATTCGGAAAACGATATCGAAATGCTGAAAACCGCAGGCATCGGCGTTGCCATGGATAACGGTACTCCGGAGTGCAAAGCTGCCGCGGACTATATCACTGCCGATTGCGATGACGAGGGCATTTTAAGAGCCTTGGAGCATTTCGGTCTATTATAAACCCTGTACATCCCTTTTCTCAGTTGTAATTCCAAAAAGAAATATGGAACATCACAGCAAGGAGACATCGGACAAGCAGCCCCCTTGCTGTATCAGCAACGGAAATGCCATGTCATGTCCCCTTGCTGTTTTACATTACCCGAAAGGAGAATCATTATGAAAAAAGCCGCAATTCTTTCCCTGATCCTGTCCCTGGTTCTGGTACTGACAGGTTGTTTCGCTCCGAGCACTCCGACAGAACCTACCACGGAACCTACCGGCGAAACCATCACAGAACCTACTACAGAATCTTCCACAGAATCTACCACTGAATCCGCACAACTCTCTACAGATGCCACCCCGCCTACAGAAACCACAGAAACAGAACTTTTCACCTTTACCCGTGAGAATTTCCCCAAGATCGACGGTTCCACTTCCCTTGTTCCCTTAGGCGAGGCCATTGCTTCTGTCCTTTTAGGCGAGCCCAGAGAGAATGTTGCCGACCTGATTTCCTTTAACCGCACTACACAGTCTTATCGGAACCTTATGTGGGGCGAGTGCGATATTATCATTGCCGCCGAGCCCAGCATCTCTGTTGTAGAAGAAATGAAATCCAATGGGTTCAACTACGAAATGGTCCCCATTGCTATGGACGCCCTGATTTTCGTTGTAAACGAAGCAAACCCTGTAAACAACCTGACCACCGAGCAGATACAGAAGATCTACTCCGGAGAAATCCCCAACTGGAAGGACGTTGGCGGTAACGATGAGCCCATCTTAGCCTTCCAGCGTAATGCAGATGCCGGCTCCCAGACCCTTATGCAGAAGTTGGTTATGGGAGATATTCCCTTTATGGAAGCACCTGCATATATACTCGTAGGCTCCATGGGCGAGCTGATGGAAAGCGTCAAGAACTACGATAATTCCGCCAATGCCATCGGCTATTCTGTCTATTATTATGCAAACGACATGCGTATGGCAGAAGGTTTGAAGATCATTACCGTTGATGGTGTTGATCCCAATGCAGAGACCATCGCTGCCGGAGATTACCCCCACCTGAACCCCTACTATTGTACGATTCCTGCAAATACCGCCTCCGACTCCCCCGCCCACATTTTGTATGAATGGCTCCAATCCGAAGACGGTAAATATCTCCTTTCCCTGGAAGGGTATGTTCCCGTAAGTAACTGATTTCCAAATACAATTTTACGATTTTCTTGCTGTTGCGATAATATATGATAAATTGGAATTTGACTATGTCAGAGGTGTATTTATGAAAAAGATGATTTGCCTTTTCCTCCTTTTATCCATACTCCTGACTGCCTGCAGCACTATGCCCATTCCCCCTGTCACGGAGTCTACCGCAAACACCACAGAAACACCCCCTCCCCCTTCCGAAGAATCTGCCTTCCCCACGGAAGTATACACATCCCAGAACGGTGTATATGTAGACTTTTCTGTCTACACACAGAATAATTTGTCTCTTCCCACTTCCCTCTATACCCTCCCTGAGGGGGACGGAGACAAGCTCCCCTTTGCTTCTCCCCGAGCCCTATACCCCTATACCGGTTCCGCCTTACGCAATGAATACGGCTACGTAGAGGGGCGTCTATATGGTCTGACTGACAGCTTCGGTACCCTGATCACACCCCCCATATACACCGATATTTATCCTCTGTACAATCCTGAAACAAAAGCCACACTTCCCATATGGGTGGTGGAAAAGACGGAAAAAACCTTCGAGGAATGGGATGGTAAGCTCTATGAAAGCGGGTGGCGGAAACGGGGATTGGTGGCTATGGACGGTTCCTTTGTACTGGACTGTATCTATAACGATATTTCTCTATACTCAGATCGCATTATCTGCGGTCGTTATGTTGATTCCACCACCAATCGTGCCATTGTAGAAGCCTATGATGCAGATGGCAACCTTCGTTTTTCCACAGAAAACTACAACTTTGATTCCGAGCTTGCAAGCTGTTACGCCACCTACGGAGAAGGCTTGTATGTTCTTTCCCTACGAGACACCTCTCCCGATGCCCGGGAGTACGATTCCCTATCCTACTTTGTATCAGAAGACGGGCAAGTCCAATACGGTCCCTATTACAGTGCAGAGCCCTTCTGCGAGGGTATCGCCCCGGTCGCACTGACCTTTGACCAACGTACTCATCTTCGACGAGACGGCACCCTGCTTCCGGGAACCTATGCATATGTAGATTCTTTCCAAAATGGTTTTGCCATTGTCACAAACGAGCAATGGAATAGCGGTCTCATTGACACTGAGGGGAATGTGTATATAGTCCCTGCCGGTTATATCAGCCGTTCCGATGACGGATCCTATGCTGTCTCCGGGGAATCTGATAACGGTCCCCTACCTACCTGCTGTTATGATAAAGACGGTACCTTCCTATGGGAAATCGCAGAAGACTGTTCAGATGTTTTTTCAAAGGATCTGCTGTACTATGAAGATGGAAACGCTACTATCCTTAGATCCATGACCACCGGAAAAACTCTTTCCCTGCCTGCAAATGCCTACGGAAATTACCATGGGCATTCTACAGATCCCTTTCTGATTTTCTATTCCTATGGCGAAGATGAAGCTTCCCGTACCCATTATATTGTGACGTCGGATCTGGAAATCTTTGCAACGTTGCCGACTCCCAAGGGGTCATTGCCGGAGCCTGTAGACATCATCAGCGAAAGCCGTTCCGGTTTTTCCCTCCGTGACGGAGAAAAAGTAACCCTTTACCGGAGCCCCAACGATCCCATCGGAACCTTTACCTTGCCGGAATTCAGCATCGCTACACTGTTTCCCGACGGTAGCATTTCCTTCGTTTGGGAAGACCGTTCTGAGCTCTATGATAAAGGCGGTAACCTGATTTTCCGCTATGTATTTACCCCCATGGATGATTAGAGGATAAATATATGAAAAATTATATCTCCCTGTTTTTTCTACTTGGGATGTTTCTGTCCATTTTTTGGATAGAACCGACACCGGAAATACCCGATGTAAAGGTTGACTTTTCCCAATATAAAAAACAAGAGGAACGCACCGCCCTTTACACCCGACTGTCCTCGGAGCCTCTGACGGAGCTGATCCCCTCTGATGATTACGATGCCATCTATCCCTTTATAGGCGGAGAGAAAACCTATCTCTATACAGAATACGGTACTGTAGGTCGTAGCGAAGGGCTATACGGTTTTGTAGATGGGACAGGTCGGATCCTTGTAGATCCCATCTATGATGAAGCCCGACTTCTCCGCGATCCTCAGGGGATAGGACTTCCCTTTTGGGTGGTGGGAAAAATCGTCTATAACGAATCTATCTCCGATACCGAAATCCACCTAGGATTAGTCTCTACAGACGGTTCTTTTATGATCCCTCTTGTCTACACTTCCATAGAGGCCTGTGGGGATTATATTTTGGGGCGTCTTCCCTACAACTACGACACAGAAAGCTATCACTATCATCTTTTGGACAGAGAAGGCGGGATCCTTCTTTCTACACAGGAGCTGACCCTTCCCGGCAAGCTGTGCTCTATGGAATATGCAGGAGAAAACTTGTTCCTCTGTGCATTCAGAGACTCCCATGTCCATGTTAACAATTATTTCTATATGGACACCGCCGGAAACCTGATTTCAGGTCCTTATTCAAACGGAAGAGCCTTTTCTTGGGATTGGGCGGCTGTACAGCTTGCAGATGACCAATGGACCTATGTAGATCCCACAGGGAAAGAAATCGGTGAGTATTTTACGGAATGTACCGGATTTCAACAGGGCTATGCCCTGGTTTCCCGGGACGGTTCCTCCCAAATCATACGCACCGACGGCAGTGTTGTGTTTACCCCGGAGCCTTTTCCCGGTAGAGCCAACCTTGTAGTCACTTCCCACGGCTTAGCAATTATTGCATGGGGAGATGTCCCCCAATGGTATTATAGCTTTGAAGGGGACCTCCTGTACAAAACCACCGATACTGCCTGGCTCTTGGAAGAACTGATCTACGCAGACTACAGCGACCTTTCTTCCCCCTATCTCTATGACATCCGGCAGGATCTCACGATTCCCCTCCCCCCTATGGAAGAAGGTCACGAATTAAGTCTTTTTCTCTACGGCGAGACCGAAGCACCCATTATCATTGTCCGTGACAGGGATCAGCATTCATGGGAAGCCATAGACCGGTATTACGATTCCCAATACACACTACTGGCCGTAAGTGAACCTTTCACCCGGGAGGAACACGGAAAGACTCATCTTGTATCCGAGGAAGTGGGAAAGGAAGATATATCCTACCCCGTCCTTCCGGGAGAAAAGAGTCTGACTGTCTGCGGTACCGCAGATCCCGCACTCAGCCAGTTCCCCCTGTTCGATTTTACCCATGGACGGCTCTATGGCGGAGGTTATCTCTGCCTCACCGATGACTTCTGTACCCGATTGTACAACCCGGAGGGTACGCTGATCTTCTCCTACCCCTTTGCTACCCTAATGGAAGATTAGTCTTTCCCCCCAATTTCCGGTTACTCCATAGAGAATCCCGGCTCCCTCGGCGGTGTTGACACAAGGAGCAAAACATGATACAATCAATTCGGTGCCTGTCGGTTTATGTAGCAGGTGCCGAATTCTCTATTTTTACACATAAGGAGATATACACATGATCAACAAAGAATGGGATCTGACTCCCCTTTATAACGGCTTCGAAGACCCTGCCTACACCAAGGATATGGAAGCCCTCCGCTCTGCAGTAGAAGAATTTTCTACCATCATTCCTCTCCATGCCACCATGGATCCCAAGGACTATCTCGTTAAGGCTCTGACCATTGAAGAGCAAGTCTCTGAACTGGGCGGAAAAATGGCCGCCTATGCCGCTCTCCGCAGTTCTACCAACACCCGTGACGGCGAGGCTGTCAGTGCTTTGGGCAAACTCCGTCTTCTGTTCAGCCAATGCTCCGCCCCCTCCGCAAGCCTCCAGAGCTATATCGGTCAGCTTGAGGATCTTGACAGCCTCATTGCCTCCCATCCCCTCTTGGAGCAGTACAGCTACCTTCTGCAGATGAGAAAGCAGGATGCCTCCTACACCTTGGAAGATAAGGTAGAAGAGGTTCTGGCAAAAATGAACATCTCCGGTGGCAGTTCATGGGAAAATCTACAGGAATATCTGACCTCCACCGTTTCCGCAGACTACCGTGGCGAAGCAGTGAACCTGAGCACCGTGCGGAATCTGGCATACGACAAGGATCCTGCTGTCCGTAAGGATGCCTATGATGCAGAGATCGCTTGCTACGACAAGATCAAAGACAGTGTGGCCTTCTCTCTCAACAGCCTGAAAACCCAGGTCAATACGGAATGTGATCTACGCAATGGCGGTTCTCCCTTGGATATGACCCTCCGTCAGAGCCGTATGGAGCGTTCCACTCTGGATGCCATGATCACCGCTATCGAAGAATACCTCCCCGTGTTCTGGAAGTACCTGAAGGCCAAAGCCAAGGCTCTGGGCTACGAAGGTGGCTTAAAGTGGTGGGATCTCTTCGCTCCCATGGGTGAGAACACCGCTACCTACACCGTAGAAGAAGCCAAGGACTATCTTATCAGCCATTTTGCGGGCTTTGCTCCCGACCTTGCAGAAATGATCACCCGTGCCTTTGATGAGGCTTGGATCGATTTCTATCCCCATGACGGCAAGCGTGGCGGTGCTTTCTGCTACAATCTCCCCTACCTGAAGCAGAGCCGTGTCCTGACCAACTTTGATGGCGCCTTCGGTGATGTGGTTACCCTTGCTCATGAGTTGGGACATGCCTACCACGGTCAGCAGATCGAAGATCATGCTCCCCTGAATCTGGACTACTCCATGCCTGTTGCAGAAACTGCATCTACCTTTAACGAAACCGTTATTATGAATGCCGCTCTGGCTGAAGCCGATGATCCCAAGGTGAAGATGGGTCTCCTGGAAAGCCAGCTTCAGGACACCACCCAAATCATGTGCGACATCATGTCCCGCTACTGGTTCGAGACCTCTGTTTTTGAAAAATGCCGTGAGAGCTTCCTCTTTGCAGATGATCTGTGCAAGCTTATGCATGAGGCACAGATCCGTGGTTACGGCGACGGCATCGATCCCGAGACTCTTCATCCCTATATGTGGGTCTGCAAGGGACATTACTATTCTGCCGGCCTGTCCTTCTACAACTTCCCCTATGCCTTCGGCGGACTCTTTGCCGCAGGCCTGTATGCACAATATCTCCGTGAGGGCGAAGCTTTCCTGCCCAAGTACCGTGCTCTGCTCCACGCTACAACCGTCAGCTCTGTAGAGGACGTTGCCAAAATGGCTGATATCGACCTGAGTGACGTAAACTTTTGGCGCAGCAGTCTGGAAATCTTCAAAGAGCGTGTAGAAGAGTTTATCCGTTTGGTAGAAGCATAACGTTCCACCTATCACCGATTACCGAAAATCCATAGCCGACTTTCTTTCTCTCCTCCTCGGGATACCGAAAGAAAGTCGGCATTTTTAACCCAAAAACTTAAAAAAGTTTCTATTTATATATATTCAATGTTGCTATTTTCTCAAAAAAATGTTATAATATACTGAATTTTTGTATCATTATCTTCTTTCCCTGCAAAATAGAAAGAAGAATGACTCAGGAGGTATGCTTATGAAACTGAAGACCACCGCAAACCGACTTCTCGCCCTGTTTCTTCTGCTGACCATGGTTTTGGGAATCTTCCCTGCCCCCGCCATGGCAACACAAGCCCCGGCAGAAGAAAAACCCGCCACAAAGGCCGGCAAAGACTATACATCCACCATCAATGCTTTGGAAAAACCCGCTGCAGCCTACAGTAAATACCAACCCGTGATAGAAGAAACCTACTCCAGCGGACTAAAGGGTACCGTACCCGTAGACGATTATGTCATGGTTGTCAATTACAACGGAAATGTCTATGCCTTCAATCCCATGCGGAACTACGAACGACTTTCCTCTACGGTGGTAGCTGAGCCTATTACTATTGACGGAGATTATCTGATCTTTTCCAATAATTCCACCGCCCAGAATTGTACAGTGACCCTGAAGGCCAACACCACCGCCAACTATGCCTATGAACGTCTTATGGTCAGACGGGACGGCAAGGCTATTGAACCCATACCCTATAATGGTCAACCTGTGTTCCGTGTCGATGCCGCCAATAACCAAACATATGCCTTTTATTACGATCCAGCCGATCCCGCAGGCATAACCCCATTCAAATACCTCACCATCAACAATGTCAGAGATGTCTATACCATCGTATATCTCAACGGTTCCTTCAGTCTGCAGTTACTCTCAGCGTATCCCAGATTACAAGCCAATAACACATTCTATTTCTATCGTATGGCCTCCATTACGGATAACCTCTATAATGCTCTGCAGAATGCCAAAACCTACGCCACAGGCAACGGAAACGGCACATACGATCCGGAACTCTATGCCGGATTTATCACTCTGTTAGAAGAGTGCATTCAGGTTTACGGAGAGTCCAATCACTATCTGTCTAAAGCAGAACTGGCAGATGTGGTCGCTCTGCAGGAGTCTTTGGACACTCGTGCCAATAGTCTCAATGCCTATATGCAGGTCCTCGCCGTTGCAGGCAAAACACCAAACTACACTACTGTTCTGAGCAAGATTCCCACCTCCCGTGGCTGGGATAATCATGTTGTGGATACCACCGATAAAACTGATTTCCGCGGGTGGAACGGTACTTATTTTATCGTTGGAACCTCTCATCTGATGGACCCGACTGCCACACCCTCCGTAGACGGTCATATTGCAGCTGTTCCGGTTACTGTCGAAAACAAGAGAGTTACCAACGCATCCCTCAGTCAGGCCATTGATCTGGTCTATGAGGAAACCGCAGACGGCTCAGACAGTAAGTGCTATTTCTTCCGTGCGCAAAATGGCAACTATCTCCGAGCAGAAATCGTAGACGGCAATCCCACCCTGAGCTGGGGTCATGCTCACCAGCCCTTGGGAATGAGTTACATTATGGATACCGGCGACCATGAGCGAGTCTTCTTTAGTCGTAATGTCAATTACGACTTAAACGGAAACTATTTGGGAACGAACAATACCCGATTGAATTATGATAAGACAAACATTTCCTTTGCTCTGAAAAATGCAGGTGACGGAAATTCCAACTACCGACTCTATCGACTGACCTGGAGCACCGAGGATCTCCTTGCCGCCATTAAGGAAATGATCCCCTATACCAACAGCAAGGGTAGCAGCATTGTCTCCGGCGTTTATCAAAACTTCCTTACCTGTCTGGATGAAAGCATTGCATTATACCTAAAGTACAATGTTGCCCATACTCCCGAACAATTGGAGCAGACCACTGCCGTTCAGGCAGAGCTGAAAGCACAGGTCACTCGTCTCTTGTCTTATAAGAGCCTCCTTTCTGCAAAGAATTATGGGGAAGTCATCGCAGCCCTTCCCACCCCCTATAATGAACTAAGTCTGGCTCCTATGTCCCGCCGTCATGCCATGAATATCCGTTATATGGCAGGCTCTGTTTACTATATTGCCCACACAGATTCCAACGGAAACCATTACGCCCTGGCTCCGGATGAAAGACTCTATAGTCAGAGCACAGATAATCAGATCGCTGCTGCTTCCGTTACCATTGTAGATAATCGGATCGTAGATGCTCTCACCCATTGGGCATTCGATCTGCGGGAAAATTGGTCTGGCGGTACCCTTTACGCATACGAATTTTCTCCACGGCCTTTGTACAACACTACTTTCAGTGTGAACAATGGAGAAGTGTTCCCCAACAATACCGTCCCCAATCACACCGGTCCTAAGTTCCTCGGCTTCGGCACCGGAAGCCAGGTTGCCTACGAGATCTATATGACAAACGATGGTTTTACCATGCAGTGTAACAAGAACTTTGACGGTGTAACCGGAAACGAAAATTACTACCTGATGTATCTACCGGAGATCAACGGATTCCGTCACCAGTTCAAGAATTCCGTTGCCGGAGGCGGAAGCCTGTACAAGCTCTATCGGATCTCCTCCCATGTCTTAGATCTGTACAGGGCGATTACCCGTATGTCGGTCTATGCTGAAGGTGGCAATTCTGACAACCGTTACCCTGCCGAAGATTATGCAGACTTCCTTGCATGTCTGCAGGATAGCATTGATCTGTATCAGTATTACAACACCTCCCTCCATGAGGATTGGGACGAAGCAAAGCTGAAGGAAGATCTGAGGGAACAAGTAGATGCCCTCCTGAATTACATCGACATCCTGACTCTTAGTGATACAAAGGTTAGCTACATCGATATTCCCGTTGAGATCCTGGACTTCCGTGCAGACGGCTTTATGCTGGAGTATAATAACAACACCCATGGTCTCAGTGCCGCAAAAACCGCAGCCGATGCTCTTGGTCTCCAGGAATCCTATCTAAAAGCTGCTACCGGAAAGTGGCTCGAATTTACCACCGCAGACGGTACAGTTGTAGGTGCCACAGTTTCCCAAAAGCTGACGGAGCCCACTTTGGTAAAGGGCAATATGATCTACGGAGAGAAAACCCTCCGTCAGGTCGCCTATACCATCCTTGCAGGTGTCGCCACACAATACAACAATATCCCTGCACAGAACAATGCCATGAAAGCAAAGGCTGACTCTCTGGTTCAGAAGGTCTCCGGTCTCGAAGTTGAGTCCGATGAATGGATGAAGGTCTTAGGTTCTCCCCAAGATACCTACAGCAAAACCTCTACCCCCGGCAAAAACGGCGGCGAACTGGAATGGAAAAAGATCGAAACGGCCTACGACCTTGCCTATTATATGCTGAACTATCTGTGGCGACCTGTTTCTTCCAAAGACGATATGGGTGATGGCTATACCTACAACGTATCTGTTCCGGAGCGAGCTGTATTCCGTTTGTTCCAAGACGAACGCGGTCTGTATACCTTAGACTCCTACAACTGGGTAGAGCATACAGGCGCCTATAGCTATAATGCCTATCCCCTTGTAGAGACCCCCTCTCATAAAGATTCTCCCAATTTCACTCCCATCGACGATCTGGGCTTCGAAAAACCCGGCTATATGGGAGAAGATAATCCGGATACCGACCGTGGTGAGCATCTCTATAGTCAAAACAACTATTCTACCAAGGACACCAATTTCCACTTCACCGTCCACGCAAAGGGCAGCTTCGTATATTACGAAGAACAGAATCTGTACTTCGAGTTCTTAGGAGACGACGACGTTTACTTCTATATCAACGGAGAAATCGCCATGGACTTAGGCGGTGGTCACTCCGCAGCAGGTGATACCCTGTATCTGAATCAGGTCGCTTCTAAGTTCGGCTTGGTAGACGGAGGCGTTTACTCCTTCGATATGTTCTATGCTGAACGACATACCTCTGCAGCTAACCTGAAATTCTCTACCAATATGCAGCTTATGGATCCGGATCTGTTGACCAAGAAGTCTCAGTATGACGGCATCACCGGTGATCCCCTCATGGATGGTGCCGCTGTAGATGTAGGTAGCCCCGTGATCTATAGCTTCGAAATGGAAAACCGTGGAGAACTGCCCGTAAAGGAAGTCACCTTCCACGATCCCTCCATGGGCGTCTTCATGAGTAAGGACAAGGTTACCATTGACAGCACACTTAGCAAAACCAAATTAACCAACTTAGTCCTGACTTTCCGTAGCATCAACCCCAGCACTGGAAAGCTGTATGACGGTCCCATTTCCTATCATAAGGATTGGACCTACTTCAAAAACAAGCTCCAGGGTCATGTAGACGGTACAGCTCCCGTTACGGGACATTACACCTATACCGTAACAAATGACACCCAGCTAAAAACCATTCTGGGAATGGGGATCCCCGCAAACTGTCAATTCTCCGTTTACGGCATGGAGCGCAGTGCTACAGAAGGCAGATACTCCAACACAGTCACCTCTTCTGCAAGACCCACCACCTTAGACAGCAATGGTGATTATATTCTCCTTACCCCTGTTTACGGCAGTGCTACACGTAATGTTTACGGCATCAATCTAAGCGGAATTACCATTCCCGAACCCCTGCAGGTGGTTTTAGATTACGGCAAACCCATTGCACTCCCCATGAACGACTTGTGGACACGGGTCAATATCAAGGACAAAAACATGGTTCTGGATTTTGCCGGCCTGACCCTAAGCGGTGAAAATGGAGCAATCCGTGTTAAAGAGCCCCTCCATATGTTCTGCACCTCTACAGTTGAGGAACAAAGCGTAGACAGCGGTCTATTCTACTTAGATGGTGGCGTTCCCACCTTCCGCCTGCAGAAGCAGATGACTCACGAGGAGGTGGTCTTTGCCATCTATCGGATTTCTCTCCGGGATACAAAGGAAGTCGTAGGCTACCTTATGGAAGAGATCCAGCTTCTCCCTGCAACCATGATGTACTATGAGACAGACTTTGCAGAAGGCATTTTCACAGTAACCTCCGGTGACAGCAAAACCCTTGACAATAGCGGAAACACCATAATCGCTACAGAGCCCAATGAGCTTCAAGATGACGGCACTGTTGTTCCCGGCGAGGCTTTCGTAAAAACTGCAAGTGAGGAAAAGGATTACTCCCACGCGCTGTTCTTCGATTTCAGCAAAACACCCCAAGACAAAGCATTGTATAGCCAGCCCCAGTATAACGGAGTCGATTATACAGAACAGAGTGCGTGGGCAGTTGTCCATTCCTCCACCGATGTGAATAACATGTCTATAGACAGCGAAGCCGGAACATTATCGTTTAACGCAATTAAAACCTTCCCTGCCGAAGGGTCTACCTCTACCAGCAATCGTTTGGATCTATATAACAAAACCGATCTCAAATACGACCCCACTTACGCAGAGATTCTACAGGTTCGAGTCAAGTTAGACGATATGATCGGGAAAGACAACATTCCCTTCATGCGCCTGTGGTGGGAAGGAACCATCGATGGCAAAAAGTACCGCGGATATGAAAATCGCATAACCTTCAGCTCCTCTTATGTGTCCGATGGGACATACGCAACCTACACCTTCGACCTCACCTCAATTGAGGATGATGGCGGCTACCATACCAACGCCGAGTATAATGGATTTGTTGATATGCGATCTGTAGAAGTCATTACCAATATCCGTTTCAGTTTCCACAATTTCTCCGTGTCCCCTGCATCCAAGATAACCTATGACTATCTCTACATCGGCCCCAAGAACAACGCCCCCGTCCAGCATGGTCAGAATTCCCTGTACGTCACCTTTGATAACACAGATTCCGACCAGATGCGCTATCGCTATCCCCAGTATAACGGCCTAAATCCCGACCAAAAAGGCTGGTCTACTCACCACTACGTTAGCAGCAACGTCTCCACTACGGGAAATAACGAAACTTACAAGCCCGGTCACACCATAGATCATGCAAATGGTACCATCACCCTCGGCTCCGGGCAAGCTGTAGAAGCAGGTAAATCTAACAATTACGCTTTTGTTCTCAGTACCGTCAATTATCCTGTAGATCAGGCCGAGGTTTTCGAGGCTCGTATCAAGTTAGTGAATTTCACCTATCACAGCAAAAACAAGGTTGACCTTCGTTACAAAATGGGTACCAACACAAGTTATACAACCTATCCCGTGGCTTATAGTCCCACCGAGAGCGAGGTAGAAGACGGGGAATTCTTCACTGCGCGGATCCCTCTGGGAGAAGATTTCCGTAATCTTGGCACCCTCAGTGTTCTGCGACTGACCCTTGAATTCTTCGGCGTAACCAAGGATAGCCAGGTCATTGTGGACTATGTCTACTTGGGACCGGATGCAGATTCTCCCTACAACCAAGAGACTATCTACAGCACCCCCAAGGATGATTTCCTTTACTTCGGCTTCGAGAACAACGAAGATGCACAGGCTCGCTACACCTCCTCTGTTTACGGCGGTCTGAATTTCGACCTTCTTAATGACGGCGAGAAGCTCTGCTGGGATGCAAACGATTCTCAGGCAAAGCCGGAGGTTTATGTAGACAACAAAACCGGAACCATAGTAGTAACCACCGACGCTGACCCCTACATTCCCGAAAAGGAAAGCAATAGCGAACGCTTCTACTTCCAAACCGGCACACGTGGCGCACATACCCAGCCCCTGAATTACAGCCCGGAGAATGCAGAGATCTGTCAGGTACGGCTGAAGTTTAAGGGCTTCGCCCCCCGTAACAACGGAGAATACCCCACACTCCAATTCCGTAGCCACGAGGACGGCTATGTCTATGAGGAAGGCAAGGACAACTGCACCGTAGCCCTTAGCGAATACATTCCCCTTGACGGCAGATTCTTGGATGCAGACCAATACATCACCTTCTCCGCTCCTGTTTTAGCCAATGTCAATGCAGCACGTCTCAATACCTTCCGTCTGGACTTCCTGGATCTTGACTGGGCACAGAACGATGTCCCCGGTACCATTACCATAGACTATATGTACATCGGCCCCAAAGATTCTGCTCCCGATCCCGTCTATGGCTATGACAGCAGCTACGAAGATGATACCGCCCTTTCCAACGGTTCCTCCCTCTACATTGAGGGTCAGGGCGTAAAGCTCAACGAAAACACCAAAGAATACACCCGGGTAGAATTCTCCTTCACCGGCACAGGCTTTGATGTGATCAGCCGTACGGGAGACAAGACTGCCGCCCTGCGTATGGAGCTCTATAACGAAGCCGGCGAGGTTATCAAGCGCATGTCCGTCAACACCAAAGGCGAATTGGAACTGTATCAGATCCCCGTGATCTCTGTTCAGGGTCTGGAATACGGCACTTACCATGTCACCATTGATGTAAACAAGGCTGTTGATTCTTCCCTGCCCATTCTGTCCAGAGGCAATCAGTTCTTCTTTGATGCCGTGCGGATCTACGATCCTATGGATACCACTGTTGATCCCCTTGTGGGTGAGACTCTCCATGACACCATAGCCCATCTCATGGATCGGGAGGATCGTTCCCATGTAAAGGAGATCCGTAATATCCTCCTTTCCGCAAATGACTTTGCTATTCTCGAAGGCAGTCAGGTAGGCGCTCTCTTTGTAGACTCCTACAAAAAACCCGAGGTTCCCGTTGTAGATCCCGAAACCAACAAACCCACCACCGCAACCCCCAAGGATCTGGACATCAGCAACCATTACGCAATGGATGTTCTCACCTACAACAAGATTGGCCCCAAGAACGAGGTCTACTTAGATCCCGGTCAGGCAGTGGCCTTCAAGATAGAAGTAGACAGTGGCGGAAATCCCCGAACCCTCCTCCCCATCAGCTTGGATGTTGGCGCAAAGACCATCACAGGAAAAAAAGCAGCGAACCTGGTAGCCGCCGTGGTTTCTAAGAGTAGCAAAACCGATGACGCACTGACCATTGCCACCCGCACGGACGTTTCCTTCACCACCTGTACAGCTCTATACCGTCCCCTGACTGTCACCAGAAACATGCTGGTAAAGGATGGAGGCAAGTACTACTGCTATGTGGTTTTGTTCAACAATACCAATGCCCCTGACGAGGGTGCAACCGGAGAACGGAACGGAGACTACGTCATCTCACTGACGGATATCAAGCTTTCCTACGTTTTGGATCCCACCCCCGGCGAGGAAGACAGCCTGACCGATCCGGAAATCAAGCCCGGAGTCAAGGCTCCCCTTACCCCGGAAGAGGCACAGCAGGTAAGCTTCGTAGTAGACGGTAATACCACCAAAGCCGCCGCCGTGGTCATTGGCTCCTGTCTGGAAACTCCCCTCCTCGTAGACGGTGTGAATTTGGGACATAGCCTGAATCTGGCAAGTGATATTTCCATCAACTATGTGGCTAAGAAGACGGATCTGGCAGAATACGACAGCTTCTACTTAGAATGCGTCGTAGAAGGACGAAAAGACTCTCTGCGGATCGATCCCGTAGAAAAGGGCAACTATTACTACTTCACCCTTGAGGGGCTTACAGCGGTGCATATGGCCAATGAGGTCACCGCCACCCTCCATTTGGAAAAGGACGGTAGAATCTACTACACAGAGGCCGACCGTTACAGCATTGCAAAGTATGCCTATGGCCAGCTTGCCAAGGAAACCGGAAATGCTAAGCTGAAAGCTCTATGCGCAGAGCTCCTGCGTTACGGCTCCATGGCACAGATTTTTAAGGACTACCGCACAGAGTCCCTTGCAGATCAAGCCATGACACAAGAGCAGAAGGCACTCCTGACAGATCTGTCTACTGTCACTTTCCACAGAAACAATCAGACTCTGTCCGAGATCACAAATCCCAAGGCCACTTGGACAGGTAAAACGCTGGTTCTGGATTCCAGGGTTACCGTTCGCTATGTTGTGGATATTGCAGAGGATGTGAATCCGAAAGAAATCTCTCTCCGTGTCCGCTACAAGGACTGTAACGGTACTGAAAAGGAAATGATCCTGACAGATCCCCAGGCCTACGGTAATACAGCCGGACGTTACTGCTTCGACTTTGCCGGACTTCTTGCTGCCGAGCTCCGCACGGTTCTCTATGCCGCAGTATTGGAAGGCCAGACCCAGATCTCCGACACCCTGGTCTACAGCGTAGACACCTACGGTGCCAATAAGACCGGCACCTTAGGCGAACTGTGTAAAGCCCTCATGGCATACTCCGACAGTGCAAAGGCTTTCTTCGGGTGATCTAAAATCTGATTTCTGACCACGTGCTACCCTCACAGAGGCTTGTAACTCTGTGAGGGTGGTTTTTATTGCGCCGGGGAAATCATTTTGGTGAGAAAAGTGGGGGAAGAAAATTAAATTTTTCGGAATAGGATGGGAAAATTCTGTTGCTTTTTTTAGAAATTTATGTATAATTCTATAATAGATAATTATACGGAAATGGGGAATTTTTTCTCCGATTTCCCGAATAAGGAGGAATTTTATGAACCTAAGCAACGGTATCAGAAGGGGAGTGTCTGTGATGCTCCTTCTGGCAATGGTGTTGGGGATGCTCCCTTGGGCAGCTATCCCTGCAAGGGCAGAAGACAGCATCGATGATGTTGTAGATTTGGACACCCCACAGGAAGCTCTGGATCTCATGGATGCCATCGATGATTTAGAGCCTGTCGCTCCTATTGCCCAATGGTATAATCACATAAAACCCGGTGCCAGTAGCACCGGTAATTTGACGAATATATCCGGTTCCTTTTTTATCGTCAATGTTCTGAGCAAAAACGGTGTCTATTATCCCTTTGCTTTGGATCCCACCATGCCGTCTACTTATGGCTCTTTCCCAGCCAAGGCGGTCACCTTATCCGATAGTTTGCCCAAAGAAGGTACTACCCTTCACGGCGTAAACAAGGATATGGTTATTACCATTTCATCCCCTTCCAAGAACAAGTGGCATAATCTGAAGCTCAATGGCCCCTATAGCCAGACATCCACAGTTTATAATCTACACAGCAAGGTATATGTTCACAATAACACAAATGTTGCCATGGCTATGTACCCTTCGCCAGCCAATACCTATGCCGCTAATACCGAGGTAACTTATACTTCTGACACCTTTGCACTGGATAGTCGTGCTGTATACGGAAGTTATCGTATCTCCTTTACTTATCAGGGGCGTTATCTCACCAATCCTAACAAAAACTACTATCATTATATCGCCCTGAGCTCCAAAGATCCCCACGCACCGGATCTTCGCTATTATCTGAACACAAATACTTCCGATACCGCAGATAACGCAGGCGGAAAATATTCAACCTTTCCCAATTATTACGCCTCTAACTTAGAGCAGGTGACTTCCTATCTCTTTAAACTCATAGATAACCGTGTTGACACATCCCGTCTGTATGACACCCTCGTGTCTATGAAGGATTTTCTCATATGGAACAGTCTCTACGACAGCAGCGCCTATACCCAGTTGGGTACTAAGATTCAAGAGGCAATTTCCCATTATAACACCTATAATGGCAAGAATACTGACGCATCCCTTCTGGATGATGCACAGGACTCTGTAGATGCCATCATCCGCGACCTGCTGAACCTGTCCTATGTTCTGAAGATCAACACCCAGAATATCCATCAGTCTTCCAATTTCCAAGGCAATACGATTTCCCACTTTGATGCCAACATGTATGTCTGGAATGAGGCAAAGCTGAACGAAATTACATATGAAAAAGACCCTCCGGTCAATGGAAAGCGCACTAAGGGCTTCTATTTTGGCGCAACGGGGCAAGACAATAGCACATACCCTATTTTCAGTAAATTTGAAGGTGCACGGGACTATGTGCAGGTTCTACAGGCAGACGGTGTCAACTATACCCAGACCATCCAGTCCTACGCCATTTACAGCGGTCTGGCCTCTGAGACCCTAATAAATGGGTCTCCTCTGACAGGTAACAGCAAGATCGTTGAGCCGGGTTTGTGGGGAACGTCTGACTGGTCTCAAGACGGGGTAGATCTGCGTAAGGTCTATACAGATGTTTCTGTTCCCTTCGTATACGATAAGGAAACCGGCTATTATACCCTCAACAGTGATACTCACGGAGTGTACTTTGAGGGAGCACCGGAAAACCATGCGATCCTGCAGATTGCCGATAAGCCCACGCTTCTCAATATTGGAATTGGCACCAGCGAGCTGGTGGAGGATCCTAAGACCCATGTGTCAGGCAAGTATACCACCTATGGTCCGTATGATTCTTATTCTACAGGGTTCCAGCCCTTTGCTACCGTAACAGACAAGCTGTGGAAGGGCTTCAGTGCCTACTCACCCATGCAGATGACTAAGAAGACACCCCTCGACGGCTATCTCCTTGGGGGGATTCCCGGAAGCTCCGACGCTTTCTACGGCGAAATGGGTAAGCCTGTCTACGGTACCGGCATGGCTCTGGCAGTGGATTTCTACCTGACAGAAAACGGTAAGATCGATGGGAAGGACATTACCTTCAATTTCGGTGGTGATGACGATGTTTGGGTCTATATTGACGATAAGCTGGTATTGGATATCGGCGGTGCTCACGGTGCGATTCAGGGCTCTATCAACTTCGCTACCGGTACGGTTTCCGTATTTTCAGAAAGATTCGGACGGATCGCTGACTTGGCAGGTGGAGACTACATCACACGGACGGATCTGTATAACTTCTATGACGACGGTCCCCAGATCTTCAACAGCAACACCTACGGCGCAAAGGCAGATGATCTTTTTATCGTAACCTCTATGGATGATCTCAACGTCACCCCCCGGATCTACCAGAAGAACCTGTATACCGGTGTCAAGGATGCCACTCCTGCTTCTGCAGAACAGATTGCCTCTTTCGCATCCAAGGACGGACCTCATACCCTGAAAATCTTCTACATGGACAGGTGCCGCAGCCGTACCAACTGCTACATTTCCTTTAACCTGCCCCAGCCCGATACTCTGGTTGTGGAAAAGGATATTAACGATGTATACGGTCAGATGGTCGACGGTGAGCTGACTCTCACTGAGGAAATCCTTTCCGAAAAACTCAAGACCAATCTGGATGAGACTTCCTTCTCCTTCGTCCTGAAAAAGAACGGAGTGCCTGTTCCCAATGCTACCTACTATATTATGGAGCAGGGGATTCGTGTAGGAAAGGGGCATACGGACAGCAACGGTGCTTTCACCATACAGGCCAAGCAATCGGCACACTTTATGACTCTGGACTTTAGGCATGGCCATAGCTATACTGTGGAAGAGCTGATGCCGGAAAATCTGTGGGGAACACCTTCTTACAGTTACTCTTACAGTAATGGTTCCGGGGACGACATTGAGGGAACGGGAAATACCTATGCCCCCACAAAACTGGATGACTATATCTCCGAGACCTTAACCATCCGTTGCCTCAATACCTATTCCAATTACACCCATCTTGAGCCGGAGGTACAGAAGGTAGTACTGGATTACGGTAAGCCCATTGATGTCGAGGTGGTTCGCAATGGGGTAATTACCGGTGTTTCGGAGCTCATCGTGAGGGAAGCTACCATTGAGTCACTTTCCTTTGCAGAGGATTCCGTAGGCTATGGCAGCGCAGAAATCTCTTTGGACAGAAAGTCCATCCGCTTTACCCCCAATGCTATGCTGGATCGGGTAGTTTGCGTAAACTGCGTGCTCCGGCTCACCTTTGAAGACGGCGGCGAACGATTTGTAAAGGTTCCTGTCTGCTTCATCCCTGCCACATCCGTATACTATGAGACGGATTTTGCACAAAATCTTTTCCACCTGTACAGTAGCGGCTACAAGACCGAGGAGGAAAATTGGAATATTGACGGTTATGCCCAGGAGGAGCTTCAGGACAATGGCAATGTGGGAGACCAGATCTACGACTTTGTCATTGAAAAGGAAAAGGTTCCTTCCAACGCTTTCTTCGTAGACTTTGACGGTAAGGGTCTAAAGGAACGGTATACCAAGCAGGATCAGTATGGCGGTGTGGACTTCGATCAGGTCAAAGGCTATGCGATACACAGAAACCGAGCGGACTTGAACAAAACTACGGTCAATACCACGGAAGAGACCTTTGAATTTTATCTATCTGACAGAAATGATTCCGATTGGTTCGACCGCTATATCCAAACCTCTGACCTTTACGGTGAAGTGGAAAATAACCTGCCTCTGTATTTTAGTCCCGGCAAGAACGATTATGTGCAGGTTCGTTTCCGATTCAACAACTGTGGCATCATAGGAGCAGATCATTTCAGCTTTAAACTTTCCTATAATTGCTCCGAAGAAGATGGTGTTGTAACTGACGAATGTGCCACATATATCTTGGAGAAAGAAGAAGCGGATCTCCTGGCAGGGAACTACGTTACGGTATCGATTCCCCTGAGGAATGCCAAAAATTATACGGCGGCTCCTATGATCAAAACTTTCCGTTTTACCTTTAAAAACGTGAAACATATAGACAGTAGCTCCAAAATTTGTATTGACTATCTCTATGTAGGTCCCCTTACGGACAAAGAGGATCTGAGTGCCGATGAAAAGGCGGGCTTAGTGGGTCAGGATCTGAATTCCGATGCTTCCTCTCAGGCTCTGTACTTCGATTTCGATAACAGCACCGAGGCACAGACCCGCTATACCCAGAGCCAGTACAATTACAAGCTCAACAACACCTCTGCCTTCCGAAACTTTGATAAAGTAGCTGCATCCTCCGTTGCCACTACAGCTGCACAGGGTACATGGGCAACCCATATAAACGGGAGCCATTTGATCTATCCCACGGTGGATAGCAATAACGGTACTTTGCGGGTGCCTATTACCGATAGCAAGGGCACCTCCAGCAGCATCCGTCCCTACGGAACCTATGTGGGAACTACTTCCTCCCACAAGAATTTCTGCTTTGCGGATACAAATTCTATCTCCTATCACTCCCTGAACTTTACGCCTCAGGGGGAGACTTGGTTCTATATGCGATTTAAGTTGACAGGGGTTGAATTGGACACCGC
>JAZOXB010000288.1:0-7699 GCA_045659585.1 Faecousia sp. | reverse complement strand
TGGATCGCATGATCCGTTATCGCCCCATGCCGAAGCATCGAGTGGAAATACGTACCATTCCCAACCTGTCTATTACAGTGGATGGAGATCCCCTGTACCTGAAACGGGAAAAGGCCAGAGAACTTTTTGCCCTTCTGGTAGACCGTGGGGAAGTTGGCGTTACCACGGGAGAGGGCATTTCCTGCTTGTGGCCCGATCGTCCCAACGATAAGGACACAGGGGCCTTGTTCCGCATGACCTTCATGCGCCTGTCCGAAGCCCTCCGAGAAGCAGGGATCGGCCACATCCTTACCAGTGTGGGAAATCGCCGTGCCATTCGTACGGATCAGGTAGAGTGTGATCTCTATCGGATCCTTAACGGAGACACCGAGGCGGCAAGGGTATACGGCGGTCAGTATCTGCAGGAATACTCCTGGGCAGAGGATCGAAACGGCCAGCTTTACAGGATGCTTTTCGGCCTGTAAAAGGGAAAGCCCCAAACACAGCCGTAAATCCCATTTGAGAACAGAATAAAAAATGAAAAAACCGTAAAATACATAAAAAATCTGAAGTTCAGTTACGCTTCAGTTACGATATAGGCGTGATTATTATAATATATAACGCAAAAGTGAAAGCATAACCACCGATGATTCACCCTCTTAGGATGATCAATAAGGAGTAGACTTATGAATCACGAAACGATAATCCGCACCCAACAACTGAAGAAAAAGCAGCGGATCAAGTCTCGGTTACAGAAGGTCGTCATGGTCCTGGCTTGTGTAGTCGTATTCTGCACTACATATGCTCTCATCCTGCCTGCTATCACAACTCCCACGGAAACATTCTGCGGTGTGGAAGAGCATGTCCATACCGTAGATTGCTACGAGCAGATGTCTCGTGTGGAGCCCCTTTTGATATGTAATCATCAATCACTGGGGATCCATGTCCATGAACCGGGCTGTTGGGATCAGGATCACCGCCTGATTTGCGGTCAGGCAGATTATGTGGCACATACTCACGGAGAGGGATGCTACGATCTGCTGGGAGCTCTGAGATGTACCTTGGAGGAGAGGACCACTCACGCCCATACCGATCAATGTTACGAACTGATAACCACGGAGTCCGGGGAGCCTGCTCATGTTCATGAGGAGAGCTGCTATACTCCGGGAGAGACTACTCTGACCTGCACTACCCCCGAGGCAGAGGGTCATGCCCACGGAGAGGACTGCTATAAGCCCGGTGATACCCTCCTGTGTACAGAGACCGCTGCGGAGCATAGCCATGTGGTGGCTTGCTATGAACAGGTCTTGACCTGCACCGTAGAGGAAGCACCCGGTCACAGCCACGGAGAGGAATGCTATACCGTAGCTATGGAGCTGACCTGCACCGTAGCGGAGGAGACCGTTCCTGCCGCCTTTGATACCCCCGGTACCATGGTACTGGTTTGTTCCGAGGTCGTTGCACAGACCCATATCCACGGAGAGGGATGCTTCGAGACACCTCAGCAGACCTTGACCTGTACTCTGCCGGAGGACGGACATCACATCCACAGCCAGCTGTGCTACGGCATCTGGGATCTCCAATGCCAAAAGGAAGAACACACCCACCAAAACATCTGCTATTCCGATTCCACAGCGGATCTGGAATATCCCATGGATTGGGAAAAGACCTTTGCAGAGGTTGAACTGAGAGGCCTGTGGCAGCAGGACGTCCTGGCTGTTGCAAGAACTCAGCTTGGTTATACAGAGAGTGAAAAGAACTATGTCGTCACAGAAAACGGTGTCCAGAAGGGCTACACCCGTTACGGAGAGTGGTTTGGGGATCCCTATGGAGACTGGTGTGCGATGTTTGTTTCCTTCTGTATGCATTACAGTGGAGTAGAGGGAATTCCCATCCACAGCGGATGCACTCCCTGGATCCGCGAACTGCGAGATATGAATCTCTTCCGCGAACAGGGAACCTACCGTCCCGAAGTCGGCGATATCATCTTCTTTGACTGGGAGAATGACGGTCTGTCCGACCATGTGGGTTTGGTAGCCGAGTATAAGGAAGCTACCGACGGACATCCCGCAGAGCTGGTCACCATCGAAGGCAATGCCTCCAACCGTGTCCGCTATGTGAGCTATGATCCCAAGGATGTACGGATCGCAGGCTACGGCCAGCTGTCCAGAAACCGTCTGATCCATACCTATTGCGGTATCGACGAGCATACCCATGATGAAGCTTGCTACGATGAAGCCGGAACCGTCCTGTGTGGCTTGGAAGAGCATACCC
Source organism: Faecousia sp. (assembly GCA_045659585.1). Lineage (GTDB taxonomy): Bacteria > Bacillota > Clostridia > Oscillospirales > Oscillospiraceae > JAZOXB01. The sequence continues at coordinate 5,446 of JAZOXB010000288.1, read as the reverse complement.
ACGACGAGACCTGCAATTCCTACAAGGTCGTCTATTATGATAACATTCTTCGTACCTTCGCATATATCGAGGGTGCAGATAACCTGCCCCAGGATCTGAGCCTGAAGGTTACTTTGGTGGATCCCGAAAAGGATCCCGAGGCTTACGGTTCTATGTCCGTTGCCCTTAGCGAAGAGATGGCCTCTCGTACCCAGTATGTGGGAGATTCTGCTTTCTACAGTCTGCAGTTGTTCTCTCAGGGAGAACCCTATGAACTGCCGGAAGGTGCGACGGTTCGAGTGGAAATGACCTTCCACCAGCCGGTCTTCTCGGAAGAACAGATGGAAAACTCCAACGGCGTACATACCTATTTAATTACTCCCGATCCCGAGGCTACAGAGCCTGAGACCAAAGATGAAACCGAGGTCGAGACTGAGACTGAGGTTGAGACCGAGGCTGAGACCGAGACCGAAGTTACCGTAGGCAGCGGCGTCTTGGATCAGGATCCCGATGCACTCCTGGACGGCAAGTCTACAGAGAATACGGAAGAGACCGTTCAATCCGTCACTGAAGAAGAGGAGCCCCCCGCAAAGCGGCAGCCCCAAACTCTCACCGACGGAGAGGAAGGCACCGAGGCTCCTACCGAGGCAACCGAAGCCTCGGATGATTTGGTTCCCGCCTATCAGGCACAGCCTGCGGAAGGGGAGCAGATCCTGGAGATCGACTCCGGTGTTACCGGCATTAACTTCCGTACCGGTGAGATCGGTACAGTTGCTCTGGCTATTACCCGCGAAACAGTAAGCGGCACATTCTGGGAACGTGTATCTTCCAAAGATGAGCTTGTGGCCGGGGAAACCTACATGATCATTTCCGCACAGGGTAATATGGCTCTACGGGGAGATAATTCTAACAGTGCTACGAAAGTTACAGTTACCGGTGTTAAGGGAAATGAAAAATATTATGTCATTTCCGGCAGTGATGATGCTAATCTGCAGTGGCAGTTTAACAAGAGCGGAAATAACTACACCATTCAAAACATCGGATCTAAGAACTATATTTACTTAAGCACAGCGGGATCGATTTTTAACAGAAAGACCTATGTTATCTATTCTTCTTCTGCAAACCTGACTCTGAACTATCTGGAAAAGGAAAAGGTTTGGCAGATCAAGAACGGCAGTTACTTCCTGAAGAATACCGGCAGCGGAAACTTCCTTCGGGAAAGCGGAGAAGATCTGACGACCACCGAACAATACTATTCCGGTGACTATTACTTCAATGCAGGTATGTTGATCTATAAGCTGTCCGATGTAACAGAACTGGACATTCCCGAAGATGTAATGGATGATTCTACTGTGGGAGATGAATCCGGAACAGTGCCGGAAAAGCCCAACTACCCCGATATCATTGATACTTCCGGCAGTAAGACCGGAGATACCACCCTTACAGGCACTACAGAAAAAGGTGTTGCTACGGTAAACGGCAAGTATTATTCCGATCCCGCAACCTCCGATATCGAAAAGAACTATCGGAAGGATACTGTAGCGGAGCAGGAAGAAAATGACGGCAGGGTGTTGTCCGATAAATCCGTTATTTATATGGATGACGACTACGGTGCATTCGGGAACTACGACGCCAATACCTTCGGTGTGACCCTGTCTGCTATAGGTCAGCAGTATAAGACCGAGCATGGTGATCTGGTCAAGACCCCTGTTGATGTTGTGTTTATTCTTGACGTCTCCGGCAGTATGTCCAATACCAAAGACGAAACCAGTGATGCCAAGCGTATGGAAAGAATGGTTCCAGCGGTCAATAAGGCAATCTATGAGATCATGGAACAGCATCCTGAGAACCGAATTGGTGTTGCAGTTTATTCCGGCGGTGCATGGGAAGTTCTTCCCTTGGATCGATATACCGCAACGGACAATAATTATTTCTACCATACGGACGGTAACGAAACCCATTATCATGAGGGAACATCCCAAAACTTAGATGGCAGAATGTATCTGTTGGGAAGTGCGTCTCTGAAAAATGATGAGGGCATGTCCTTTTCCGATGCTGGAAATGACGCTGTTCAGGGGTTGGGTACTTACACGCAGGCGGGTATTGCCATGGGTAGAAGCATTTTTGAGGCTATTCCTGAAGAAGATACTACCTACACTACCACGATAAACGATGGAACCGATGACATTAAAGTCAGCATCCAGAGACAGCCGGTATTCATCCTGCTGTCCGACGGTGAGCCTACCTATAGTACCAACAACTATATGGATCCCCTCAGTGGTCCTCACTACGGTGACGGCAACGGTGGTCCTGATAATGCGATGGGTGTCCATGGCTACTATACGGTTCTGACAGCAAATTACTGTAAGCGTATGGTCAGTATCCACTACCAGAAGCCCGCTCTCTTCTATACCGTAGGTATGGGTATCCTTAAGGATCAAGATACGACGGAGGATTTCAAATCCCAAACCGGCGATAACTACAAGAGAGCAGTTCTGAATCCTACCGTGGAAAACATTCGCAACCTCACGACTACTCTCTATAAGGAGAATACCACAGATCAGCTCAAGAACATGCTTCTGAGCCAATATACCGGTGCTGCGGTTGAAGTTGGCCATACATGGCCGGAAACCTATAGCGGTATTCCCCAGACCATGGTACCTGTACTGCAGGGTAACCCCTATGCAGATAATTACAGCTATGCAGATGGCGCTTATTTCGGTGAGATCAGTTCCGAAGAGTTGGAAGAGATATTCCATGACATCCTCCTCAAGAGTTTGGAAACTTCTCCCTATAAGTTCATCCTGTACGAAACTACGGGTATCGATCTTAAGGATCAAATCGGTACCGGCATGGAGATAAAGGGCAATCCCGTCTTACGCTATAACGGTGTGAATTATACGGCGACTTCCGTCAATACAAAAGATAATGTAACGACCTATGTATATTCTCACACCAACACGGATCCTTACATCCCCGGCAAAACTATTGATTTGACCTCTATTACTGTGACCTTAACTACGAATGCAGATGGAACCCAGACTGTGGCTATGCATGTACCCAGCTCGACCCTTCCTATCTACACGCCGCAGGTTCTCACTGTAACAGAGGGCGAGGAGACATCCTTCCAAGTCCAATATTATTATGAACAGCTTCCTGTTCGTCTAATCTATCAGGTTGGTCTGACTCGGGAGTCCGAAGAAAGAGTTCTTGCATTGCAGGAGACCGGTGGCGAGCTTGTCTTCTACACCAACAAATGGGAGAACGTAGGTGAACTTGCATATTCCACCTTGGTTCCTGCAGATGAAAATCCCTTCTATCTCGAGCACTACTATGAGCATCACGATGCAAAGGCTGAAAATACTACAGGTACTGTACCTAATGTTTGTGACTGCTCCATGGAAACCGATATAGAAGTAGACCGTCGTACCAGAATTACCCACAAATTGGGTAATAACGGTAAGCTGGTATTCAGTGCAGAGGTCACGGAGATCCCTGTAGCCAAGAAGTGGGAGGGTGTCGTAGCAGACATCATGAACCCTGTTACCTTCGAACTCTACAGAGTCACCGAGACCATTGACGAGGACGGAACCACAGCAATTAACGGTGTCTTCCTTGCAGAAACCACACTGGATATGAACACGCAGTGGCAGTCCATCTTTGAGAGCGTAGCTGTTCCCATGGATGAGAATACCTACTATGCGATCGTAGAGCCTTATGTGACCGGCTATCAGGCCTTCTATGACGGCACTCTGATAACCTTCACCGTAGGCAACGCCCCCGTAACCGGCGTGAAGGTAGATCTTGAAAAGGCACAGACCACGCCTGTTACAGTAACCAATGTTCCCACTATGGAGCTGCCGGAAACCGGTGGCGAGGGAACCGCAATGTATACTTTGGGAGGATGCTTCCTGATTGCAGCAGCCGGCATCGCCCTGATGTATATCCAATCCGGCAAAGGCAGGAAGGGGGGCAAGGCACATTCTTAAAGTACTGAGCCCCAAACCCCATCCCCCCCGAACCCGAAACAGCACCCCCTCCAAAGCATAAGACCCCGTAAGAAAACCCACAAATCTCAAAAAAGGAAAGGAAAAACAACTATGAGAAATGTAAAGCGTCTCGCCGGCATCCTGCTGGCACTGGCCATGATCTGCATCATGGTTCTCCCCTGCTTCGCAGCAGATCAGCTGACCGGTCTGAAGGGCAGCATCACCATTACCGACACCGATACCGTCAAGGCTTCCGAAAAGTATTTCGCAGCATACAAGATCCTTGACCTGAAGGTTTACGGCAATACCGAAACCAACGAAATCGACACCTACAGCTACACTGTTCCCCGCGACATTCCCGAACTGGTTGCTTTCTATGAGAACTACTTTGGTCTGGACAGCACCGCTGCTGACTTCGACGTCATGGTAGTTGCTAAGATCAACGAGATCAACGAAGAAGGCAAGCTCTACGACTTTGCTAAGGCAGTTCTTGAGCAGTGCGCTCCCAGCCTTGTAAAGATCACCGGCGACCGTATCGAAGGCGGCTACCGCATCGAGAATATGCCCCTGGGCTACTACCTGATCGACGACATCACCAACCCCGCTGAGAACAGCTACAAGCCCGTTTCCGCACTGGCTCTGCAGACTGCTACTCCCGATGTCACTGTTGAAGTTAAGGCTGAGAAGCCCGGCATCGACAAGGAAATCGACGATGACAACGATCTTACCACCACTGACGACCGTGTGGACGCCAACGAAGCTGCAATCGGCGATACCATCACCTACGTCATTACCTCCAAGGTTCCCAACATGATCGGCTACGACAAGTACTACTTCATCATGCACGATACCATGTCCAAGGGCCTGGACTACACCAACAGCATGGTTATCACCGTTGGCGAAAAGACTCTGGTTGAGGGTGTTGACTTCACCGTTACTAAGACCGACAAGGCTGACGAGACCACCGATCTTAAGATCGTCTTCAACAACTTCGTTCAGTACAACACCGAAGAGTTTGCTGATGCTCCCATCGTTGTTTCCTACACTGCAAAGCTCAACGAAAAGTGCGAAGTAAACACCATCCCCAACACCAATACCGTATACCTCGAGTATTCCAACAACCCCAAGGTTGAGTGCGACGGCGAGAACGAGCCCTCCGAGGAAGACAAGGCTAAGAATCCCACCGGCGAGACCCCCAAGGTTACTGTTGAGACCTACACCACCACTCTGGAAATCGTTAAGACCGATCCCAACGGCAAGCGTCTGCAGGGTGCAGAGTTTACTCTGACCGGTACCGCTATGAACACCGTTCGCGTTGAGACCGAGACCTTCGAGCTGGATCCCAACGGCGAATACTGGAAGCTGGTTGACGGCTCCTTCACCACCACCGATCCCGAGAGCATCATCGACGGCGTTGCTGTCAGCAAGGAAAAGTACGAAAGCCTGACCGACAAGTACACCAAGACCACCACCACTAC
>JAZOXB010000287.1:0-15162 GCA_045659585.1 Faecousia sp. | reverse complement strand
CGCCGGATGAAAAACCGCCCTCCCCCGGCCCCCTCCCGGCGGTGCGTCCCACTATCGTTTCCTTGTTTCTGATCGTTTTATTTGCGTCACTTTGCCTCAAATTGAAATTTCAAACTGCTCGATAAACTGTGATTTGTAGTGCGTTTATAGTTGGGTTTTAGTCCATGATTTTGATCCGTGGCGTAGCCGCAGTGATAAGATGATATTCTATTCGCCTTTTTCTGTTCTCAGGTCTATCATGTTCTGTTAGAGGTAGCCTTTCAGGGTATCGATATTGGCCTGCTCTGTTTGCAGAAGGCGGTGGGACAGGGAGGATACCTTGGGATCCAGGATCCCCATGGTACGGTTATTGTGGTAGCTCTTCGTCATGCCCTTGGTATTGCCCTGAATCATGAGCTCAGCCACCTTGGCATTGGGATCCTTTGCCATGCGGATCTTCATTTTTGCAGACAGATCGGAGCCGATCTTGATCATAGGATTGACATTCTCTATTTTGCCACCTCTGTCTTTCAGAAGGGCATCGGCTTCATCATAGATCTTTTCGTATTCCGTTAGTTGTGCTTGCAGCTCTCCCGTCAGTTTGGGATCACGTGTTTCTTCCATGACAGTTTGGATCCCGTGGATCCCCATTTCTGTGGATTTGCGGATGGAATTCAGCATTTCTACATCCTTTGTCATAACTATCACCTCGGTATATGGTGTGTGGCAGGGGAGCGTTTTATACAATGGACTTTCTCATGATATTGTGTTTTTCTCAAATACATGGTTGACAATTTGGGTATATGTGGTATAATGAATTTGTATTTCCGATTATGAGGGGAATGACCCCGTCGGATACCCTTATTTCGTATTATTGTAACAAAGGAGACTTCGTTATGCATTATACTATGAACATTGCCGGTATCACTCGTGATCTGCCTATCTGCAAGGTCAGCGACGACCTGTATATCGGTGCTTTCGTCATTTTCGGTGATGTGGAACTCACTGTTAAGACTGCCGGTGCCCTTCTGGAAAAGGCTCCCGAGTATGATTACATGATTTCCGCAGAGGCTAAGGGCATCCCCCTGATCCACGAAATGGCTCGCCAGAGCGGTCAGAACAAGTACTTCCTGGCTCGTAAGGCTCCCAAGCTGTACATGTCCGGCGTTTTTGATGTAAAGGTCAACTCCATCACCACCGCTAAGGAACAGCACCTGTATCTGGATGTTGCCGATGCCGAGATCATGAAGGGTAAGAAGATCCTTATCGTTGACGACGTTATCTCTACCGGTGAGTCCCTGGCCGCTATCGAAAAGCTGGTTGTGGAAGCCGGCGGTATCGTTGCAGGTCGTATGGCTATCCTGGCCGAGGGCGACGCTCAGACCCGTGATGACATCATCTATCTGGAAAAGCTGCCCCTGTTCAACCCCGACGGCAGTGTAAAGGTATAATTTATCTGAATACATCTATGGCGAACAAAGAAGGTTTTCTTTGTTCGCCATTTTTATATCCATCAGTTATTTGCGTTCTTGCAGTTGGTTTTTTCGTTCATATTCTCGTTGGTCTTTTCGTTGGTCTTTTCGTTGGTCTTGCTGTTCTTACAGTTCTTGTTCTCCATAGTAGTGGCCTCCTTTCTTGCTTTTGACCTTAGTTTGTGCCGGCTTGGGGAATTTTATACGGGGATTTAACGCAGTTGTTAGACTCATTTGTCCTTGGACTTGAAAATCATGGATGCTAACTGTCCGAAGACTACTGCGGCACAGATCCCACCGGCGGTTGCGGTGAAGCCTCCCGTAAAGATCCCCAGGAAGCCTTGCTCATCTACGGCTTTCTTGACACCCTTGGAAAGGAGATTGCCGAAGCCTATGAGAGGAACCGTGGCTCCGGCTCCCGCAAATTCTGCGATCCTTTCATAGATCCCCAGACCTCCCAGGATCACGCCCAGTACCACCATACCCACCAGGATCCTTGCAGGTGTGAGCTTGGTTTTATCAACAATGAGCTGACCGCACACACAAATGAGACCTCCCACCAAAAAAGCTTTCAAATATTCCATAAATCTATCCTCCCACCCTTAAATAGCGATCTCAACGGCATGGCATACCGAGGGGATGGTTTCCCCCTGTTGGACGGAAAGAGTGGAGAGGAGGGCTCCTGTTCCGCAGAAAAGGATCCGATTGATCTTCCGCCTCTTCAGCTGACCCAGAAGATAACCGCACAGTACCACGGCACTGCAGCCGCAACCACTGCCACCGCAGTGGACATCCTGCTTTTGGCGGTCAAAGATCAGGACGCCGCAATCTTGCAAGGCTTTCCCAGGATCGATTCCTTCCTGTTTTAGGAGGACACGCAGGGCTTCTAAGCCTAAGGCACCCAGATCTCCCGTTACGATAAGATCGTAATAGGAAGGAGTTCTGCCCATGTCTTTTAAGTGGGTTCGAATGGTTTCAAAGGCGGCGACCGCCATAGCGCCCCCCATATTATTGGCATCCTTGATCCCACCGTCTACGATGGTTCCTATGGTGGCGGATCGGATAAAGGGGCCTTGACCCTGATTGCTCAGGATCACTGCACCGGAGCCTGTGACCGTCCACTGTGCGGTAGGGGTACGCTGACCGCCGTAGCCCAGAGGGAAACGATACTGCCGTTCCGAGGATGCAAAGTGGGAAGAGGTGAGGGCGGCTACCTTACGGGCAAAGCCTCCTCCTATGGTCACAGAGCTTAAGAGAAGGCTCTCAGCCATGGTGGAACAGGCTCCGTACAGTCCCAGAGTAGGGATCCCCTTATCCCGCATGGAGAAACTGGAGCCGATGCACTGATTCAGCAGATCGCCGAGATAGATCGCATCCAGATCCGATTCTTTCAGATCAGCCTTTTGCAGTGCCAAGGTCAGTGCAGTCTTTTGCATTTGGGTCTCTGCCTTTTCCCAGGAGGGCTGTCCGAAGTGGCCGTCTCGCAGGCTAAGGTCGAAGCTTCCGGAAAGAGGGCCTTGGGCTTCTTTTTTTCCAACCACAGAGGCATAGGCCACAATGGCAGGGGAGTGATTGAAATACATAGATCGAGATCCGACATGTTGATTTTCCATGAAAATGCTCCTGTTGTTTCGGTGGATTGATCATAGTATATGGACTTTTGCAGATTTTTTGCACAGGTGTGAAAATTGGTAAAATAGACTGTCATTTTATGTAACCAATGGGATTGTTTTCCGTACATATTAGGTGAGGGGATTAGCAGAAGGGGGATGTGTTACACTGCTATTTTTTTGATGGGCAATATGTTGTATTTCTCTCGATAAAGTTGTAGGATATACACAAAATAATGGAGATACCTGTTATATCCTTGACATTTGTTAGGAATACAGGTATGATAAACTTAGTTCCCTATAGGGAGGATATGCTTCGACCTTACAGGGAAAAGAGTTCTGAAAATGGAAAGGAGTATTTTTATGAAACTACGCAAAATCGTAAGATCGGTTTTCTTGGCAGTTTTGATCTTGTCTATGATGCTGTCTTGCTTCCCCACGGCATTTGCCGCAAAGGGTGAGGCGCGGCAACAGGTCACGGTCAACACCGAGGATCTGATCGCTCAAACAGAAACTGCCGATCCTGAGGCAGATGCAGAGGCTCTGGCAGAGGACTTGGCTGACAAGCTTTGTGCCCAATATGGGGTAGAGGATGTCAGTGAGGCTGACTACGGTGATCCCGAGCTGCCTTGCCTCCCCGAGGATCAGGGCCCAGCTAAAAAGGGGGATAACCTGAATACCTCCTATGTTTTCCTGGACTTTAAGATCGGTGGCATGTCCCGATCCTATAACTGGCAGGGCAAGGATGCCACTGTGGACTTTTCCAGCTCCAATCCTACGGGCTTGCTCCATGTCAAGGCTTCCGGTACTGACTCCCGTGTGTATATGGGTATCGATGCATCCACAGCGGGCAAGAAGCGTCTGGGCAACTATGTCATTCAAGAGGGGGACATTGTCCAGGTTCGCATCAATTCCATTTCAGCCAATGAGCTGTTTGTTTCCGGTGGTACATCCACAGATATCACTACTTATCTGACCATTTGCACCTCGGGCACAATCGATAATAGCGACCCTTGGGCAAGCTGCGGTTCCAAGGACCTGAAGAATACCACTTCTGCTCAGATCATTAACTTTGATCCCAAGTCTCAGGTGGGCAATACTCTCTATGCGATCCGATATGACCCCCTGCAGAAAAAGAAGGATAGCTCCGGTACTGCCCAATCCTACGATTTCCCCACTACCAATATCTATATCGACTACATTTATGTGGGACCTGCCGACAAGGCTCCTGTTAATGTTGTATACCGCAACGAGGAAAATACTGCAAACCTGTCCCACACCATGACTACCGATACCAATGCCGACGGCAGCAAAAAGACCTATTCTTCCAATACCTATGTCGGCTACGGTCAGACGGCGCCCTATTTTGATAACGGAAAGAGGAATACCGAAACCGAGACCACCCAGACCATCTGGGGCTATCAGGTCCATCAGCAGATCGACGGTGCTTGGAAGGATATGGGGCAGTTTATTACGGACCCCACTAACTTTAGGTGCTATTATCCCACCCGTTTTGTCCTGAAGTCTGTGACTGTTCCCAAGACCCAATTGGAGTCCACACAGACCTATGATACAGGGATCAGCACAGAGGACGATAACTATGTCCTGACTGTTGACGGTTTCGGTACCGCTCAGATCGATATGGGCTCTACCGGTACGCCTCTGGATGTGACCATCGTTTTGGATCGTTCCGGCTCTGAGGCAGAGATTTATTCCGGCAAGAAGACCTTTACCACTAAGAATGCCATGACTACCTATCTGGAAAATCTGGATAAGTCCAAATGGGAGGGCTATTACCGTGCCAGTGCATGGAGAAAGAAAAATAACGAAGGTGGATCCGGTGCAAAGGCCTATGTCTATTATATGCCCATGCGGTATTATAACGGAGAATGGCAGTGCCGGGTTATTCCGGATTCCGGTGTTTATTCCGGTATTTCCGGAAAATGTAGTTGTGATAACAAACATTCTGAATATGGTATCTATCCCTTTAACGCTACCGGCATGAATCCCTGCTCTCATGTAACGTGGGTCAGCATGTCTCATGCTTATTCTCTGTACGAGGCCCTTCTGAAGAACGAGGGCTACAGCAGCATCTCTTCCGCACCTTTTGAGATCGGTGTTTCTAAGCTGGGCGTGATGCAGAACGCGGCACAAATCTTTGTGGAGAAGCTGTTTAACAGCACAAAGTATCTCGCTACGGGTGTAAGACACAGTGTTTCTATTCTCTCTTACGGTCAGAGTGTATATGATCCCAATTATCCCTATTATAATTATATGAATTATGTTAAGGATGGGAAAAACGCAGATATGTCCATGGAGCGTACTTTCTTGGATGAGGGCGGCTTCAATACCTTCCTGAAAACCTTGAGAAAATCCTATGTTTTCGGCAGCTCCCGGGTAGATGCCGCCTTCCAGCTACTGGCAGGGCAGGTCAGCTCCATTGAGACCGCTTATAATTCCAATCGTACAACACCCTATATTTCTGCTTCTAAGTATATTCGGTCGGCAACAACAGACAGAAAGCGTGTTGTGGTTCTTCTCACAGATGGTATAGCGACGGATCATTTGGACTTTACTGTAGGTGTTGCAAACGATGCAGTTAAGGCATCCCGTGTCCTCAAGTTGGACGCCAATACAAAGGTCTATGCTTTGGGCTTTATGTCCGGACTGAATGCTTCTGTGACTTCCATCGGTGGCCTCATCAGTAGTAGCGATAACGTTAACAAGGCAAACGACTTCCTCAATGCTATTTCCTCACGGTACCGCTCGGCTCAGGTCTATAACACAGGTGGCTCCTTGACAAAGGGAGAGTATTATATCACTTCTTCCTCTGCAGGATCTGTCCTTGCAAGTTCTTTGGAAAATGAATGGACCGGAAGCGAGGCAGCACTGATGGCTTCCAATCAGAGTGGCCCCGGTTCCCTGTGGCTGTATGAGGATTTCCGTAGAGAATGGAAGTCCGATGACGCTGCGGATGCTAAGGTTAAGATCTATGCCGCTCCCTATACGGGTAACAATACCTATGGCTCTAAGGTCCTCATCGGTGAGCACAAGGTTACCGACCATACCAAGAGCCAAGACTTCATGGGTAACGGCTATATTCTCCATTACTATTATAAGCCCGCAGATCAGACCTTTACCTATGCTCTGCAGTGGACGGATGCCAAGACGGCCTTCCTCCGGGAGACGGCTCTGAGTACCGGCTCTAAGGCGAAGGCACTTTCCGGCACCCTGAACACGCAGAAGGGCTATATGATCTTTATGGAAATGCCCATTGAGGTTGACCGCAACAATACCTTTGGCGGCAATAATATTCCCTTGACAACATCTGTGTCCGGCTGCTATCAGGCAAAGGATACTACAGATAAGGAAATCGGCACCAAGCTATATGACTATGTACAGCCCAATGCCAATGTTCATTTTGACCTTTCGAATGAAATTCGGGACTATGAGATCTCTGTGGAGGACTATAAGAAGATCCTGTCCGGAGAGATTTCCTACGGCTTGGAATTTGTTCTGGATCAGATGATCACTGCGCCAACGAAACTGCCTGTTGTAAACGATTTAGGATTGTCCCTGTTGGAATACCTGTCCTTTAACTACTCCCTGAAGGCACAGGATGGCACGACTCTGTTCAGTTGCGTCGCCGACCTTGGAGCTACATCCCTTAAGACAGATGTGTATCACATGGATGATGGCACGGTCGATCTGTCTAAGGATCATACCTTTACTTTGGTGACGGAGCTGAAATATAACAGTGATGAAACTGACAGCTACGGCAGAGCACCTTATGCCCTCATGGATAACGTAGCCTACGGAACCTATCGTGTTCCCGAAATTCCTGAGGAACCCAGTGAGCCCACCGAGCCTACGGATCCCACCGAGCCCACCGAGCCTACGGAGCCCAGTGAGCCTACGGAACCTTCCGAGCCGGAAGAACCCGTTGCTCCTGAGGTGGTACAGGCTTTGAAGCCCGGTCATTCTCTGAATTTGGAGAGCAGCATCAGCATCAACTATGTGGTTTCTGCCGCGACTTTGGCACAGTATGACAGCTATGAGATCAAGTGCTATATCGGCGATCGCCTGTCTCAGCCTGTACCGGTGGAAAAGGACGGCTATATCTACTTTGTCCTCACCGATGTCAATGCTCTGAATATGAGTACAATGATCCGTGCAGAGATCTATGCATACAAGGATGGAAAGGTCTATGTATCTCCCTTGGATGAGTACAGTGTAGCTACCTATGTTACCAATATGCTGAGCAAGAATATCCCCGATGCCTTTAGAAAGGTCTGTGTCAACCTACTGCGGTACGGTGCCACCTCTCAGACCTATAAGGGCTTTAATATGGAGACCCTTGCAGATGCTTGTTTGACGGAAGAGCAGAAGAGCTGGATCACTGATCCCGAAACGGTAGATTTCGGCAACAACAACACAGTGCTGGAGGATATGACCGATGATACCGTTAAGTTTATCGGTAAGACCCTGGTGCTGGATAGCACGGTTTGTGTAAAGATCGTTGTGGATGCCTCTGCCTTTGCAGGATCGGTGGAGGATCTGGAGCTTCGTGCCACCTTTACCAATGTTAAGGGTGAGGAAGAAGAGATCCGCTCTAAGGCAACGGTTTATAACGCTGCCAAGAAGCAGTATATGTTCGTCATCGATCAGCTCAATGCATCTGAGCTGAGAGAGGTTCTGTCCTGCAGAGTCTATGCAGGGGAGCAGGCAGTATCTCGCACTCTGCTCTACAGTGCCGATACCTACGGTAACGGCAAGACCGACACTCTGTTGGATCTGTGCAAGGCACTGTTTGCATATGCGGATGCCGCAAAGGCTTTCTTTGCAAGCTAATGTTAGGTGAAGGGGAAAGCCCCGGGTCTGCGCTCTCTGTAGTCCTTGAGACTCTAAAAGGGATTTCCTGATCCGATATAGCATACACACCGAGGAGGGAAGCGAAAGCTTCCCTCCTTTTGTCAAATAATAGGATTTTTGTATTCGTGCATGGTATAGAAGGAATACAATTAGACCTTTTAGGATCTTCAAATTCCCGTTTATCGGGCTGTTTCCCAATTGTGGTAGGGGCTTTCTTAAGGCTCCCTTGTGTAAAGGGTTAGCGAAGCGGTGTCGCGGGAGTGAATGATAATCCGGTTGACTGTCAGAGCCGCGACCGGAATCGCCGCAGCGATTTGTCGCGAAGCGACTGAGGGATTGGAAAAATGCCGATTTTTGCACAAATTTTATTGAATTCGGAACATTTACAATCCCTCCGTCACGGCTACGCCGTGCCACCTCCCTTTACACAAGGGAGGCTTTAGTGCCTACCGTGTCGCTAAACAGCTCGACAAACTGTGATTTAGCGTTCAAATTTCCGTTTATCGGTTTGCTTTTGCACAACTTACCCCATTTGTTCGTAGGGGAGACCTGTGGTCTCCCGGTGTAGGAACTGAAAATTTGAACATTTTACCGTTTAAAATCACTGTACTCTCTTCAAAACAGGCAGGCGACCACAGGTCGCCCCTACGGTGAGATACGATGGTTTATGCATCAAACAGAGCGATAAACTGTGATTTATCGTTTGAATTTGGGAGGAGAGGGCGGAGGGGCAAGAAAGCCACTGCTCTGTGTAGAGCAGGGGGTCATAGGCTATTTGATGGTTTATCAGTCTACGATGCGGCGGGCGGTGAGGTAGCGGCTATCGTAGTAGCTCTGGGACAGGGAAGTGATGACCACGCCGGTATTGGAGTTCTGAGCGTGGACGAACTTGCCGTCGCCGATGTAAATGCCTACATGGCTTGCGGTACTGCCGTAGCCGAAGAATACCAGATCACCGGGCTGGAGCTCATCACGGGAAACCTTGGTGCCGTTCTGGAGCTAAGCGGTAGCGGTACGCTGAATGGTGATGCCGTTATTCCGTGCGCAGTACTGGGTGAAGCCGGAGCAGTCAAAACCGTTGGTAGTGGTGCCACCGTAAACATAGGGGCAACCAACCAGATTGACAGCATAGTCAGCCAGCTTCTGTCCTGCAGACTTGGAAGAAGAGGAGCTGCTGTTGCCGGAGGAAGAGGAACTGCTGTTACCGTTATTGGCGGCAACGCCGTGATTCTCAGCGGGCTTATCCAGAAGCTTCAGCAGATCGGAACGGATGTAGCCGATCTTGTTGGAAGAGGTACGAACCTTGTACCAGCCACAATTGAAACCGAAGATCTCAACTTCCGCATTGCGCTTAAGCTGGGTGAGGGTACCGTAGGAAGTAGAAGGGCCGCTACGCATATTGACCACGGAGCCGTCAATGGAGCCGGTGCCGAGATCGATATTTTCCCGTTCTTTCAGGGTCAGATACTCGCCACTCATGTAGCCGATCTGAAGATTGTAGTTGACCTTGTACCAGTCGCCGTGCTTTTCCAGAACCACAACATTGTCGCCGTAGGGGGCAATGGTCAGGGTAGTGGAAGCGGTAGTGGCTTCACTGCGGAGGCGGAGACCTCCACGGGCCTTGACAATACCGATGTGGGTGGCCATAGGAGCGGCGGTGGCTATAAGGATCATGGATGTAAGGATCAGGGCACTCAGTAGGAATGCGGTGATGCGAATGGTAAATCGTTTCATTGGAACCTCCCAAAGTTCATTCTAAAAAATTATTTCTTACCGTAGCGAGACAGCCAGATACAGCCAACTTCCAGTGCTGCGTAAAAGCCGTCGTATTCGCTCTTCTTGACGACGCGATCTTTGCTACGAACATTGGGGTCCGTACGCTGAAGCTGCATAGCAACCTTGGTGGCTAACTTCAGATCGCTGAGATCGGTGGTTTCTTTGATCTGCATTTGGATGATGAATTCATCGGACATGGAGCCGTAATAAACCATATCATCCTTGCGGATCAAGGGCTTGCCCTTGTACATCAGGACTTCATTTTTTTCGGACATATGAGCCTCCTAAGAAAAATGTAACCATATTGTAACATATAGAAATGGATTTGTCAATGCTTTTTTGCATTCTGTTACAAAAGGTCCGAAATGCGAGGGGATATTGGAAGTTTTTGGGAGTGGGAAGTTCCGGAAACGATAGGTAAGGATCAGTCAAAGAGGTAGTGTCTCACCAGCTCTTGCAGGAGCTCGTCCCGATCCAGACGGCAGATCAGAGCACGGGCATTGTTGTGGTTGGTGATGTAGGTGGGATCTTCGGAAAGAATATAGCCGACGATCTGGTTAATGGGGTTATAGCCCTTTTCTGTTAAGGAGCGATATACCTGTGAGAGGATAACTTTCATTTCCTCTTGATTTTCAACAATTACGGGGATTTTCTTGGTATTGTGGTCCATAACGCCGACCTCCTTTGTAATAATTTTTCTTTCTTTATATATCATACCCTAATTTCCCTTGAATGTAAAGGGAAATCGGGTAGATATTTGTAAATTTAATATGACCTGAATTTAGCGGAGCTTTGCACCCAGGTCGGATTCCAGCTTGGCGAGGATAGGGGAAACCACGGATTCTACATCGGTGTCGGTGAGGGTGCGGTCATCTGCACGGAGAGTCAGGGAGAAAGCAACAGACTTCTTGCCTTCTTCGACACCCTTACCGCGGTAGATATCAAAGAGCTTGACCTCGCGGAGGAGGCTGTTGCCTGCGGCACGGATGCAATCCGTCAGCTCAGCTACGGTAACGGCTTCTTCACAAACTACAGCGATATCACGGGTAGCGGCCTGATACTTGGGCAGGGGGGTGAAGGTCTTCTTTGCCAGAAGCATATCGGCCAGCAGGGAGAAGTCGATCTCGGCGGCATAAATGGCGGTATCCATGTCGTAGTTCTTAGCGACCAGAGGATGTACCTGTCCGCAGATACCGATCTCTACGCCGTTCATAGTAATGGTAGCACAACGGCCGGGATGGTAGGAGGGATGATCCTTCTTAGGGGTGAAGCGTGCAGTGGGAGCGTTGAGGCCTTCGAAAATGGTCTCGATATCGCCCTTGAGGGTGTAGAAGTCGCCTTCGCCGTAGAAGCCCAGTACCAGATGCTTGGGCTCACGGGGGAGGACTTCGCCTTCCACGGGGAGGTAGACCTTTGCCAGCTCGTAGAGTTTGACGTTCTTATTATTGTAGTTGTAGTTACGAGCCAGAACAGCCAGCATGGAGGGCAGAGCCACGGTACGCATAACGGAGGTATCCTCGCCCAGAGGGTTCTGGATATTCAGGGTCTTGCGGAGGGGGCTGTCCTCAGGCAGACGGATCATATCAAAGATGTTGGGGGATACGAAGGAATAGCTCAGGATCTCGCTGTAGTTCAGGCTACGGCACAGGGAGCCGGTGAGGTTTTCCTTTACCATATTGCCGGTATAGCCGCCTTCTGCGGTCTGTGCACGGAAGGTGGTGGTGGGGATGACATTGTAGCCGTAGAGTCTGCCCACTTCTTCTGCGATATCAGCCATGATCTGCAGGTCGGGACGGAAGGAGGGAACCTGAATGGTGGTGCCCTCTACGGGGATCTCCAGACTGCGGAGGTAGTCGATCATATCGGCTTCGGGGATCTCGGTCCCCAGAAGGGCATTGATCCGGTCGGTTTCCAGCTCCATGGTACGGGGCTGGGGAACATAGTTGAGAATGTCGATCATGCCGTCCAAGACCTCGCCTGCGCCCAGCATTTCAACCAGTTCGCAAGCACGGTTGACAGCAGGAACGGTCATCATGGGATCCAGATTCTTCTCGAACTTGCCGGAGGACTCGGTACGCATGCCCAGAGCCAGTGCGGTCTGACGGATAGAGGTGCCGTCAAAGTTAGCGGACTCAAAGACCACATCTACGGTATCTTCTACGATCTCGGAGTTAAGACCGCCCATAACGCCTGCAAGGCCGATGGGCTTTTCACCGTCGGCGATGACCAGCATGCCGGGGGTCAGCTTCCGTTCATTGCCGTCCAGAGTGATCAGAGTTTCGCCCTCTACAGCCTCACGGACAACGATGGTCTTAGAAGAAATGTAGCGATAGTCGAATGCGTGCATAGGCTGGCCGTATTCCAGCATGACATAGTTGGTAATGTCAACGATGTTGTTAATGGGGCGTACACCGTTGGCACGGAGACGCTGACGGAGCCACTTGGGGGAGGGGCCGATCTTGACATTCCGCACCATACGGGCAGAATAACGGCGGGACAGCTCCTCTGCGGGGACTTCTACATCGATGAGGTCAAGGAGGTTGCCCTCGCCACCGCCCTTTACAACGGGCTCGTGGTGCTTCATGGGCAGGTTGAATGCGGCGGCAGACTCACGGGCAAGGCCGATGATGCTGTAGCAGTCGGGACGGTTGTTGGTGATCTCGAACTCTACTACGGTGTCGTCGTTGCCGATGACCAGATTGATGTCGTCGCCGGGCTTGCAATCCTCGTCATTGAGGATCCAGATACCGTCTTCACAAGCATCGGGGAAATCGTGGGTGGTCAGTGCCAACTCGTTAATGGAGCAGAGCATACCGCAGGAGACCTCGCCACGGAGCTTGCCCTTGGTGATCTTAATGCCACCGGGGAGACGGGAATTGTGGAGAGCGGCGGGGACTAAGTCGCCTTCCTTCACGTTCTGGGCACCGGTAACGATCTGGACAGGCTCTTCCTTGCCCACATCGATCTGGCAGACCCACATATGGTCGGAGTTGGTGTGGCGAACGATGGACAGAACCTTACCGACTACAACGTTCTTGATCTCAGCGTCCATACGCTCATAGGTTTCTACCTTCTGGCCTGCAACGGTGAGAACTTCTACATATTCTTTATCGGACACATGGGAAAGGTCAACAAATTCCTCATGGGGCCATTTTCTGTTTAATTTCATGGTGATTTACCTCCTTAGATCTGGCTTAGAACTGGGACAGGAAACGAACATCGTTCTCGAAGATCAAGCGAAGGTCGTTGAAACGGAGACGACCCATTGCCATACGCTCCAGACCGATGCCGAATGCAAAGCCGGAATACTTGGTGGAGTCGATGCCACAGGATTCCAGAACCTTGGGGTGAACCATGCCGGCACCCAGAAGCTCGATCCAGCCTTCTCCGTGGCAGGTGGAGCAGACAACGCCGTCTACCTCGCCCTTGCCGCCGCACTTGAAGCACTGCATATCGACTTCACAGCTGGGCTCGGTGAAGGGGAAGTGGTGGGGACGGAAACGGCAAACCGCATCCTCGGAATACAGACGCTTAATGAGGGTTTCCAGAGCACCCTTCAGGTCAGCCATGGTGATGCCCTCGTCTACGACCAGACCTTCGATCTGGTGGAACATGGGGGAGTGGGTAGCATCGGCTTCGTCCTTACGGAAGACACGGCCGGGAGCCAGAACGCGGATGGGAGGCTGCATGTTCTCCATAACGCGGATCTGGACGGAACTGGTCTGGGTACGGAGGAGAACGGAGTCCTCGTCGTTGAAATAGAAGGTATCACTGCGGTCACGGGAGGGGTGACCTTCTTCGATATTCAGGCGGGTGAAGTTATAGGCGGCTTCTTCTACCTCGGGGCCGTCAACGATGGTGTAGCCCATGCCGATGAAGATCTCTTTGACTTCCTGCAGAACCTTGTTCATGGGGTGCTGGGAGCCCAGAGGGGTCTTGGTACCGGGAACGGTGACGTCGATGGTCTCTTCCAGAAGCTGCTTTTCCAGTGCGATGGCTGCAATGGCGGTCTTACGCTCTTCCAGAGCGGATTCCAGCTCTGCGCGGACGGAGTTGGCGACCTGTCCCCTGACGGGGCGTTCTTCGGCACTGAGCTTGCCCATCTGCTTCAGGACGGCGGTGAGGTCGCCCTTCTTACCAAGGACACGAACGCGGACTGCGTCCAGAGAAGCCGCATCCTCTGCGGCGGCGATCTCGGCCAGTGCAGTGACCTTGATCTGTTCTAATTGTGCTTTCATTATGGTTTCTCCTTTGTGAGTAGTTTATAAAAAAATACGCCCTTCGTCCAAACAGCCGGACGAAAGACGAAGCTTCCGCGGTACCACCCGCCTTCGGAACTCCGGGAAGGGAATTCCGCACTTGATACCCGTAACGAGGGCAAACGGCTGTGCCTACATGGGATTCGAGAATACAGCACCCCAAAAAAGGAGCTGTAAGAAGGGGATCCGTTCAGCACAGCGGCTCCCGGGGGAAAGCCCGACTTGCCCGCAATAGGTGGTCACAGCAACCCCACCCTCTCTGAAAATGCCGTAGCAAGAGACGACCCGATCATAGCCGTTAATATTCAATTTATTATAGCATAAAATCAATGATTTTGCAAGGAATTTTTCTAAGGATTCGGAAGATTCCGTAGCGGTATTTAAGGAAGCGTTTTTGTATCTTCCAATTTTCCTTTGTCGGTTTGTTTCATGCATAACCTATCCCATCTGTTTGTAGGGGAGACCTGCGGTCTCCCGGTGCAGGAACCGGAATTTTAACATTCTACCGTCGAAAATCACCGTTTTCTCGTCAAAATAGGCGGGCGACCACAGGTCGCCCCTACTGTGAGATACGATGATTTGTGCATCAAACAGAGGGACAAACTGTGATTTGTGCCATAGGGGTAAAAATGGGGCAGGTCTCGGAGGGAGACCTGCCCGAAGGGGATGGTATTTATTGCCGAAGAAGGCCTTGGTGCCGGCGCAGTAGCCCGGGTGTTATCAGTCGCCGAAGAAGGCTTTGGCGCTGTCGGAGTAGGCAAAGAGGGCTCTGCACAGATCCGCCAGGGGGCCGGTTTTGTTATTGCCGTAGGTGTCGGCACTGTAGCTGAGAGTCTGAGACAGGGGAGTATCTCCTGCGTAGGCTCTTGCACTGACCACTGTACGAAGCTCCGAAGCCAACAGACCGTAGTAATCGAAAGCGTACCATGCAGTACCTTCCCGATACAGAGCGGGATCGGTCAGGGTGACGGTTTGCTCCGTTCCCGTCTGATCTACATAGGTCAGGCGGAGGCTCAGGGCAGAGGGATCTCCCTCGTAGGAGGCAGTATCGATGATATAGCGGATACCTACACGGGAGTCCAAGCTGAGAGACTTGCCCTTCCACAGCACCGTGGGAGATTCCATATCCTCCAAAACAATGTTGTTGTTTCCGAAGGTGACGGCTTCGAGATCTGTGCAGTAGCTACGGTGGAG
>JAZOXB010000286.1:0-10763 GCA_045659585.1 Faecousia sp. | reverse complement strand
TAAGTTCGCTCTTAGCTATACTCAAGAATTTTCGTTGGCTATTCTCGCAAATGTCTCAATTGACATCATCAAGAACAACTTAATATTTTTTATAATCAAAATTGTTCAAGGTGTTTGTTCATGTTTCTCGTTGTTTAATTTTCAAGGTACATCGCTGTTTTCGCAGCCTATTCAAAGTCTTTTCCGAGGTTCATCGAGTTAACTCTCCGCTCGGCGACGACTCATACATTGTATCACAAGAAGTTCGCTTTGTCAAGACCTTTTTTAAACTTTTTTCGAAGTTTTTTCGGTTTTGAGGTGCTCACCTCAAGTGCTCCGATATTTTAACAGATAACCGTCCATTTGTCAAGCACTTTTTTCAATTTTTTTGATATTTTTTAATCTTTTTTTCCGGACACTATCAATTGTGTTAAAATCGGAATCAATCCCCAACATACTGTTGTGCCTAAGTCTATGATTCCCATCTCCCCTCTTGGAATCAGCCAAATCCCGATGATTCCTATGATCATTATGATCTCAAGGGGATATTTCTTTTTTTGCATCCATATGATTTCCCATAGGTTTTCGTTCACGCGAAACAGCATTCCCATTAGACAAAATCCCCCTGCTGTAACTGCCACCCCCACAAAAGGTTCCAGCCGTTCCATGGTTCCCAGGACATTTACAGACATAGATGCTGTAAAAAAGTTTGGTGCATTCAGCCCCTTCGTGATCACTGCCGCTCCAATGGTCAATCCTGCCCCCATGAGAAGCCATATCCATCTGCCTTTTTTATTCTCTCCTCTATACATATATAATAGTAGCAGTGGCAAAAATCCATAGGCGATGCCCACAGGGTTCCATTGTCCTCCCCATACCACCCGATCCCATTGCACCTCAGGCAGAGCAAAGAGATACAAAACCCCATAGATCCCAATCAGGAAGAACATCAGTACAGCTCCCACTACAGGCAAAACTCTTTTTTTCACCCCATATGCTCCAAGGATCAACAGCAGAACTCCCGGCAGTGGGGAGCCGGTTCTATGCACAGCGGAAATATCCCATACGATTCTGCTTACCATAACCACGTTCCATAAAAACAGTGGAATCATCAGGATCCGCAATGATCTTGAAGAATTTTCCATAGGCAGAGGCTTTCCCATAGCAGTGATCAGCATACTTGCCCCCAGAACCACCAACATCCATCCCCACTCTCTCTGGGGTAGATACAGGATCCCGGGAATAGAAAAGGCACAGAAGCCCAAGGCTCCGATTTGTTTTTCCTTTACATGCTCTGCCACGAACTCTTTCCCCCTTTTCCTGTCAGATCCGAAATTTTGCAACCGCTACCGTGTTGGCTGTAGTAACGGTACAGCTTTTCAGGATCCTCCATACCCTTTCTGATAAATACCTCTGCGGCAGGGCGAAGGACACCGCTCTCCGCCGCTTCCACCGCAAGCTCCATATCCGAAAACACCGCCTGCTCCGCCGTATCAAAGAACACCTCACCCGCTGCATTCTTTCGCAGATCCTCCACAGCTTCCATCCATGTGGAGCCAAAGCCCTCTCCGCCTTCACTGAGGATGTGGATCTCATTTCCCACCCTTTGCCCTTGTACACATCGAATAGGCAGTAATTTCTCTGTATCGTATTTACGAAATGGTATACCCATAAATACTGCCAGAGCCAGAGCCCCTATGAGCCATTGCTTCATTTTCTTTCGCTCCTTATTCGTTTCCGCAGGATCCCTTTCAGGGACACCTTAGCAAAGGGTGCCAGATAAGGTTCTCCAAAACTTTCCAGCCCTGCTAAATGGATCAGAAGGCACAGAGCCCCCAATGTCACTCCGTACAATCCCGCCAAAGCCCCCAGCACAGCCAAAGCTGTACGCCATAAACGGAGGGCATCTGCCAAACCTCTCCCCGGTACCGTGAAACCACAGATCCCCGCCACCGCCACCACGATGAGAGCCGTAGGGGAAATGAGTTTTGCCTCTACCGCCGCAGATCCAATGACCAAGCCGCCGATAATAGAAAGACTCTGTCCTATAGACCGCGGTAAGCTGACACTTGCCTCCTGCAACAGCTCAAAGGCAATGAGCAAGCTCAAAACCTCAAAGATCGTCGGAAAAGGCACCCGCTGCTTGGCTTCGATCACCGATTGGAGGAGACCCGTAGGCAACATAGCCGGGTGGAACACCACCATAGCTACATAAAGCCCGGGCAAGAATAAGCCCACCAGCAACGCCCCCCATCGCAGGATCCGCATCCAGGAGGCGGAGACAAAATCCTTCCCTCGATCCTCCGCGCCTGTCAAAAAGAAACCGATATCCACAGGAAGCAAATATCCCACAGGCAGCCCATCTACCAGCAATCCGATTTTCCCGTCCAGCAAAGCCTGTGCAAATCGATCCGTTCGCTCCGTATACTGGATCAGAGGAAAGGCCGTCATTCGAGATCCCGTTATCAGTTCCTCCACTGCCGCAGGGGTAAGCAAGCCTTCCGTCCGGATCTCGGACAGCCGTTCCTTCATCCGTTGTATAAGTTCCGGATCCGTTACGCCGTCGATATATGCCACGGATACATTCGTCCTGCACCCCGTTCCCACAGTGGTTTCGTAGAAATGCAGAGCGGCAGACCGAAGATGTCTGCGGATCAAGCTTGTATTGGTTCGGGAGGTTTCTGTAAAGGCATCCTTGGGGCCCTTCACCGTATTTTCGATCTCCGGTGGAGAGGGAGATCGCTTTTCCGGTGTCTTGTCCTCAAAGGCTAAGGCTTTGTCTCCAAAGACCACTACACAAAACCCGTTAAGAAGCAATTGCAGAATCTTATCCAATTCCCCGCAAGGAATGGCTACTATATTATATACTGTACGATGAAGGGCACGATCGTATAGCTCCTCCATAGTACCCCCTACCGTGTCCTGCATAAGAGGCTTTACCACAAACTCGGATATATCACCACCGGACACCAAGCCGTCTATACTATATATAAATAGTATATTGGCACCTACCTTTAGGATCCGTCGATTCAGATCCCCGCTATCACCGAAAATCTCACAGATCGTCTCGTCAGAAATCCGACCCTTATAAGTTCCATCCTCCAAACACTGATAGTCCATTGCATCACCCCAAAATATTTTTTCACCTTCGGGAAAATTTATTCCGAATTCTTGACGAATTTTCTGTGCTATGGTAAAATGATGTGTATAATATCTGCATTCTGCAAAAATGGCCCGGAGTCGCAACAGCGACTTGTACAGCAGACATTAAAATAGGCAAAAGTATCATTATTTCAGTATTTAAAGGGAGAAATTCTTATGAAGCCCCTGTTCAGTATTACAGCTCCCCCTCCAAAAAACCTTTCGGAGACCATGACCCTTCTGCAAAAAGCCGCGGAAGGTCACAGTATAAATTTGCAGATTCATTATGATCGAATGCTGAAGGACTTCCGGTGTCTGTGGATGATCGTTCGCGCAAAGGTTCATTTGGATCGGATCCCCACCAAGGAAGTTCGTATTGACACTTGGCTCCGTAAGCCTTCCGCCGTAGCAAGCATCCGTGACTATGCCATCTACGAAGGGGAGGAGGAGATCGGCTACGGCATCTACGCCTGGACCGTGGTTCATGCAAAAACCAGAAAGCTGGTAAATATGAAGTCCGTTCCGCCCATTTTGGAGGCTCCCACTGTTTCCCCGGAGCGAACCGCTGTCTTAAAGCGGCTCCCTCTGCCGGAGGATATGACAGAAACAGCCCTGTGGCAGGTAGTTCCTGATGAGATCGACGGAAACGGCCATGTGAACAATGTCAATTATGTCCGCCACAGTGAAGCCCTCTGTCCCAACGCCTTGGATCTGGAGATCATCTTTGACCGAGAGTGCTTCCCCGGGGAGAATATCTCCCTGTTCTGCAAGGACGGATATGTCCGTGGTGTAAAAGAAAACGGTGACGAATGTTTCCGTGCAAAATTCGGGAGGAATGAAGAATGAAAAGAATATGGATCCTGTGTCTGCTCTTATCCCTGCTTCTGGTAGGGTGCGGAACCACCAAGCCCACAGCCCCTACAGTAGTCACCGAGGCTACAGAGGCTACCACAACAGTCTTTGAAACCTCTCCGATTCCCGATATGCTGATCGGCATGTGGCGAAGTGTAGATCCCGGCGAATTGGATATGGTAGAGACCATCGAGATCGGCAGTGACGGAAGCATCATCGTCAGCTGCACTTATCAAGGAAAGGACGCCGGCACCATTTTCGGCACCTATTACATTATGGAAGAGGTTCTCCACTGTGATATGACCTCTACCGACGGTGCTCCCTATATCTTGGACTACCGTTTCGAACTGGACGGTCGTGAATTGACTCTCCGTGCCGACAACAAGGTAGCACACTATATCAAAGTATCTTAACCATCCATAGAAGGAGGAAATCATATGAAATCCTACATCCAACTGACCGCCACCGAAAGACAGGCAGAATATGCCGCTCTCCAATCCCGTTTTGAAGCATACAAGGCCCTGGGTTTAAAGCTGAACATGGCAAGAGGTAAGCCCGGCGTGGAACAACTCCGTCTGTCCGCTCCCATGCTGAACATTCTGTCCATCGACGATTGCGAAGTCGACGGCATCGACGCTCGTAACTACGGCGAGCTCACAGGTCTGCCCTGCACCAAGAAGCTGTTTGCAGAGCTCTTGGGCACCCAACCCGAAGAAATTCTGGTAGGTGGCAATGCCAGCCTGTCCCTGATGTATGACCTCATTGCAAAGGCATATACCCACGGTCTGAAGAATTCTGCTCAGCCCTGGTCCAAGGAAGAAACGGTAAAGTTCCTCTGCCCCTCCCCCGGCTATGACCGTCACTTTAAGATCTCCGAAAGCTTCGGCATGGAGCTCATCACCATCGCTATGACCGAGAACGGCCCCGACATGGATGCCGTGGAAGAAGCCGTAAAGGATCCCACCGTCAAGGGTATGTGGTGTGTTCCCAAGTATTCCAACCCCGACGGTATCGTCTATTCCGAAGAGACCATTGATCGCATTGCTAACCTGAAGCCCGCTGCTCCCGACTTCGCCCTCATGTGGGACAATGCATACTGCATCCACGAGGTATACGGTGAGTTCCGCCCCTTCCGTGACATTCTGACCCTGTGCCGTGAGGCAGGAAGCCCCGACATGGTCTATGAATTCGCTTCCACCTCCAAGGTCACCTTCCCCGGCGCCGGTGTAGGCGTTATGGCGGCAAGTGTAGAAAATCAGAAATACATCACTTCTCTCCTGACCTTCCAGACCATCAGCTACGACAAGCTGAATCAGCTCCGCCATGTCCGATTCCTGAAAGACAAGGAGACCACTCTGGCTCTTATGCAGGAGCATGCCAAGATCATGCGCCCCAAGTTCTCCGCAGTTCTGGATGCTCTGGACAGGGAGATCGCTCCTCTGGAGATCGGCAACTGGACCAAGCCTCAGGGTGGCTACTTTGTTTCCTACAACGCTATGGAAGGCACCGCAAAGCGTGCCCTTGCCCTGTGCAAGGAAGCAGGCGTTGTTATGACCGGTGCCGGTGCTACATTCCCCTATGGCAAGGATCCCAAGGACAGCAATATCCGTATCGCTCCCAGCCTTCCCCCTGTGGAAGAACTGAAGTCCGCTATGGAGATCTTCTGTGTTTGCGTCCGTATGGCCGCTCTGGAAAAGTTAGGACTGTAATATTTTTCCATTGAATGCCCGACTCTTTTCAGCACTAATTCAGTACTTTTTGCTATACTGGATGTATAAATACTGCAGAAAGGAGATCGGGCATGTCCTATCAATCCAGCTTCCGGAGATACGAAATCAAATATATGCTGACCCGATCTCAAAAGGACGCCCTTCTGCAGGTCATAGAGCCCTACATGAGATTGGATCGGTACGGTCGCACCACCATCCGTAATATTTATTACGATACCCCCAATTATCGATTGATCCGACGCTCCATTGAACGACCTATTTATAAAGAGAAGCTACGAGTCCGTAGCTATGCTCAGGTAAGTCCCGGTGGAGATGTCTTTGTAGAACTGAAAAAGAAGTTCAAAAAAGTCGTGTACAAACGGCGCTTGGTCATGCCCATTCACGAAGCCATGGAATGGCTGGCAGGAGAAGACGCCCTAAATCCACCTACCCAGATCGGAGAGGAGATCCGTTATTTCCGTGATTTCTACGGAGAGCTCCAACCCACAGTGTTCCTGTCCTATGAACGGGAAGCCTTCTATAGTTTAGACGGCAGTGAATTCCGCATGACCCTTGACGAAAACATTCTTGCAAGGGACGAGGATCTGGATCTGTGCTCCGAGGCTTACGGGACACCCATTCTGCCGGAGGGGATGACCCTGCTGGAGATCAAGGCTCCCGGTGCTATCCCGCTGTGGCTCACACGGTTTTTAACGGAAAATATGATCTACAAAACATCCTTTTCCAAATACGGTACCGCTTACCAAAATATGTTATTCAAAGGAGGACAAGTCCGTGTTTAAAGGCTTATTCGATTCCGCATCCGCAACAACCATCTCTGTAGAAAACTTCCTGCTCTGTGTAGGTGCCGCTCTGGTCATCGGTCTGTTTCTGACCCTCTGCTACAGCTTCCGTAGTCGCTCCAGCAAGAGCTTCACCGCTACCATTGCCATTCTGCCTACCATCGTCTGCGTAGTCATTATGATGGTCAACGGCAATATCGGTGCCGGTGTAGCAGTGGCAGGTGCCTTCGGTCTGGTTCGCTTCCGCAGCCTCCCCGGCACTGCCAAGGAGATCGCCATGCTGTTCCTGGCTATGTGTGCAGGTCTCATCTGCGGCATGGGTTATCTGGGTTATGCCATTCTTTTCTCCCTGATCATGGGCATGATCTGCCTGATTTATTCCGCTGTGGATCTGGGAGGATCCAAGAACGGTCGTACCCTCTCTATCACCATTCCCGAAGATTTGGACTACACAGAGGTGTTTACAGACCTCCTAAAGGAATACACCACCTCCTATGAGCTGGAGCAGGTCAGAACCACTAACATGGGAACCATGTTCCGTCTGACCTACCACGTAAATATGAAGGATATTTCCAAGGAGAAGGAATTCGTGGATCAGCTCCGTTGCCGCAACGGAAACCTGGAGATCATGATCTCCAAGCCCGGCTACGGTGCGCCGGAATTATAATCGTTTACACGCAATTGGGGATCAAGGCAGAACTCTGCCCTGATCCCCCCTGTTTTTAAGAAAGAAGGTCCCCTTATGAAAGCAAAGCTATGTCTGTTGTTGTGCCTGTGTTTCCTCCTTACGGCCTGCTCCACAGGAAACACCCCTACAGAAAGCAGTCCCTCCGTCACTCCCTCGGACAGAACCTCCGGAACTACCGTAACAGAAACAACAACTTCACCCACAGAAGCATTGATCCCCTCGGATCAATTCTCTAACAAAGATCAAGATACAGACAGCTCCGACAGCGTGGAGATCCTTCTCAGCGGTTCCACTGCAAGCTGTGCCGACAACGGTGTTGCTGTCAACGGTTCCACCCTCAGGATCACTTCCGAAGGAAAGTACCGTCTCACCGGTACCCTTGCGGGCAATGTGGTAGTAGAGGTAGGAAAGACCGACCATGTTCATCTGATTTTGGACAACGCCAACATCACCGCCGCAGATACCGCTGCTCTGTATGTCAAGCAGGCAGAAAAGGTCGTCGTAACGCTCATAGGCGAAAACAGCCTCTGCACCCTGGGCACCTTCCCGGAATCGGAGGATACCAATATTGACGGTGCGATCTTTGCAAAAGACGACCTATCCTTCAACGGAAACGGGTATCTCTCCGTCACTTCTCCCGATCACGGTATCGTGTGTAAGGACGACCTGGTTTTCTGCGGGGGACACTATACTGTAGAGGCGACCCGTCACGCGCTCAGCACCAAGGACAGTATCCGCATAGAAAAGAGCAGGTTCACCCTGAATGCCGGGAAGGATTGTATCAATACCGATAACGAAGAAGATCCCACCTCTGCCTATATCTATATTGCAAGTGGCACCTTCGACCTGACAGCAGAAGGTGACGGCATCAGTAGTGACTCCTTCCTGCAGATCCGGGGCGGAAACTTTACGATCTACGCAGGCGGAGGCTGTGATAATGCCACCCCTCACTACAACTCCCCTCCCGGCTTCCACAGCACCCCACAGAACACCGCATCCCAAGAAGACACCGTCAGCACCAAGGGCATCAAGGCCGCAGGAGATGTGCTGATCTACGGTGGAGACTTTCGGATCAACAGTGCCGATGACAGCATCCACAGTAACGACAATGTGGAGATCTACGGCGGATCCTTTGGGATCCTAAGCGGTGACGACGGCATCCATGCCGAGGAACAGCTCCTGGTTCACGACGGCTCGATCTTCATCTCCCTGTCCTATGAAGGCTTAGAGGGTCACCGCATCGACATCAACGGCGGAATGATCAACATCACTGCCTCGGACGACGGTCTCAATGCCGCAGGTGGCAATGACAGTAGCGGCATGGGGCGGAACGATATGTTTGCCAATGATGCAAACGCCTATATTTCCATTACCGGCGGTAAGCTGATCGTGGATGCCTCCGGTGACGGCATTGACTCCAACGGTGCTCTCACGGTTTCCGGCGGTGAGACCTATGTTTCCGGCCCCACCGGCGGTGGAAACGGCACAATGGACTATAACGGAGAGGCGAAAGTCACCGGCGGTATCTTTGTTGCCGTAGGCACTGCAGACATGGTTATGGGCTTCGGTTCAGGCTCTACCCAAGGCGCCATCCTTGTTACCTACAGCAATCAGCCTGCCGGAAGTCCCGTCAGCCTTACGGATACTGCAGGACAGGTGCTTTTCACTTGGGAGACCACCAAGAGCAGCGGGTCCATCGTTCTAAGCTGTCCCGGCATCCTCCAAGGTCAAACCTACACCCTTACCGTAGGAGACACTTCTCAGGAAATCACCATGACTGCCATTACCTACGGTTCCGGTGGCATGGGTGGCCCCGGTGGCATGGGTGGTCATGGCGGTGGCAGACCCGGCGGTGCAGGGGGAACCCCCCCCGAAGGAACCCCCCCGGAAGGCACGCCTCCCGAAGGCATGGGTGGAACACCCCCCGAGGGCTTCCCCCCGCCCGATGGTAGCGGATTCCCCGGCAGCACTCCTTCCGACGTTGGCGAAAATCCCTCTTTCAACGGTGGATAAACAATCGATTAAAAAACGGACTGTCCCGACGATGATGTTGGGATAGTCCGTTTTGATTTATCAACCGATTCCGGTTTCGGAATCATGGTTCCATTGTATCACTACTGTTTCGGCATAGTATGCAGGATTGAAAAAGCGTTTACATCTGATCTCTACCATGGGATCTTTGAGGGTCATGAAATCCCCCCAGTAAATATCTCTTTCAAGATGGCAAAAACACAGGCCGGTGTGTATGTAAGAGGTCTGTATAACCAGTTCTTTTTCGGAATCTTTCTCGCGAACGGTCAACACAAAACCGTCTTCCGATTCGGTGATATCCGTCACCGTTCCGCAATAGGTTTTTGTGGACGAAAGAATCCCGACGGCACATAGAATGATAACGATCAAAGTGCAACCGATCATCAGTGCTTTTTCGATTTTATTCATAGAGCAGTCCTCTCACCTTTCCTTTTTTGTTCCTGTCTAACCCCTATTATTCAATTCTTTATAATCTCCAAATTCCCGTTTATCGGTTTGCTTTTTGCACAACTTACCCCATCTGTTCGTAGGGGAACCTGTGGTCTCCCGGTGTAGGAACTGAAAATTTGAACATTCTACCGTTTAAAATCACTGTTCTCTCTTCAAAACAGGCAGGCGACCACAGGTCGCCCCTACGATGAGATACGATGGTTTATGCATCAAACAGAGCGATAAACTGTGATTTAGCGGATGTATTTCCAGCAACATTCATTCCGGATGAATTCTTCTAAGGAGGGAATATGATCCAAATTCAGATCTTCAAAAGCCATAAAGACGATCTCGCAGGCTTCGTCGGAGGTGCCGATCAGTATGAATTGCGTCGGGTAATCGAAGTAATGACTCCGATACATTTCCGTATCCAATATGCGGAAGGTATAATCCCCTACCACCGCAGAGTATTCATATGGTTCATCGTCCATGTAGATCTCCGAAGTCCGGAAAACATATTTCGTTTCCAGCCACTCTTTCCGATTTTCATACTCTTGGGACTCATACCGGCACACCAAGTGTTCTGCTGTACCCGTATAGAATATTTCGAGAGAACTGCTTATGTACAGTTCTATCTGCTCCGGCTCTCCGAGTTCCTCGAGATACGGCATCATGGGGGAATATTTTTTCACAAAACTATAGCGATGTTGCAAATTTTCTTCCCTATAGGGCACTACCTGATAGTAGGGTAGTCCAATACTCAAGCAGGCAAACAGGAGCACAGAGGGCACTGCGGTTAAAATACTCAGCAGCACCTTCGTGCCTATGCGCCTCCGGGAGAACATGACCCATGCAAAAAGCCCCACAACCACACAGGGAACAATCACAAAGGTAAGGAAAAACCAAACTGTAAATTGCACATGTTCCGTTAGCCAAATGACACCATACGCCATTTCTGCCAGTGGCAATAGACAGCAACACAGAAAGGAGATCCATTGCCCTTTTGTAAATTTGGTAGCTTGATCCGTCATATTTGTAAACACCTCTTTGGGGTTTGTTTTCTTTGGGGGACAACCGGCCTCTGTCCTACTAATCGGTATACACGATAGCATACCAACCCTCACAAATATG
>JAZOXB010000285.1:0-32575 GCA_045659585.1 Faecousia sp. | reverse complement strand
CGATGCGGCAAAAATCAACCGTATCTTTGAACGCTTCAACTTAGCTTCTGTGAACCGAGCAGATGTGGAAAACCAGCTTGAGAGAAACCGCAATGTTCTCCCTAAAAAGGATACCCGAACCGAAAAGGACACAGAAGCCTTCTTGGATCGGTTGACCAAACAGCGGGAGCAGACACATTCAGAGCATAAGCGAACAAGGGACCCTTCGCAGAGCCGGGGCAGGAAACAACCTCCGTCCGAGCGTACCTCAGAGGCAGGAAAATCCGCTTCTGATAATAGACCGTCTGTTCGTCAGGAATTATACCAAATTCGTGCAGACAGAGAGAAGGCCAGACGACGGAAGGTGCTGCGAAAAAGGTATCACCCCGGCAATAAGAAAACCCCTGTTATCCAGCAACCCAAAATCAAAATTACCCCTAAAATAGAAAGGAGCAGATAATTTATGGAGCATACCGAAGTGAAAAACGAAGCCGGTTTCAATAAGGAAGCGTGGCTGGAGCAAAAGCAAGCTGACCGCAAGGATGCCTTTGACCTGATCGATGTGACCGCAGACAGCATGGGCAATGATCCGGAACTGTTCCAATCCTGCCTGGATGTTATGGCACGATTCGACCGATATTCTGTAGGCAATGTACTCTTGCTTGCAGCACAGAACCCCAATGCCACTCGTCTTGCAGATTTCGGAACTTGGAAGAGCGAAGGGGTCAGCATTAAGAAGGGAGAGAAGTCCATTCTTATTCTGGAACCCGGAAAGGACTATACCAAGGCAGACGGTAAGGTTGCTGTCAGATACAATGCCAAGCGTGTTTTTGACATTTCTCAAACCGATGCAAATCCGGTTCCGCAGGCAATGCAGTATGATATGCGTCAGCTTCTGACCGCCCTGGTTCACACAGGGGCGTGTCAGGCAGAGATCCGGGACGAGCTTCCCGACGACAAAACCGCCATCTATGATTCTGACAAAAAGCGGATCCTTCTCCTCCGTGGTCTTGTTGGGAACGAAACTCTGTTCAAGGAGTATGCCCGTGAACTGGTAATGGCTTATCAGGACACAGATGGAAATGCTCTCCGTAAAGAGTGTGCCTTTGTTGCCATGTGCAGCACCTATGTTCTCTGTCGCAGATACGGCATGGACACTTCCGACTTCAACTTCCGTTCCGTTCCCGATCAGTGCAGTGAAATGGATGCCACAGCCATGCGCCGAGAACTCGGCAAGATCCGTGCCTATGCTGCCCGTATCTATGGGGATATTTCCCATCACATGGAAAAATCTCAGAAGCTGCCCCAAACCCAAGAAACAAGGTAAGGGGTGGAGCCTGTGGGAAAGGAGGACAGAAAGCTTCAACTGTCGGACTTTGAACATCGTCTGCTGATCAACGGCATGATGGCATTTCGGAATCAACTCATAGAGGAAGGGAAGCCTACGGAGGATGTGAACGACCTAATAGTAAAGATTTTGGATGCACCGAGAAAGAGGTGCTTTGGTCGTGAGGAAAGGTAGTTCCTTCCGAACTAAATTCATCCTGTGCCTTTTGGGAACTATACCTGTAATATGGATTGCATTTCTTATTGCTCCATACATGGACGCAGGGATCTTCGGTGTCTTAAGGCACTTAAGCGAGATTACCCAGGCACCATTTGCCATAAAACTATGCGAGAACACCCGAAAGACTGTTCTCGCATTACTTTTAGCTTATGTGCTTGCACTGTCTTTGTATTTCTCCAATGATCGAAACTATCGTCACCGTGAGGAACACGGTTCTGCTAAATGGGGAAATCCTGAAAGTCTGAATCGAACATACTGCAGCAAATATCCGTACTACAATAAGGTTCTGACCCAGTATGTAGCAATCGGTCTCGACGGACGAGAGCATAAACGAAACCTAAATGTAGTGATCGTCGGCGGTTCCGGTTCAGGTAAAACCCGCTTTTACTGCAAACCAAATTTGCTTAACGCTTCTTGTAGTTATATTGTCCTTGATCCCAAAGGTGAGATGCTGAGAGACTGCGGAGAGTTCCTCTCCAAAACTCACAAGATTAAAGTAATTGACCTGATTCACATGGAGAAAAGTCATTGCTACAATCCTTTTGTGTATATCCGATGTGACAACGATATTCAGAGGCTTGTAACAAACTTATTTGCTAATGTCACACCCAAAGGTAGTCAGAGCCAAGATCCTTTTTGGGATCAGACAGCTCAGATGCTTCTCTTAGCCCTTATGTTCTACCTTTACTACGAGGCACCGCCGGAGGAACAAAATTTCCCCATGGTTATGGAAATGATCCGTGCCGGAGATGTGCGGGAGGATATGGAAGATTATGTTTCTCCCTTGGACGAGCTGTTCCTACGATTAGAACGGAAGAACCCGGAACATATTGCGGTGAAATACTACAACAGCTATAAGAAGGCCGCAGGAAAAACTCTGAAATCCATTCAGATCAGCCTCTTGGCAAAGTTGGAGAAATTCAACTTGGATTCCCTTGCAAGTATTACCCAAACAGACGAATTGGAATTGGAGAAGGTCGGAGAAGAAAAGACCGTAATCTTTGCGGTTATCCCCGACAATGACAGTTCCTTTAACTTCATCATCGGTATGCTGTACACCCAGCTCTTCCAACGCCTTTACGACCGAGCAGATAATGTACATGGTGGCAGACTTCCCGTTCATGTCCACTTTTTGATGGATGAGTTTGCGAATGTCGCCTTGCCGGATATGTTTGACAAACTGCTTGCAACCATGCGAAGCAGAGAAATCTCTGTTTCCATCGTTCTACAGAACATAGCACAGTTAAAGGCTCTGTTTGAAAAAGAATGGGAAAGCATACTGGGTAATTGCGACGAATTTCTCTATTTAGGCGGTAACGAGCAGTCGAGCCACAAATATGTTTCAGAGCTGTTAGGGAAGGAAACCATTGATACCAACACTTACGGTCGGACACGAGGACGAAACGGAAGCTATTCCACGAACTCGCAGATTACAGGCCGTGAACTAATGACACCGGATGAAGTTCGGATGTTAGACAACCGCTATGCCATCTTATTTATTCGAGGTGAACACCCTGTCATTGATCTTAAGTACGACATTTTGAAGCATCCCAATGTGAAATTCACCACAGACGGGAAAGGAAAACCCTATGAACATGGTCAGGACAATACCAGTATTGCAGTTGCAGAACTGTCTTTGGATGAAGAACTATTAGAAAAGGCTATTCAGATCTCCGACGAAGATGGGGCAGATGTTGCTTTCCTGACCGAGGAAGAATTAGAAGAACATATTGAAAAAAATGGAGGTACGATTAACTTTGAAAAACTCTAAAAACATTCTCAAGACGGCTAACCGTATGCGCCGTATTCTGCTTTCCGCACTCATGGTTATGATCCTGTGTGCGAGCTTGAGCATTTCTGCATTTGCCGCAGATGATCCTCTTGCGGTAGTCAACAACCTGTCCGAGTTCATCTTTGGACTGATCCGTGCTGTAGGTCTGATCCTGTTGGGCTGGGGCATTGTGCAGGTAGGCTTATCCTTCCAGAGCCACGATCCCTCTCAGAGATCCAACGGCTTCCTGACCCTTGCAGGCGGCATTGTCATTACCTTCGCAAAAGAAATCCTGACCCTGATTACCGGTTGATCCCGACAAAAGGGGGCTGTCTCAACGATACCGGGACAGTCCCCAAGGAGGTGAATTTATGTCGGATAACTGGATCGTAGGAAACCTTGAAAATGCACTTGAAACATGGTCTGATAAATTGGCTGAGATTTGGGAGTTGATTACCCAAAGCCCTCAAGACTTTAGGGGAGGAACGATTTGGCCTGTGATTGCATCCATCCATGGGACATTGCAGGCTATCGGTTACGGTTTATTGGTGCTGTTTTTCGTGATCGGTGTTATGCGTACCTGCGGTTCCTTCGCAGAACTAAAACGACCGGAACACGCCTTGAAACTGTTTTTCCGCTTTACTATATCCAAAGCCCTTATCACCTACGGTATGGATCTGATGCTGGCTCTGCTGAGTATTATTCAGGGAACAATCAGCCGCATTATGGGTGCTGCAGGCTATGGTGCCCCGCAGGCTGTAACACTGCCACCGGAATTGGTAACAGCCATCGAGGATTGCGGTTTCTTTGAATCTATTCCTCTGTGGGCAATTACCCTGATCGGTGGATTGTTTGTGTGGGTCATTTCTTTCGTTATGATCCTCAGTGTGTATGGCCGTTTTTTTAAGCTATTTATGTACACGGCTATTGCACCGATCCCACTGGCAACCTATGCAGGAGAGCCAACCCAAAGTGTTGGCACCAGTTTCTTGAAAAGCTACTGTGCTGTCTGCTTGGAAGGTGCCATTATTGTATTGGCTTGCATCATTTTCTCTGTTTTCGCTCAGGAACCTCCGACAGTAGTAAGTGCCGCACCTGCTACTATGGTATGGAAGTATATTGGCGAATTTGTATTTAATATGCTTGTCTTGGTAGGCACCGTAAAAATGTCAGATAGAGTGGTTCGTGAAATTATGGGACTATAATTTCTGAAAGGAGGACTTTACTTGGAAATAAAATTTAACCGTGAAATTCGTAATTACAATGAGACAATGTTTTTCGGACTGTCCATGCGACAGTTCTTTTTCTCCATTGCCGCTGTTGGGATTGCCGTTCTGCTGTACTTCCTGCTGAAGGACAGCTTCGGCGTGGAAACCGTTAGCTGGATGTGTATTTTGGGTGCGGCTCCCTTTGCGGCTATGGGATTTATCACATACCACGGCATGACCGCAGAGCAGTTTCTCTGGGTTTGGTTTCGCTCGGAGATTTTGGAGCCGAAGGTGTTGTATGTGAAGCACAACAACACATGGTACGAATTGATGAAGGAGGTGAAAAAAAGTGATCCGGAAATTCAAATCTATACTGAAACGCTACCGTGAGGGATACCGTATTCCAAGATGTGTGCGGGATGTGATCCCCATTCAGACAATTTGGGAAGACGGCATTTTTCGTGTTGGCAACCGCTATTCTAAGACCTTTGGCTTTACAGATATCAGCTACCAATCTTCCGGGAAAGATGAAAAGTTTGATTTTCTGAAAATGTATGCCGACCTTATCAATACCATGGACAGTACGGCTGTCACAAAGATTACTGTTTTTGACCATCCTATTACGGATGCGGAATTTGAAAGAGATATCTTGATTCCCACACCGATGGATTGTATGGCAGTATTTCGACAAGAGTATAACCAAATGCTACGGGATAAACGGAGCAAAGCAAACGGTGTTCTGCGAGATCTAATGATTACAGTAACAACGGAACAGGAAAATCATAAGGCGGCAGAGGATTTTTTCACCCGTATCGCCGCTGATTTGGAAACCGGATTATCTGCGTTGGGATCCAATTTGGAACAGATGGATGCAAAGAAGCGACTTCAAATCATTCATAACTTCTTCCGCAAAGGGGATGAAGAGGGATACCGCTTTGACATCAAGGAGGATCTGCGGCATGGTCATGACTTCCGTGATCGAATCTGCCCCGACCACATTGAGAAACACAGCGACTACCTGCGGTTAGGAGACCGATATGCCCGTGCCATGTATATGAAAGATTACGGCACCTATGTAAAGGATAGCATGATCGCCTCTATGACAAGTGTTGCCAATAACATGATGCTTTCCATAGACATTATTCCCATTGGAAACGAAGAGGCAACCCGTATGGCAATGAACAAGCAGCTTGCGGTAGAAACGAATATTGCCAATTGGCAACGGAGGCAAAACCGCAACGGAAACTATGCAGCAGAGATTCCCTACGATATGGAATTACAACGGGCTGAGATGAAGGAGTTTCTAAAAGATATGTGTGAGAACAATCAGCGGATGCTCCTTACGATTGTAACCATGGTCATTACGGCAGACTCCAAAGAGGAATTGGATTCGATTACAGAACAGATCAAGACCATTGCCCAAAACAGCATGAGTCAGGCGGCTGTTCTGAAGTACCAACAGCTTGATGGACTGATTACCGCAATGCCCTTCGGTGTATGCCGACTGAATTCATGGCGAACCCTTACTACAGGAGCCCTTGCTGCACTGCTTCCCTTTAAGGTTCCGGAAGTCATGGAGAAGGGTGGTATCTACTACGGTGAGAATGCCATTACCCGCAATCTGATCTTGTGTAATACAGAGAATCTGATGAATCAGTCTTCGATTTTCTTTGGAGTCCCCGGATCGGGTAAGTCCTTCTTTGCCAAATTTTATATTCTTCTCATTCTGATGAACACAAAGGATGATATTATCATCTGTGATCCGGAGGGGGAATATTCAACTCTTACGACAGTGTCGCCCGACGAAAGCTCTGTGATCCACATTGTACCGGGAGGAAAGGATCATCTGAATCCCTTTGACTTAGAGGATGGCTACGGCGAAGATAATCCCTTTGCAGCAAAGTGTCAGTTTATCCAGACCCTTGTGGAACAGCTTCATAAGGATAAGATCATACCCGAAGAACATAAGGCGATCATTGATCGTTGCTCCCTCCAGCTTTTGCAGGAAGCAAAGGAAAACGGCACAACGCCTACTCTTTGCACTTTGCGAGAACTGCTGCTGGAACAGCCTGAGCCGGAAGCGGCACAAATCGTTCTGTACTTAGAACGATATACCACCGGTACTTTGGATTTGTTCGCTCATGAAACAAATGTGGATCTAAGCAAGAGATTGACGATCTTTGATATTCATTCTCTTGGAGAACAGCTAAAGGCGGCTGGGCTGTTGGTGATTACAGATACCATGCTGAACCGTGTGAACTATAATGCCCGCCATGGAAAGCGAACCCACATTATCATTGATGAGTACCATATTGTCTTTGATAACGATCACAGCCGTCGTTTCTTTACTTCTGCTTGGCGGCAATTCCGTAAGCGAAATGCCCAGCCTACAGCCATTACGCAGAATGTGCAATTTATGAACGAGACGGTGGAATCTAATACGATGTTGTCCAATTCTGAAATGGTAGTCATGCTGAACCAGTCTCCACATGACAGGGATATCCTGAAGAAGCTATTGCACCTCTCTGATCGGCAACTGAAATATATCACCAATGTAGCACCCGGATCCGGTCTGATTCGATATGGAGGAGCTTTGATTCCTTTCCAGAACCAAGTTCCCAAAGATACGGAGATTTACCGCCTTATGACGACAAAACCGGGAGAAAGAACATACGGAGGTGAATAACCCATGCCGGAAATTAAGGTTCGGGATACGGTCGAGCGAGGAATAAAAACACTGGATAAGCCGAAGGTCCTTCGGGATAAAGTCGGCAAACCCGGCTTTAGAGAATTGTCCAAGAAGGAATCTGAAGGAATGGATCTTTCCTCAGATACAACCACCGACAATGAAATCAATGACCCCAAGGGGCGTGCAACCCACGCCCCCGTTGGGGATTTCGGAAAAGGAAAAGAAGATGATTCTTCTGTAGTTGCCTATGCTGATGCCAAGATCCGATCAGGGGAAGAAAAACTGTATCGCATGGGAAAGAACACTGTGAAAGCCGTAGTAAGAAAAGTAACCCCCTTTCAAAAAGAAACGGGAACAAGCAAATCCAACAATCCAAAGCCCGACAAAGGGCCTGTTAAGACCCGGAATACACCCCAGCCTAAAACAAGCGGACATAGTGTTAAGACGAATCCGACCAGCGTAAAAGTTTCACAGAGTGGAGCGAAAACTTCCGGTCAAGTCGCAAAGAAAAGTGCCACCCAAGCGGAAAAAGCCATCCGAAAAGCGAAGAAGAGAGCAGAACGGGCAGAAAGGGTTAAAAAGTTTGCACAGGAAACCGCAAAGCGTACAGTAAGAATCATAAAAACTACAGTGCGAAGTGCAATTGCCGCCGTGAAAGGTTTGGTAGCGTTCCTTGGCACAGGCGTAGGAGCTGCAGTGATCGTTATTCTGGTCATTTGCCTCATTGGGTTGATTGTAGGATCCTGCTTCGGTATTTTCTTCGGTGGGGAGGACACAGGCACGGGACAAACGATCCGCACAGCAGTGCAGGAAATCAATCAGGAGTATATGTCTCGAATTGACGAAATTAAAACATCTACTACCCACGATAAGGTTGAAATGACCGGTTCCCGTGCCGCTTGGAAAGAGGTCTTGTCTATCTATGCAATAAGCGTGACCACGGATGAGGAGAATCCCCAAGAAGTCGCCTCCATGACCGATGAAAAGAAAACTCTGCTATCGGATATTTTCTGGAATATGCATACCATAGACCACAGCACACAACTCCGTACAGAAACAGAGTTTACAGAGGGCGTAGATGAAAACGGAGAGCTGGTTACTGTGGAAACCGAGGTAGAGCGGAACTATCTTCTTATCCAAGTGTCCCATAGAACTGCCGATGAAATGGCAGATCGTTACGGCTTCACAGACGACCAAAAGGAGCAACTCAACGAGTTGCTCCTTCCGGAAAATCAGACTATGTGGAACGATGTGCTCTACGGATTAGGCGGACAGGGCGATCTCGTTGCAGTTGCCCTCTCCCAAGTGGGCAATGTGGGCGGTGAAACCTATTGGCGATGGTACGGCTTCAATGAACGAGTAGATTGGTGCGCAATTTTCGTCAGTTGGTGTGCCAATGAGTGCGGCTACCTCGAAAACGGAGTCCTGCCCAGTTTCGCCGTTTGCTACGCAGGTGAGGACTGGTTCAAAGCCCGTGAACAGTGGCAAGATAACACCTACACTCCCAACCCCGGCGACATTATCTTCTTCGATTGGGACTACCCCGATGAAGGCGGTCAAGACGATATCCCCAACCATGTAGGTATCGTCGAAAAGGTCGAAAACGGAACTGTCTACACCATAGAAGGCAACTCCGGCGACTCCTGCCGGCAAAAATCCTATGCCGTAGGCCACTACGAAATCTACGGCTATGGAGTATCTATTCCATAATAGAGTTTCTACTACCCCCAAATACGTATGCCTCGGTGAGCAAATTGTAGCTCACCGAGGCATTTTCTTTTTTGCAAAAGATTTCTCAATGGTGTAACGCTGTCAATATATGATAGTCAGTTCGATAAATTGGAATTGACTACTTTGACGTGTTAGTATTCTGTAGACTTTTAAACAGTTTGTTCCTGATTCCTTTTATTACTCCGAAGGTATAACCATAGACATTGTCGACCATGCCAGCTAACAACTCAGAGGTACGCATGCAACTTTTCTCAGGTAGGTAAATGAAGCTAACTTTGGATATAAAGGCTCACTTTTTGCACTGCAAGTGTTGCAATGCAGGAAGGTATTATGATATAATAATATATACTACATAGTTTTAATGTAAACAGACACTATCAATTGGAGG
Source organism: Faecousia sp. (assembly GCA_045659585.1). Taxonomy (GTDB): domain Bacteria; phylum Bacillota; class Clostridia; order Oscillospirales; family Oscillospiraceae; genus JAZOXB01. The sequence continues at coordinate 23,242 of JAZOXB010000285.1, read as the reverse complement.
TATGATTATGAAAAATGCAGCAAAAAGATGCTTGAGCTTCCTGCTTGTGGCGATAATGCTTTTACAGCTTATCCCTGTAGGAATAACAGCGGTTCAAGCGGAAGCCACGAAAGCGGTGACAGATTTGACAAGTGCCATTAACGGCTTGTCTTCACCCATTGCACAGAGCAATAAACTGCTGGACAATGTCACTGTTTCAAACACGGGACTCCTGGTGGGTACCTATTACATTGTTCACAAAGATGCAAACGGCACCTACCGCGTGCTGGATCCGCTGTGTCTTTCTAACGGCCAGAACATTGCCGGTGCGTCCGTTACGGTCTCAGGAACCTCTATTAACGGCGCTGATCCCTCTATGGCCATTGACATCACCCACGACAGTTCGAATACTTATTATCTTCACACCAGTGACGGACGGTATTTGCGGGAGTATGCCTATGGCAATACCCCCTGTATTGTTGCAGCCAATAACAAGTCCCTATCCTTTGGTATCAATTTCTATGGTACCAGCACCGCTTATCAGGCACACTCTGTTCGAATTTATAGAAATTTTGCTGTTAACGGCGCCGCGAAAACATTCGACCTACACTACAATGGTAGCAGCGAGTTCGGCTGGATACAAAATGTTAGCGGTCACTATCCGGTGACCCATCAGTTCTTCCTTTATAAGATTGCCCAGCGTTGGGATTCCTCCGAGCTCTATAACGCCATTCAGACCATGAAGGACTATGCCTCTGCAAACAATGGTAGATTTGCAGAGGGGATCCATGCCGCCTTTATGGAATGCATGGAAAAGAGCATTAACCTGTATAAGACCTACAATGTGGCGACCGGATCCCAGACTTACGAGCAGGTGGTGGCCATCCGCAGTGAGCTGAAGGCACAGACGGAGTGGCTCCTGTCCTATAAGGATGTTCTGCAGGCAAGCTATGCCGATGCAGCGGCAGCGATTCCCACACCCACCAACACCTATGTTCCGGTTTCCTGGGGTTCTTGGACCATCGAATTGATGGATCAGCTTCGTGATGGTACCTATTTTGTGGTGAATCACGGTGAAAATGCGACTACCGGACATGTTGTTGACCTATCTCAGGAGTATCATGTAAATGATCTGATCGTAGCCCAAGATGTTGAAATTTGCAACGGAAAAGTCCTCAATGCCGATCCTAACTGGTCGATCTATTTCGAGGATGTGAATAACTCGGACGGTAACCGCAACCGTTACTACACTGCATTTAAGCCGATCAATGGCTTGAAGGTTGCGCTGGAAACGACCCCGGCAGGGAGTGATTACCATAACATTGCCTATTATGGTGGGGCGAGAGCTTGTGAAATCTCGCACAAGGGCAGTGCACTCTACATTGACTCACATCCCAATGACAAGGATTATAACCAAGACGGCCGCAATGACCGTTATGCACTGACCTATATTCCGGCAGAAAATGGTTTCCGTTTGAAGCTGGATCTTAACGAGGTACAAACAACGGACAACTCTATACATCTTTATAGGATCGCAACTCGTTCCATTGAGCTTTACAAGGCGATCAAGCGTTTGGCACCCTATGCTACCGGCAATGCTGATGAGAGATATCCCACCGATACCTACAGCAAGTTCATTACCTGCCTGACCGAGAGCATCAAGCTTTACCAGCAATACAATGTGACTTTGAACACGACGGACAAGGCTAATCTTTCGGCTATCGAAAAGTCCATGAATGACAAGGCTACTGAGCTTCGCGGCTTTTTGTCCACCCTCACCAAACAGGATGCCGTCACGCCGTATATTGACATTCCTGTAGAGATCTACGACTTCCGTGCCGACGGACTGATGTTTGAGTATCTGAACGCACACTACAATTTGGCCAGTGTGAGTGCCGGCTCAAGTTTAACGATTCCCGGAAATTGGTCGAATCATGGCCGCATCAATTTGACTACGGGAAAACTGACAAACCGCAAGCTTTCTTATACAGAACAGGTCGTGACCTTTGTTGTAAACTCCTTCTACGAAGAAGGAGCCTTGAGCAATCTCCATGAAGGCAACCATGCCCCCGGATGGAACAGTGCCTTTTATGATTTGCTTCCTACTGTTACGAATACACCCATGGACAAGGGCTCATATAATGAGACCATCAACAAAACCAAAAACGGCGGAGAGCTGAGTTGGAGTGATGTAAAGACTTATTATGACCTTGCCTACTATCTCCTGACCTATATGTGGCGGCCTGTTCCCGAAGGTGATATTGTGGATACGAAGAACAACCTTCCCTACAATGTCACCGTAACAGAGCGTGACCGTCTGCGCCTTTATGCCGACGAAAACGGCAACTATGTCCTTGATGCGGACAACGATGTCCTCTATGACGGATATTATACTTACAATCCTACGCCCAGAGCCAAGGAAGATATTACCTATGCCTCTCCCTTGTTTACCCCTGCAGATGGTTTGGGCTTCGAAACGGATGAGATGCTCGAGAAGCTGGGCGGAGATACAGACCGCGGCGGTCTGTACGCAGGTTACGGCACTGCATCAGCCAATACCAATTTCCACTTCACCATGCATGCCTATGGCAGCTTTGTCTACTATGAAAGCCAAAATCAATATTTTGACTTCCTTGGAGATGACGATGTCTATTTCTTCATTGACGGCAAGATTGCACTGGACCTTGGCGGTGCACACCAGGCCTTGGGCGGCCGCGTAGACCTAAATAGCCTTGGGCTGGTAGACGGTGAGGTTTACGACTTCGATATGTTCTATGCGGAACGCCACACCTCCGCTTCTAACCTGAAGTTTTCTACCAACATCAAGATCGTTGACACAGATACTCTGACCACTATGGGTCAGTATGCCGAAACGTATAACGGGAGCTCCAAGGTGGATGCTGCGACCGGTCTCGGTGCCAGCATCATCGACAACGGTGCAGTCTATGTGGGTGACACAACAGCCTACAGCTTTGATCTGATGAACACCCGTAATCTCCCTGTATACGATATTTCCTTTGTTTCGACCACTCTCGGCACAAGCATTTCCGGCAGTAGCCTGATTCTCTACAAGTCCTCACTTACTAACGGTGCGGTAACAGACATCAAGGATATTACAGTCTACTACCGTACGGTTACCCAGGACGAAAACGGCGAAAACATCATTCATAGTGGGACGCCTGTGGCAAAGAGCTACACTGATATGACGACGCTTCTCAGCAAGGCAATCCAGAACAATACGACCCTGGTGGAGGGCAGCTACCGTGTTTCCATCAGCTCTGAGGAAGATCTGAAGGCACTGCTTTTGCTGGGTATACCTCATAACTGTCAGATCAGCGTTTACGGCTTCAAGCGGAACACCACGGAAAATGACACACCTTTTACCAACACCGTAAGCTCCCGGTGTTACTATACCCGTGTGGCAACCAATGAGGGAAGTGCCGGTGGCGAGGTCTTTACGCTCAATGGCAGCGCCAGCCGCAAACTGCGGGTTTCCGCAAATCTGCCCAGCATCGATCCGCAGCAGATCGTCATGGACTATGGCAAGCCGGTTGAAATACCTGTTACAAAAATTGCCGAAAGTATCTATACAGATTCCTTTGTAACGGTTACCGGCTTTGTAGGTATCACACTTAAAGGCGGGCATGGGCAGGTTCTGAAAAATTCTCCCGCAGGTCTTGTCTGCACTACGGTGGAAAGCACTCTTACCACAGAAAACGGAATCTTTACCCGAACTGAGGATGGTCTGCGGTTTGAATTGACAGATTTTTTTGATGCGATAGAAACAGTCAATTTGGTCTATTCCTTAGAGGGCTGCGAGCTGACTGACCCCGATGGGTCAAATACGATCTATAAATACATTCTGGTACAATTGCAGCTTATTCCCGCGACCTCGATGTACTACGAAACGGATTTCACAGAAGGTGTCTTCGATCTGTCTTCCAGCTCTACATATCTATATTTTGACTTTGGCAACACTTATGAAGATCAGATTCGCTATCAGGGCAAAGCCTACGGCTTCTACAACTTTGACACCGAGGGAGAAGGTTATTGGGCAACACGTGGAACATCTTCCACCACCAATATTTTTAATGGTTATTCTATTGACAATAATGAGGGCGTTTTGACATTGCAGGTTGCAAGTGGCAGACCCATAAACGATGCATATAATTACGGTCCGTGGCTCTCGACCACCACGACCTATCGTCAAAATCCTTCGGCTGCAACGGAATCAAATTTAGCCCTCGACTTTGATCCGTCGAATTCGGAGGTTGTTCAGATCCGCTTCAAGGTAAGCGGCTGTGAAGTGACCTCTGCGACCGATCCCAGAGTGGTTGTGGTATATGACCATACTACAGACGGAAAAAACGTGCGTGGTGCCTATGATATGGTCAAATCTTACAGCTATGTTGACGATATATATATGGTTCTGACATTTGATCTGTCAAATGAATTTAAGAACGCGGATTCAATCCGGTCCTTCGGCTTTAGATTCTGGGATCTGCAGAGCAAGAATAACGGTGCAATTACCATTGACTACATCTATGTTGGCCCGAAGGCGAAGCTGCCGTATCAAGAACAGAAACTGTTCTTTGACTTCACCAATACCACTGCAGACAGACAACGCTACAACTCTGATGTCTACGCCGGTCTTAATTTTGACCTTAACGCAAACTGGGCAAGAACTTCCTCATTCAAGCCTGTTGCAATTGATTCCTCCAACATAGGTACATTGAGCGTTGAGCTGACTGACAGCACAACTGCGACATGGCACTACATCCAAACAGGTCCTACCACAGGTGATAAGCCTCTGAGCTACACCCCCGGCAGTAATGACATCTTCCAGATCCGTCTGAAGATCGACAATGCCGTATCATCAGACACGACAAACAATGCAGTCAGAGTCGGATTCTACTATTACTTGGATGATGAAACCAGTACCAGGGTTGCGTACAAGGACTATAAGCTTGCCGATTATAACAATAAGGGCTACTTTACTGTCACACTCTCCATGAAGTCGTATTCCTATTATGTGAACGCAAACCGCTTGACAATGATAAGACCGTATTTCAATTTTGTAAAATCGAGCGATACGGCAGCGGCAAAAATCACCGTCGACTATATTTATCTCGGACCGGAGAACAATGCGCCGACAAATGAGCCGATGTTTTTCGATTTTAAGAATACAGAGTTGGATCGAGAACGCTACGAATCGGCAGTATACACCGGTACGAATTTTGACCTTGCCCAAAACTGGACAAAGACAGGCTCTTTTAAGCCCATTACGGTGGATTATGCAAGTATAGGTACTTTGAGCCTTGAGCTTACTGATACCACAACCGAAACATGGCACTACATCCAAACAAAGTCCTCCTTAAGCGATAGGCCGCTGAACTACACCCCCGGTAGTGATGACATCTTCCAGATCCGCATGAAGATCGACAATGCTGCATCATCAGACACTGCAAACAATGCACTCAGAGTCGGATTCTACTATTACTTAGATGACGAAACCGATACCAGGGTCACATACAAGGACTATGCGCTTGCAGATTATAATGACAAGGGCTACTTTATCGTTACACTCCCAATGAAGTCGTATTCCTATTATGTAAACGCAAGTCGATTAAAAATGATGAGGCCGTATTTCAATTTCGTGAAATCCAGCGACACGGTAGCGGCCAAGATCACGGTTGACTATATCTACCTTGGACCGAAGGATCATGCACCGAAAAGTGAACCGCTGTTTTTCGATTTTACGAATACCGAGTTGGATCAAGAACGATACCAATCAGCAACCTACAACGGCACGAATTATGACCTTGCGAAAAACTGGACGATCGATTCTTCTTTCAAGAAATCAAGCGTGGTCGATGCAACGGAAGGCGGCACATTAAACTTGGAGCTGATCGACAATTATAGTGCCAATGGTTGGCATCAGCTGCAGGCAGGCACTCCGGGCTCGGCCCAAGGTCTGAATTTTGTTCGTGGTGCGAATGATGTTTTCCAGATGCGTATGAAGATCGAAGATGCAGCCCTTATAGACACCAATAGTGAAAAGGCCGGCGCGATCAGAATCGGCTTCGGTTTCGCAAGCGACAGCAGTACAACCGTAAATTACCGTTATACCAATGTTCTTTTCGAAGATTATGCCAATAACGGCTACTTTACGATCACGCTTCCGATGGCGAGTACGACGACATATCTTGCGGCAAGTCATACCACTATGATCCGTCCATACATTCATTTCCTTGGCTCAAGTTCTACGGCTGCCGCAAAGATCCAGATCGATTATATCTATCTCGGCGATAAGGACAAATTAGAAGAGACGTTAAATCAGGAGAAGCATGTTTGGCAGACCATCACCGATACCACGAGTCCTGACAAGTATCAGGATGTGGATATGGTTGACAACGAAACGACCTCTTATGCTGTGGCAGCTTCCCCGAGCGAAAACGCAGCGGAGCAGGAAGTTCGCACTGCTACCCGTGCTTCTGCAAGTCTGAATTTGCCGGACGGCGTGACTGTGGCAAGCACAAAGGAATACACCCTTGCTGATGGCGTAACAGAAACCACCGTCACTGTAAATGCCAAAAAGTTGGCGGTTTACATTGCTGAGATCGGTGCAAGCTCCAAGACCACGCTAAAGGTCAGCACACCGGGCTACTATACCGTAGGCAGTACAGAAGAAAGTCGTGTTGCTAACTTCTATTCCATGGCGAATGATATTGCCTATACCACGAATCAAGCTGCTGCATACGAAGCGGCAACCGGTGAAACGATCCTGTTTGCAATGAATGGCAGCTTCTTTGATGGTGATGAGGTCAATCGTGGACCGCTGGTACTTGAGGGCAACGTCCTGCAAGGCTGGTTCGGAACCCTCAGAAAGGAACCTATGTTTGCGCTGATGAAGGATGGCAGCTATGCAATTTTGGACTTCACGGATGACTTTGCGAATGTCGAAGAGGCAATTGGCGCCCGTCATCGTTTGGTTAAGAATGGTGTCAATGTCATTGCCGGCGCAGCAGAGGATTCAGATCTGATCTACACGCTGCATCCCAGAACCGCCATCGGCTTAAAGGCTGACGGAAGTGTGGTCTGCATCGTTGTCGATGGCAGAACGCAAGCAGGTTACACTACCGGAGGTATCAATCTGCCTGATCTTGCGGATCTGATGATCTCGTTGGGCTGTGTGGATGCTGTCAACTTAGATGGCGGCGGCTCTTCTACATTCGTCACACGCCGCACTCCGACAGGGAATCTCGCTATGCGAAATATCTCTTCCGAAGCCGCCGGGCAGCGCACGGTTGCGTCCGCATTGATGTTCATTTCTACAGAAGATCATTGCCAGCACGTTTATGCAAATAATGACTACCGTATGCTTTCGGAGGGTAGGCACGAGCTGCTTTGTGATATTTGTCGTCAGGGCATCGACTCGCCGCACCGCTATTCAAATGGTGTATGTGAATGTGGTAAGCAAGAAGAGGTTTCTCCGAATCTGTTCTTTGACTTTGCTAACACTCCGGCGGACCGTGAACGCTATAATAACGCAGCCTACGGTTATCACAATTTTGACATTCCCACCAATGCTACATGGTGGAGAGGTCTTTGGGCAACGCAGTCAACCGACAGTGACAGTCATCCTCGTTATGACTTTGAAATCTACAACGAATCCGGTATTATGCGCGTTGACGTTGCCGATACTACCGGTGACGAAAACAAGGCAGAAGCAAACAGAACTGATAAGCCCTACGGAGAAACATGGAACTATGGCCCGTATATTATAACCACTTCCGTGTTCTATCAGTGGCCCGGTACGACAGATGAAGCCTCTCTTGCGTTAAATTATGATCCATCTCAAGCGGAGATCGCTCAAATACGGTTTAAGCTGGAAGGATGCAGTGCTACAACTACCACACCGAGTGTTGTCCTATGGGGCAACTGTACAAAGGATGGTAAGAACGCAAGCGCACCGCAGCTTGCTGCTTCTTACACCTATGTCGAAAATGAATACATCGTAGCAGATATTCCGCTGACGGATGCGTTTAGAACGTGCGGCACGATTCGCTCCCTCGGTCTCAGATTCAAGGATATTTACAGCGATGCCGTCGAGAGCGACAATAGTTACGGCGACAGAGGCGATCAAGGTACGGTTGCGATCGACTATATCTATGTTGGCACGAGGGAAGGTGCTCCTACTTACGATGACTTGTTTATAGACTTCACCAACACTAAGGCAGATCAGCAGCGTTATGCAACGCACACCTTCAGCGGCTTGAACTTGGATCTTGCGGAAAACTGGACACCCATGCCTAACTTTAAGGCCCCTGTCATCTCTGACGGTGTTATGACTCTTACGCATAAGTACAACACCATTAACAACGGCTATGTCACCCCCGGCAGCACTTTGGAGTCGAGACCGTTAAACTACGTTCCTTCTGCGGATGACTATTTACAGATTCGTCTGAGAATTGACGGAGCAGTCTCAACAGCAGCCAGTGCAAATGGTCGCTTCGTTATGTTCTATGCAGACGATACAGGCAATACAGTCCCCGGTAATGACAATTTTGTGGCCTATAATTTCCCCAATGGAACGATTTTGGATCAGGGGTGGGTCACATTGACCTTTAAGATCAGTGATATGATCACCAGCGGCAAAAACTTTACACAGTATGATTCCATCAGCAGAATCTCTCCGGGCTTCTACTGGCTGCAATCTGCCGAAGGTGGATTTGCAAGCTTCCAGATCGACTACATCTATATCGGGTCGGAAGAAGGGCTTCCTTCCTTCGACAAACCGGTTTATGGCTACGATTCTTCCTACACCGATGACAGCAAGCTTTCCAACGGCAGCTCCCTGTTCGTCATGGGCGAGGGTATTCCAAACATAGAGAAAGACAGCAGCGGAAATCCCTCCTATATCAACTATGCCGCAGCAGATACTTACACGGAGATCTCCTTCACCTTTACCGGCACAGGCTTTGACATCATCAGCCGCACGGGAGTCAATCAGGGCATGATCCGTGCTGTGATCCTCGATAGTAACAAAACCATAGTAAAGAATGTTTCGGTTATCAACAAGGGTGAGTCGGAGCTGTATCAGATTCCTGTACTCTCTGTGGAAGGCCTCGCACACGGTACTTATACCGTCAAGCTCTTTGTTGACAAGGCCTTTGACTACGGCAATAACGGGAATGCTGACATCTTCGGCGGCGCTATGGATCGTGGTGGCGAATTCTATTTCGATGCCCTGCGGATCTATAATCCCATCAACACGCAGAGTGCCGATATAAACAGTGTCAATGCCTATGAGGTCTATCAGAAACATGGAGAAGCGGATCCCACCATTACCGAGCTCAGAGATATTTTGATTGATGCAAATAGCTTTACTGCAGGTAGTACTATGAACGGTGTGGTTTATTTGGATGCCACTGCCTTACCGGGCACGAACTTTGATAACGCAAACGGAAAGCTGACGGCGACCATCGCCAAATATAAGGCAATCGGTCCCAATAACGAGGTCTATTTGCTCCCCGGTAATGCTATCGCATTTAAACTTGAGGTAGAAGGCCCCATCCCCGCAAGCATCGACATTGGGGCAAAGAGTGCAAACGGTGCAGACGTTTCTATGGTTGTAAGTGTTACCACCACCGTACCGACCACACTTCCCACGGGACCCATCCGGGAGATCCAAACCTCCACAGCACTGTTTTACCCCATGGATATCTTAGCTTCTCGATGGAAAACCGTAACGGTTAACAATAGGGAGACCCACTATGTTTACGTTACCATCTATAACAGTGGGACACAAGGCATTTTGTCCATTACGGATATCAAGTATGCCTATGATTTCCCGAATCCTAATGAGCCGGTAAGCCGCAAGGCAGTACGCTTTGTAGTTGATGCGCCCATGCTGGAGATGTATACCAATTCCTGCGATCACACATGGGATCAGGGCAAAATCACCACTGCACCCACCTGTACTGCCGAGGGTATAAAAACCTTCACCTGCACCCTTTGCGGCATTTTCTATACCGAAACTGTTGCGGCACTTGGACACAGCTATACCAATGGTGTGTGTATCTGCGGTCAGAAGGAGGTAAAGGAGCCTGTAGAGGAAGCAAAGTGGAAGATGGGCCATACTCTGAATCTTGCCAGCGATATTTCTGTGAATCTGGTGATAGGCAAATCCCTGCTGGAAGGCTTCGATATGGAAACTGTCTATGTCTTGGCAGAACTGGACACCTACGAGGGAGATATCAAGACCGGCGCAAAGACCATCAAGATTCTTCCCAAAGAGCAGAATGAGTATTATTACTTTACTCTGAAGGGACTTACTGCTGTAAACATGAACGACAGGATCCGTTCCGTTCTGTACGGCACTAAGGATGGTCAGGTCTATTACTCTCCTGTAGACGAGTACAGCGTTGCGACTTATGCTTATTCGCAGATGAACAAGGCTGCAGTAGCAAGAAGTCTGAAGGTGCTCTGCGCTGACCTTCTCCGCTACGGTGCAAAGGCACAAATCTTTAAGGGCTACCGGACAGACAGCCTTGCAGATGCAGCTATGACTAATGCCCATAAGGCTTATCTCAGCGACATGAGCAAGGTCGCTTTCGGCAATACCAATGTGACCCTGAATGATCTGTCTGCACCTTCCATCACTTGGGCAGGTAAGGTTCTGAATCTGCAATCCAAGGTCACCTTGAAATTCGTGTTCAACACCGCAGGCTACAGTGGCAATTTGGATGATCTGAACCTCCGAGTGAGCTACACCGACATTGAAGGAAAGAGCGTAACCACCATTGTAGAGGAGATAGAGGCCTACAATGCAGTGAGTGGGCTGTACGCTTTCTCCTTCGATAGCCTCTTAGCCGCTGAGCTGCGGAGCGTGGTTTCTGTTCAGGTCTACGCAGGAGAAACCCCGGTATCCTGCACCCTGCAGTACAGTGCAGATACTTACGGCAACAACAAGACCGGGACACTACTGGATCTGTGCAAAGCCCTATTTGCCTACTCCGACAGCGCAAAAGCCTATTTCCAATAAGCTCTAAATCGTGGAGGCGGCTTGTCCGCCTCCACAGGAGTGGATTACATAGCATAAGCATTGCCTACGGATAGCTTTTACAGGAAATAACTCGGCACTCATTGCTATGGATTTCTATTCAGGACCCGAAGTGGATGGTGCCAAAAGCGTATGCTACCATGGACCGATCTTTACTGTGGGACAGGTTTTCCTGGGCTCCTAAAAACGGTAGCATTTCAGTATTACTCCCCATCTGGATATTCCAGGTGGGGAGTTAATTATTGAACTATGATTTATATGTCTCACATCAGTGTATAAGACGCATTGTTACGGATCGAACAAGTTGTGATATCATTGTTGAAAACGGTTTGTAAAAAAATGCTCAGAACTAATGTTAAAATCGTGATATATACGCTGCTACCTTGTGTATTATTGCTGATTCTCTAAGTATACTAACACTGATATCATTAGCATTTATGCTAATGGCGTGAAAAAAGGAGAACGGTGCGATGATGGACGAAAAAACAGTAACACAGTTGATCGGAAAGCGGATTCAGAAGATCCGCCGTTCTAGGGGATATACGCAACAGCAGTTTTCGGAAATGATTGGGTTGTCCACGAATTACCTGTCTGATATTGAACGAGGCAAAAGCTCTCCAAGATTGGATAAACTGACCGCAATTATCAATGCGTTGGAGTGTTCAGCTGATGATGTTTTTGCTGATGTGATTCATACCGGCTGCAAAATTAAAAGCACAAGACTGTCTGAAAGGCTAGAAAAGCTTCCCCGTGAAACACAGAATAAAGCATTTGCTATCCTGGATGCCTTTTTAGATTAATAATATATTCTCTGGAAAAGCCTATGGTTCGCCGTAGGCTTTCTTTTTTATGCTTGTAATGCTTTGTTTTCTGTGATAAACTAACGATAGAATCATTATAATGTCGTTAATACCATTGTTTTATCCTGCGTATGTGAAATTATGACAGGCTATCCGATACAAGTATATGAAAGAGAACTGCTGAAACAGAGAAGAAGCCATCGTACAAAAACGACCGGATGTCACTTTGTACGATGGCTTTCCATTTGCACTATTATTCGTCTGCTATTGATTATCGTGGCTCATAGCCTTGAGCATTTGAATCACCGCAGACTTCTGACTTGAGGTGAGACAGAGCCAATAGTCGAACAGCTCTTTCGTTTCGGGGTTCAATTCTACCATGTCGCCTTCAGCAAAGAATTGGGATAGCGTGATGCCAAAACCGGAACATATTGTTTCGAGAGTAGCAACTGAAGGGATTGTATTTCTTCTGAAAATATTTCCGATTGTCGATTGGGCTAAGCCACATTCTTTTGAAAGTTTATATTCTGTCCATCCACGCTCTTTGAGGAGCTGATGTAAACGAGCATGTGTATCCATAGCATCACTACCTTTCTCATATCTATTTTACTTCCAAATTGAGAAATAAAATACATACGAATTGAAAACTAAATAGGTATATGCTATGATGTATTTTGAGATTGAAAGTGTAGCACTTCTACTTTGCTGTGCTATATACAAGCCAATAATCGGGGACAGAGAAAAAATTTATCATTAAAGTCCCCTTTATTGGACAGGGTATTTTGTATACTGGGAGTAGGGAGTAGGACTCGATCGAATTTTGGATTTTCGGTATTTCCGAAACAAATCGAGCCAATAACATAATTGAAAGGACGGTACTTATGAAACGTAAAACATCTCTTATTGCACTTCTTCTCTGTATAGTCTGCCTTTGCTCTTGCACGGTAGGCGGCGGAACGGAGGTTCCAACAGTATCTGTGTTGGATAACTATTTTTCAGAGAGTGAAGAAGATCCAACGACAGTTCCTGCCACCGACGAGGTAACAACAGAAGAAACCGCAACCTCAAAAGGAACTCCGGAAACGGAAGTAACTACATCAACCGAAACCCAAAGTGAGAGCAGCCTTTCGGAAGGATCTACATTTGAGATTCACTTCTTAGATGTGGGACAGGCAGATGCCGCACTGGTTCTGTGCGATGATGAAGCAATGCTAATAGACGGAGGCAATGCAGAAGATTCCAGCCTGATATATTCCTACCTTAAAACCCATGGCATTGACCATTTGGAGTATATGATCTGCACCCATCCTCACGAGGATCATGTGGGAGGACTCTCCGGTGCATTGAATTACGCAACAGTGGGAACGGTGTACTGCTCTATGAATTCCTATGATTCAAAGACATTTGACAGATTTGAACGCTATGTGGAAAAGCAAGGGAAAAAAATTGAAATCCCATCCGCAGGAGATGCTTTTACATTAGGAACCGCTACGGTTTCGATCCTTGGTCCCGTAGGATATTACTCTGACCCCAACAATATGTCTATCGTCCTTCGGATCCAATACGGCAATACAAGCTTCCTTTTTGCCGGTGATGCTGAGATAGACTCAGAGCAGGACATTCTCAACAGCGGAGCAAACCTAAAGAGCACATTTCTGAAAGTCGGACATCACGGAAGTGACACATCCACTTCCTACCGTTGGCTCCGAGAAATTGCTCCTGAATATGCTGTTATCTCGGTGGGAAGCAAGAACTCTTATGGGCATCCTACAGAGCAGACCTTGAGCCGTCTCCAAGATGCAGATGTCACTCTTTTCCGCACGGATTTGCAAGGTCACATTATTTGCACTAGTGATGGAAATACTGTTTCATTTTCTGTAGAGAGAAATGCCAATACAGATACCTTCTACATTGCACCTCCCGAAACAGTGCCAACAACAGTAATACCCACAACATCTCAGACCGAAGGAAATACTTCGTCTGGCACAAATTATGTTTTGAATACAAACACCAAGAAATTCCATTATCCGAGTTGTTCCAGTGTAAAACAAATGGCCGAGAAAAATCGCAAGGATGTTATATCTACCAGAGAGGATGTAATTGGTATGGGATATGATCCCTGCGGTCGCTGTAATCCGTAGTAAATATGTGTTATATATAGGAAAGAGGGATGTCCCAGTGGGTCATCCCTCTTTGTATTACGCTGTTAGATTTTGTCCTCGTGGCGGAGCTTGTACTCGATTAGGTCTACCAACAATACTCAACTGCTCGGTTGCGTATTCTGTTGCGTAAATGAGTTTTCGGTTGCGTACTTGACTTATGAAATGCACATTCAGTTGCTGAATAGTTTCGTAAGTCAAAAAAGACAAAACTAAAGTAAAACGAAACTATGCTTAAATAGTATTTCTCAAAAATCTTACTATGTCGACATCTTTCGACATTTTTTGACATCGGTATTAATATATAATAAGATTAGGAGGCATACCAAAACTTTATTATAGAGAATTGAAAAGCACAGTATCCCAGCGTTAAAGCATCCAGCTCCTGTATCTTTACTATGTATAGTTAGGAAGTGGTTAAAGTGATAACGATAAAAGAATATACTTGCGCTGACAAATCTACAAACACTATTGTAAAATGCCCTGTGTGTGGTAGGGGAAGAATCTTTGATATTCCGAATTCTGACAGACATTTGATATCTTCCCGAACTTACACATCTACGAACAACCAAAACTATATGATCATTCTGAAATGCCCTAAGTGTGGGTGTAAACTAACGGTCTCAATTACAAATTAAAGATCTTATTAATAGTATGCTTTGTACATCGTTCAACCGCCGGATACGCAGCATGAACTGAATCGTACACCGGAAATGAGCCTGTATCCGCCTTTTTAGGCGAGAACGAGGACCATCGAGTTAGGGCATGACAAACAGCTTTTCAGCTGGGTTGTCATGCCCTTTTTGCACCCCTTTTTTGCTGAAAAGCGGAAAGGGGTTTTTATGCACTGGCTGTGTTATGTAGCGAAGTATCCCTGAACTCCGAAATTTGAACTCATTTTCAAATTTCAAAAAAAGGAGATTCAGGTATGAAAACTACATATCTTGTACGCATGACTGAAGGACCGGAAGCAGGCTCACTGCGCCTTGCTACCGGAGAGGAATGGTTTGATATTGTGAAACGCAATAAAGAACTCCCACCAGACCAACAGCGATACTTCATTACGGACAACATTGTTGATAATGGAACCACTGATCGTATGCTCATTGAGGTAGACTACCCTGTGTATAAAGAATGGCATAAGAGTCATCAAGCATCTCTCAGAAATCTGAAAGCAAAGCAGGCATTTTTAATACTGTCTTTGGATGAGATTGCTGCTGATACGGAGGGACTATCTCTGGCCGATACCATCTCTTCGGGCAGGAATCTGGAGGAACTTGTGAATGAAGCCCTCTTTATGGAACATGTTTACAGCGAGGTCCGCACTTGGTATCCATGGGCAACGGACCTTCTCGATGCTCTCATCAACAAAAATTGGCATCACTGTACCCACGAAATTGCTGTCAAATATAAACGATCTGATCGTGCAATTCAGACTTCAAAAAAGAATTTTCTTAAAAAACTAAAAATTTTTCTAAAAGGGCTTCGCTTTTGAGGTCAGTTTTGTGCAATAGAGTAATGAGGGGTTATTTTTACTTAACCTTATCACCTGTACCTTGAAAACTGAATGATCAGCAATCCGGGATACCTTCCGAGTAAAGTGTGCCATGACGAGAAATCCGAGCACGCCAACGATGTGGACATACGCCGCCGAGATCCGGGGGCAGGAACGAGGATTGATTATCTGACAAAAGTATAACCCCAAGGCTTTGCCATGTGGGAAAGCCTTGGGGTTTGTAGCTTGAACGAATGACCATGAGACACGCTATGTTCATTCGTTGAGGTTGCAAAAAATAGGTTCATTGAATTAGAAAGCAACTATCTTACTATCTGCTAATGCCATAAAAGGAGGTGACGACTATGAATAAGCCTATTTCCAGGGGGGATATTTACTATGTAGATTTTGGAAATGTTCCCGGCTCATTGATGCAAGGAATACGGCCGGCAATGGTTCTGCAGAACAATGTGGGAAACCGCCATGCACCTACAGTCATTGTTGCGGCAATTACTACCGAGATTAAGAAGCTTCGCCAGCCTACTCACATTCTCATTGGGGCAAGATACGGTCTGCCTGAGATCTCAATGCTTATGTTAGAACAGATCATTACCATAGACAAGCGATACCTTTTGAACTACATCGGGACAGCAGACAAAGGCTTTATGCGAAATGTTGACCGTGCAGCAAATGTCAGCATCGGAACTCAACGGAGGAGATCTCGCAGGCGAAAATCTCGACGGGACGCATCTGTATGATTCACAACCTATAAGAATGAAAAAATGGTAGATTATTCCAGGAAGATGTTCTTTGAAGGAGGAGATGCTTTATGAAAACCGCAAAGGTACTGAAACTCATGTTTCGTAAGTATCCCGATGTGGTGAATGTGACTCAGATGTGTGAAATGCTCGGAAATATCAGCACCAAGACCGGATATGAACTATTGCGTTCCGGGAAGATTAAGAGTTTCCAAATAGGGAGAAACTACCGTATTCCCAAAATCTATATTTTGGAGTACATGGAATCGTAAACGACTACCGCTGATGGGATTTGTACATTTGACGGAGAAACCATCTTTTTGATATAATGTAAATGCTATCAGCGGTGTCCTGTGAAATCAAGTTTAAGAAAGGAGAAGTAATTATGGTTGCAGGTCACTTGCGAGAGATCAATGGGTTTTACTACATGGTTATCAGCTACAAGGAGAAGAACGGCAAACGCAAGAACCATACCAAAGCTACCGGCTTGCCGATAAAGGGCAACAAGAAGAAAGCGGAACATATGCTTCTGCAAGCCAAAATGGAAATGGAGATGATACTGGAGGAACAAGAACAGCAAGAGGAGGAACGCAAGTCCAAGCTTACCTTCGCCCAATTCATGCAGGAGTGGCTCCAAATGAAGCAGAATACTGTTGATGAAAGTACATACGCATCTTATCGATTTGCAGTAGAAGTTGGGATTGTTCCATATTTTGAGGAAAAGCATCCCGGTTTGCTTTTAAGTGAACTGACCGCAAAACACATTCAGGATTATTACACTTATGAACTCAGGGAGCGAAATGTGAGTGCGAATACGGTAAGACATCGTCATGCCAATATTGGAAATGCTCTGAAATATGCAGTTCGTATGGACTTGCTAATGAGCAATCCAGCAGAAAAGGTCGTGTTGCCGAGGATACAGAAATATGTAGCATCTTATTACAACGAGAGAGAACTTACAGTCCTTTTTGAGAGGGTCAGGGGAACACCGTTGGAGTTAGGCGTGTTCCTGGCATCCTATTATGGTCTGAGACGAAGTGAAATTATTGGACTGAAATGGAGTGCTGTTGATTTTGAACGGAAAACCATTACCATAAAACACACGGTTATGACTGTAAATGATGATGGCAAAGAACGGCTGGTGCAGAAGGATCGGACGAAGAATAAGTCCAGCTATCGGACGCTTCCTTTGGTAGCTCCCTTTGAGGAATTGCTGCTTCGGCTCAAAGAAACCCAAGAACTGAACCGAAGGCTGTGCGGAAATTGCTATTGTAACAGATATTTGGAGTACATATATGTCAACGAGATTGGAGAGCTGATTCGACCGGATTATTTGTCCAGATTGTCACAGTTTCTTAGGGACAATGAACTTCGTCCTATCCGTTTTCACGATCTGCGGCATAGTTGTGCGAGCCTGCTTCTTGCTAATGGGGTAAACCTAAAAGACATTCAATCATGGCTTGGACACAGCACAATTACTACAACTGCCAACATATATGTGCATCAAGAATTTACCTCCAAAATTACCTCCGCCAATGCAATTTTGCAAATCTTACCTGACATGAAGCAGGAATAGACGGAAAACGGTGGGAATTAAAGTGATTCCAAAAGTTAGAAAAACGACCGTTTTCGTACGAAAAACGGTCGTTTTGGTGCCGCTGACCGGGGTCGAACCGGTACGCTTTTTACGGCGAAGGATTTTAAGTCCTTTGTGTCTGCCTATTCCACCACAGCGGCGAGTATGAACTTTTCTGGGAAAACGGAGGTAAGATGCGAGGTAAGAGCCGTGTTGAGAGGTGAGTTCGACCTGCAAAAAGCCTTGCGGTGCAAGGATTTGAGAAAAGGGACTTAGAAATAGCCCAATGGATTTTAAGTCCCTTGTGTCTGCCTATTCCACCACAGCGGCGTTGGAATATATTTTAACACTCTTTTGCCGTTTCGTCAAGGGGAAATTGGGGTTTTTCTGAAATTGAGTTGGAGTTTTTCTGAATTTGTTTCCATTTTGGCATTGAGATCCGATTTATGTGAGGCGGGCAACGGGGATTTACAGCATATACGAGAAGACACCCATAAAATGAAGAATACTCCCTATCAGCACGAATATGTGAAACACACCATGCATATAGGGGATGGGATGGGAGCGCTTACCTCCCACTGCATAGAAAACAGCCCCGACTGTATAAGAGATGCCTCCGGCGAGCATATACAGTAGACAAGGGAGGCCCATTGCGGCAATGGCTTGCTTCCCGGTCAGGATCACACACCAGCCCAGAAGCAAATACAGTACCATAGATAGCTTGGAGAATCTTTTCAGGTCGATAGCGTTTAGAGTGCTACCTAAAATGGACAGGCCCCAAACAACACCAAATACGATCCATCCCAGAACAGGGAACATCCTCCGCAGAGAACACAGGGCGACAGGCGTATAGGTTCCGGCAATGAGAAGGAAAATGGTGCAGTGATCCAAAACCTGAAAGACCTTTTTAGCGGTGCCTTCCTTTAGACCGTGGTAGAGGCTGGACATGGTATACAGTGTGATCATAGACAGACCGTATAAAAACGCAGCAACCACCTCGTAAGCCCCACCGGTGAGGAAGGCCTTAATCACGCAGGTAGCACAGATCAGGATACCTAAGCCACCGCCTACAATGTGAGTGATCATATTAAACAACTCTTCGCCACGGGTATATCCCGGTAATATTCGGTCTTTGAGTTTGGTTCGCTTCATAGAAAACCCTCCTTCTTGCTATGGTAAGAAGTATACCACAAGAAGGAGGGAGGATCAATAAAAATGCTGAAATTGTTACGATAAACTATATTTTGCAACAATTTTTATGCAGAAAATGTGTTATAGAATCAGATTTTTTCAAACAGATAATAGGCTCTGGTGACACAGTCGTTTTCCACTACGGAGAAGTCGGCATAGGCGGTGTTGCCGTCCATACGAACCTTACCGGCTCTGCCGGGGACATCGTAACGACCGGGACGGTACATGGGATCCCATACAGCTACCTCGTTCCCCTCTGCACCGCAGAGGACGATGAAATGACGGGCATCGGAGAAAACGCCGATCCAATCCTCACGGTCGCCCTTGGTGTTGGCGACGACCATGCCGCGCTTGTCGTTGAGGAAAGCCAGAGCTTCCTTGGAGTCCTCGGTGATGATGCAACGCAGACCGAACTTTTCTGCAAAGACAGGCCCGAAAATAACCAGAGAGGTGCCGAAGCCTTCTCTTGCACCGCATTCCTTAGCCATCTTGCCTGCAACATGGGGAGGGAAGGGGCGACCGGTCATAGCTTCGACGATCATACCTGCACAGCAAACACCGCATCCGTTATCGGCAATGGTGCCCTTGGGGCTGCTGGGGGAGGGGTAGGGAACATACTCATAGTCTAACTGACAGTAAAAACTCATAGGAATTGCCTCCGTTGTTATAGTTTCTTGCCTAATTATATCACAGGGAAAAAGGTTTCGCAAGAGAGGGAAAAGAGTTTTCCGGATCAATATGGAAAATCATTGCATTTTTTTCGAAAATGCGGTATGATAAAGCAGATGAAAGACAACCTGTGAGGAAAGGAATCGTAGTGATATGAAAAAATGGGTCATATTTCTTTTGGTCATATCCATTGTATTTGCCTTTACTGCCTGTAAAGGAAATGAAGACATCGTAGGGGAGATAGAAGGCCCCGATGGGATCGATCAATTTGCAGGACTTTGGTATTGTGAAAACCGAGACCTGTGGGTAGAGGTTTACTATGATGGCACTTGGTGCACTTTTGAAGACGGAGGCATGCTTCGCTCCTTCGGTTCCATGACCATTCAAGGAAACGTTGGCTCTTTAGAGCCTACGGAGGGAACGGATTCCTTCATTCTGACTGCCAAAG
Organism: Faecousia sp.; assembly: GCA_045659585.1. GTDB lineage: Bacteria > Bacillota > Clostridia > Oscillospirales > Oscillospiraceae > JAZOXB01. The sequence goes on along the minus strand of JAZOXB010000285.1, from coordinate 3,102 downwards.
AGGGTGGTATCACAGATGATCTGGGCAATACCATGTTCAAGGTTACGGAGGTTGGCACCCGAAAGCCTCTGATCGTCAATGATTTAGGCATCCCGGATGTTTTGGAGAAGGATGCAACCGTCGAAGGGAAAACAGCCCTTTCTTTCGCAAAGGAATATGAGGGCTTTTACATCAGTGAGGATGGGATCTTTGCTCTGGAGGTCTTTGCAGACGGCACTTTTGAGCTTCAGGAATACGGACTTCTGGTAGAATCCGGTGACTTCCTCCGTTTGGCGGAACCGGATTACGGAGAGATCTATTCCGTGGATCGGGATATGATGAAATATCGTCTGGTGATCCCTCAGGAAGAACGGATCTATCTGGGTGGTTGCGGGATCTTTGCCCCCGGTGAAAAAGCAACAACCTCGGATGAATAACCCTTTATATCAGAGCTATCTCCCCTGCAGTTATGGAATATTCCGTAACTGCAGGGGTGATTTTTATAATTCGGTACCTTTTGATCGGTCTGCGAAGAAACCCGATAATGGGCTATTAGTCAAAAGTATTGGGAACGCATTTGTGAAAATGCACAAAAAACAGTTGCGAAAATGCGAGGGATTGTTAAATTTTTATGAGTTCATTGACAATCACAGGGGTGTCATGGTATAGTATATATAGGCAAGGGGAGGCTTTGACTCTCCGCGATCCTTAAAAATTTAGAAACGAGGTTTTCATTATGGCAAAAGCACGTCTGGCATATCTGGTTCAGCCCAAGAAGGTAAACGGTGTAGAGGGCGAGGCAATCGTTGAGCTTCGCGAGCACGAGATCCCCACTCCCGGCCCCGGCGAAATTCTGGTCAAGGTAGAAGGCTGTGGCATCTGCGGCACCGACGTACATGAATACCGTTATGATCCCTTTGGCATGGCCCCTGTTGTTCTGGGTCACGAAGGCACCGGCGAGGTCGTCGCTATTGGCGAGGGCGTAACCGTCGATACCAAGGGCGACCCCATTAAGCTGGGTGACAAGGTAGTTACCTCTGTCCTCCTGTGCGGTCAGTGCGATTACTGCCGTCGTTATCCCGAGCTCCCCAACCTCTGCGAGAATCTGGGCGTTTACGGTCTGATCCCCGAGGATGATGTCCACTTTAACGGCTGGTTTGCAGAGTACATCCTGATCCGTAAGAACTCCTCGATTTTCGTTGTTAACGATATGACGCTGGATGAGCGTATGCTCATTGAGCCCGCTTGCGTTTGTGTCCATTCCTGGAACCGTGCAAACAGCCTGAATATCATCGATTTCAGCTCCACTGTCCTGGTACAGGGCTGTGGCCCCATCGGCCTTATGCAGATCGCTGTTCTGAAGGCTGCCGGCGTGGTCAATATCATTGCTGTTGACGGCGTTGATACCCGCCTTGCTCTGGCTAAGGAAATGGGTGCAACGGAGATCATCAACTTCCGTGAGCTCAAGACCATCGAAGAGCGTGTAGCCCGTGTTAAGGAACTGACCCACGGCTTCGGTGCAGACTTCGTCTTCCAGTGCACCGGTGTTGCACAGGCTGCAGCTGATGCTTATAAGTATGTCCGTCGTGGCGGCGGCTACTGCGAGATGGGCTTCTTCGTCAATGCAGGCGACTGCACCATGAACCCCCACTTCGACCTGTGCAACAAGGAGATCAATCTGGTTGGCTCCTGGGTCTACAGTGCAAACGAGTACATCACCACTCTGGGCTTCCTGAAGAAGGCAAAGGAAGTTGGCATCCCCGTAGAAAAGCTGGTTACCCATCACTACACCCTGGATCAGTATGTGGAGGCTATGGAGAAGAACATCTCCCTCACCGGTATTAAGATCGCTATCTGCCCCTAAAGGCTCCCGTGGTCGGAGTCGACGATACATAGGATAGTCCGTCACCCCTTGGAGGATTCCTTCAAGGGGTGATTTTTAGCTACGGAAATACGATTGATATTTCTTGGCAGAATGTTATAATGATTGATATATAAATAATGTGTACTGAACAACACAATTGTCCTTGTAAGCTAAGGCTTTCAGGACTGTTTTGCGTTGTTCAAGTGCAAGAGTTTTTTCGATTTTGTCCCAAACCTTTGCACCTTTCCAAGGCGTATCAAGCGACTCCTTGGAAGAAACACAGTGTATCATGGCTGCATTCTGCAAAAATGGCCCGGAATAGCCATTTTTGCAGATCCCCACAGCAATACTGTGGGGACAAGTCGCAACAGAGACTTGTTCAGCAGACATTAAATAGCATTACAGACTACCTTATGCCCTCTCTTTCGGGATCTGCGGATCTCGGAAGAGAGGCTTCTTTATTCGATTGAAAAACTAAAACGAATGTTTATTTATTCGGAATAACGGGAGAATTTTTGAAAAATTCCTGTGAAAACCTATTGGAAATCCGAAAAAATGATTGATTTTTTCATTAGATGTGTGTATACTATATTCGGTGTGGAGTAAAATTCCACAAAAAACCACAAAATGGAACGAAAATCCGTCGAAAGATTGAATCGGGAGGTGAGGGAGCTTTGTTCGGACAATATAAACATACCATCGATGCCAAGGGCAGGATCATTGTTCCCTCTAAGCTTCGAGAGGAACTGGGCGACTGCTTCTATATGACCGTTGCACCGGATACCTGTCTGACGATCTACACCAAGGAAGAATGGCAAAAGGTTCTGGACAGAGTCAACGAGATCCCTCTGACAGATGCCGGTGGGTTGCGGTATTTCCTGTCTACGGCATGGCAATGCGAGCCGGACAAGCAGGGACGGTTCCTGCTTCCGGAGCATCTGCGTACATATGCAGGTCTACGGGATGAAGTGATCTTCTTAGGTTTGGGCGGTCGTGGAGAACTGTGGGCGGCAGAACAGTATGAGGCGCGGGAGGCGGTCCATGTGACACCCGCTGCCATTCGTGCCGCACTGAAAGAATTGGGGTTCTGATATGGAATTTTCTCATAAATCTGTTTTATTGGACGAATGTATTCAAGGGCTGGACATTAAGCCTGATGGAATTTATTTAGATGGCACCTTGGGTGGTGCCGGTCACTCTTATGAGATCGTCCGTCGTTTGGACAAGGGTAGATTGATCGGCGTGGATCGTGATACGGT
>JAZOXB010000284.1:0-3848 GCA_045659585.1 Faecousia sp. | reverse complement strand
GCCGTGGTCGGCAGTGATCAGGACGGTGTAGCCCAGACGGTCAGCGGCTTCCAGTACACGGCGGAGGCCTTCATCCACGGATTCCATAGCGGTGATAACGGCTTCCATAACGCCGGTGTGACCGACCATGTCGCCGTTGGGATAGTTGCAACGGAGGAAATCGTACTTGCCTGATTCCATAGCGGCCACCAGCTTGTCGGTGATCTCTACGGACTTCATAGCGGGAGCCTGCTCGAAGGGGATCACGTCGGAGGGGATCTCTTCGTAGGTTTCCAGCTCTTCGCTGACCTTGCCGGAACGGTTGCCGTTCCAGAAATAGGTCACATGGCCGTACTTCTGGGTTTCGGAAACAGCGTACTCACGGATGCCGTGCTGGCACAGGAGCTCTGTGAGGGTGTTGCGGATCACAGGGGGCTGAACCAGATAACGGCTGGGGATATGGAGGTCGCCGTCATATTCCAGCATACCGGCAAACTGTACGCCGGTGTAATCGCCACGGTTGAACTTGTCGAAGTCCTTGCGGACGAAGGCGATGGAAATCTCCTGGGCACGGTCGCCGCGGAAGTTATAGAGAATGACGCTGTCGCCGTTGGCGATCTTGCCTACGGGCTCGCCGTTCTCGGCAATGACGAAAGCGGGGAGATCCTGGTCGATGCAACCGGTCTCTGCACGGAAGGTCTCGATAGCGGTCTTAGCATCGGCAAACTGTCTGCCCAAACCACGGACATGGGTGTTCCAGCCGTCTTCTACCATCTTCCAGTTGGCTTCGTAGCGGTCCATGGTGATGTTCATTCTGCCGCCGCCGGAAGCAATGCGGTAGGAGAACTCGCCCTCGGACAGTTCAGCCAGAACGGTCTCCAGCTGTTCTACATATTCCGGAGCAGAGGTAGCGGGAACATCGCGGCCGTCCAGAAGGATGTGGCAACGGACGTTCTTGACTTCCTGAGCCTTTGCCTCGCGGAGGAGGGCAATGAGGTGGCTGATGTTGGAGTGAACATTGCCGTCGGACAGGAGACCCAGGAAATGGAGGGTCTTACCGGTCTTTGCGTTGGCAACCAGATCCTTCCAGGTTTCGGAAGCAAAGAGGGCACCGTTTTCGATGGACTCGCCGACCAGCTTTGCGCCCTGAGAATAGACCTGACCGCAACCAAGGGCGTTATGTCCGACTTCGGAATTGCCCATATCATCATCACTGGGCAGACCGACGGCAGAGCCGTGAGCCTTCAGCCAGGTATAGGGACGGGTAGCAAACAAGTTATCCAGGACAGGGGTCTTTGCCACTGCAACAGCATCGCCGCTGCCGCCGTCGCCACGACCTACGCCGTCCATGATCACTAATACGATGGGTTTCTTCATAGAGTATAAACCTCCGTTTATAATATTATCTAATCTATTTTACTACATTTTTTGTAATTGCACAATGAGAATTTTTGAATTTTGGAACAAACTCTAAAAAATCCAATGAATATCCCCTTAAGGGTGGGTAAATTTGGATGTTTTGTATAAGAAAATCGGGAAAATCAGTTAAGAGTCCCTTCTTGCTCTAACAGAAAACGGATCCGCTTCTCCAAAGCCGGGGGAAGGGGACGGTTTGCGGTAATGGTTTTGGCGGCGGCTTCCTGCGCCTGTTTCAGGATGTCTAAGTCCTGGGTCAGATTCCCCATACGGAACATGGGAAGACCGTGCTGACGGGAACCGAAGAAGTCACCGGGGCCTCGGAGCTTCAGATCTTCCTTGGCAATGCGGAAGCCGTCGGTGGTTTGACACAGAGCCTTGAGCCTCTGACGGGTCTCGGGGGCTTGGTTGTCGGATACCAGAATGCAGTAGGACTTGGCACTGCCTCTGCCGATGCGGCCTCTGAGCTGGTGGAGCTGGGACAGACCGAAACGGTCGGCGTTTTCCACTACCATTAAGGTGGCGTTGGGAACATCCACACCTACCTCGATGACGGTGGTGGAAACCAGAATGTCATAGTTCCCTGCGGCAAAGGATTCCATGATCTCGTCCTTTTCCGCCCCTTTCATTTTGCCATGGAGGAGGGCGACTCGCAGATTGGGGAATACGGCGGTTTGCAGGGTCTCCGCCCACAGCTCCGCGGCCTTCAGGGATTCCGTTTCTCCTTCTTCAATGGCGGGGCAGACGATAAAGGTCTGGTGACCCTCTGCGGCCTGCTTGCGGATGAAGTCGTTGAGCCGTTTGCGGTACCGCTCGTCTACCAGGAAGCTATCCACCTGCTGTCTGCCGGGAGGAAGCTCGTCAACCACGGAAATATCCAGATCTCCGTAGAGGATCAGAGCAAGGGTACGGGGAATGGGAGTGGCAGACATAATGAGCAAGTGGGGTTGATCCCCCTTGGCAAGGAGGGCGGCTCTCTGAGCCACGCCGAAGCGGTGCTGTTCGTCTGCAATGACCAGCCCTAAGTCGGAAAAGACCGTGGCCTCGGTCAAGAGGGCATGGGTGCCGATGACCATTTGGATCTCTCCGGCGGCTAAGGCTTCCCGACATTGCTTCTTTTCGCTGAGTTTCATGGAGCCGGTGAGAAGAGCCACCTTTTTTCCAAGGGTGGAGAAAAGAGCTTCCATATTGCGAAAATGCTGTTTCGCCAAAATCTCCGTAGGTGCCATAAAAGCTACCTGCTTGCGGTTTTCCATAGCTACATAGGCCGCGGCGGCGGCAACCATGGTTTTTCCGCAACCTACATCACCTTGCACCAGACGGCTCATGGATCTTCCCCTACGGAAATCTCCCATGATCTCCCCGATGACTCGTTGCTGTGCTCCGGTAAGGGTGAAGGGCAGGGTGCGGTAGAAGGGAGTGGGATCCGTTACGAAGGGCGGGACTTGCTTCTGCGTTCGCTTGCTCCGCAGAATGCTGAGAGCGGCGGAGAAGCAGAAAAATTCTTCAAAAATCAGCCGACGGTTACTTTCCAGAAGGCTGTCTTGATCCGTGGGCTGATGGATCTGCCGCAAAGCGGTGGTGCTGTCCATGAGGCGGTATTCCCTCAGGATCTCTTGAGGAAGGGGCTCTTCCACGGGCCACAGGTTCAGAGCCTGTGCCACGGCGGCAGAGACCTGTGCGTTGGTCAGACCTGCGGTCAGGGGATAGATGGGAACAATGGAACGGGTGACCTTTCCGGGACTGTCCAAAGACTCGAACAGGGGGTTGGTCATGGAGAAGCCGGCATAGTCCCCCGTAAGGGTGCCGTAGAATACATAGGTATCTCCACGGTGGAGCCGTTCCACCTGATAGCTTGCGTTAAAGAAGGTCAAATTCAGCCGACCGGTATGGTCTGCCACGGTGACCTTGGTGATCTCCAGATTGCGGCGGTCTGCCTTAGGGATCCGATGGGTCATGGGGTTGGTAATGACCGAGGCAATGAAACAGGCAGGCACCCCCTGCTCCAGAGAGGCAATGGGAATGAGCCGTGTCCGATCCTCGTAATCTCGGGGATAGAGACGGAGGAGATCCTCTATGGTCTGTACCCCTAATTTGGCAAAAAGCTCTGCCTTCTTGGGGCCAATCTTCGCCAGATTCAGTATGGAATTAGGGTCCTTCTGCGCCATGGATATGCCTCCTTGAGGGCGCCCCTTTGGGGCGAGTGAGTAGTGAATCATGAATATTGAGGTCGCTACGCTGATGAAAAATGAATAGTGGCTGTGTGGCTGCGCCACGGATGGAAAATATGATCTGAGATCCATAGGCTCAGGCCTTCAAATTCCGATTTATCGCTCTGACGAGCGACAAATCGGAATAGTGAATAAGTAATAATGAATAGTGAATAATTGTGGTATCCCTCCGGGATGGATTAGAAAACAAGGGCTTTGCCCTTGATTTGGCAGCTTTGCTGC
>JAZOXB010000283.1:0-5443 GCA_045659585.1 Faecousia sp. | reverse complement strand
TTTCGATGATCTCGAAGGTATAGACATTATACAGGGACAGGGCGCAACCGAAGGAGTCGAAGCCGGGCCCCATGTTGGCACTGGTGGCAGGGACGCGAACGCTTACTCGTTCCATGACTTCACCTTCTTCATAACAAAGTCTGCCATGGCTTCCTTGTTGATCACTGTTGTGTGGCGGACAGCCTTTTCCTTGAGACCTTGGAGTCCTGGGGGAATGGGAACACCGGTCAGAGTGTTCAGGCGATCCATAACGGCGAATTCATCCTCACCGGGCTCCTCACCCAGAGCGGAGAGAACGGCGGCAGGGAACTTGTAGGGAGAAGCGGTGGAAAGGACAACAACGGGATTTTCGCCCTTGGTTTCCTCTGCGACCTTCCATGCAACGGCGGTATGAGTATCCATGAGATAGCCCTGCTCCGTCCAGACCTTACCGATGGTCTCCTTGGTTTCCTCGTCACTACAGGAGCCGCAGGCAAACTCTGCCTTCAGGCGTTCCATGATCTTGGGAGAAACGGTATAGAAGCCCTCGGTTTTCAGCTGTGCCATATAGGAAGCGACTTCCTCGCAATCCTCACACAGCAGGTACAGGAGGCGTTCCAGATTGCTGGAAACCAGAATATCCATAGAGGGAGAAATGGTCTTGTGGAAGGGACGACGGCGGTCATAAGTACCGTTGGTCAGGAAATCCGTCAGAACATCGTTCTTATTGGAAGCACAGACCAGAGTGCCTACGGGGAGACCCATTTTCTTGGCATAATAGCCTGCCAGAATATCGCCGAAGTTACCGGTGGGAACTACGAAGTCCACCTTGTCACCCTTTTGGATCTTGCCGGCGGTGAGGAGATCGGAGCAGGCCTTGAAGTAATAAACAACCTGAGGTGCCAGACGACCGATGTTAATGGAGTTGGCGGAGGACAGGACGGTGCCACAGCCTGCGGGAACACCGGCGGAGAAGATCTCCTTGACACCGGTCTGAGTGTCGTCAAAATTACCGCGGACAGCGCAGACGCAGACATTGTTGCCCTCTTGGGTGACCATCTGCGCTTTCTGTACGGCGGAAACGCCTTCGTGGGGGTAGAAAACAATGATCTTGGTACCGGGGACATCTTGGAAGCCGGACATAGCGGCCTTTCCGGTGTCGCCGGAGGTAGCGGTGAGGATCAGGATCTCTTCTGCCATGTTTTCCTGAGCCTTGGATTGGGTGATGAGACGGGGGAGCATGGACAGAGCCACATCCTTAAAGGCAGAGGTGGGGCCGCGGAACAGCTCCAACACATACCGATCCCCAACGGGAACCAGAGGGGTCAGCTCGTCGGTCTCAAATCTGCCGGAGTAAGCCTGCTTTACAAGCTCGTCCATATTTTCGACTTCGGGGAGGAGATAGGACAGGATCTTTTCTGCCATGGCCATGGTTTCCAAACCCATGAGATTCTCCCAAGGGAAGGACGAGAGGGAAGAAATATACAGACCCCCGTCAGTGGCGAGACCCTGCAAAACAGCTCTCGGGGCGGAGGCGGTTATTCTTTCACTGCGAGTGCTATGATATAACATGAGAAAACCTCACTTTCCGAAAAGGAGTATTCATTTATTTCTCTTTTCCTGCATAAAGATTATCTTTTTTCTTGCGTTCTGCCAGTGTATATGATATAATGTTTTTCAATAAAATGCAAGTGTTTTTACAGAAAAAGAAAGAAGGTTTCCGGTATGGACAGAGAACCTTTGCGAATTGCCCTGCTAGGTTTTGGAGTTGTGGGCGGCGGCGTTTATGAATATGTACAAAAGCGAGAGGATATGGAGATCGCTTATGTCCTCAGCCGCAGACCCCGTCCGGAGCTGACATGTCGGGTAACGGCAGATTTCCAAGAGATCGTTAGCGATCCTACGGTAGATCTGGTGGTAGAGACCATCGGTGGCGTAGATCCGGCTTATGAATATGCAAGGGCAGCTATTGAATCGGGGAAGCATTTCGTTACAGCCAACAAGAACCTTATTGCCGCCCATTATCGGGATCTGGTAGAACTGGCAAAGGAAAAGGGTGTGACCCTCCGTTGCTCCGCCGGTGTAGGTGGCGGTATTCCCTGGCTCCCCAATCTGGAGCGTACATTACAGCAGGAGACCGTGACCCGTATCAGCGGTATTATGAACGGCACCTCCAACTTCATCTTGGATCAGATGCATTGCGAGGGTCTTGATTTCGGAGACGCACTGTCTGCGGCGCAAAAGTTGGGCTATGCGGAAGCAGATCCTTCTGCGGATCTTAACGGCGGTGATATTCGCCGCAAGCTGGTGATCTCTGCCAATATTGCATTTGGTTGTGTGCTCCGTGAGGAGGATATTGCAGTAGCCGGTATCGAGAATCTTAGCGGAGAGGACATCCGGTCTTGTAAAAAGCTGGGCAGAGTTTGTAAAATGATCGCCTCTGCAAGAAATCTGGGAGATCGGGTGGCGGCTTATATCGAACCTGCCTTTATGGACGAAAAGCTCCCGGAAGCGGCAGTCCCCCTGAACTTCAACTATATCTCCCTTACGGGATCCTATATCGGCAAGCAGAGCTTCTATGGACAAGGTGCCGGTCGCTATCCCACCGCATATAATGTTCTGCAGGATTGCATCGGCATCTGCAACGGACAGAGGGGCTTCTATACCGACAAGTTAGAGGATCGTCCTGTGGATAATTCTTCTATCGTCCGTCCCTACTATGTCCGTGCGGCTCATACGGATGGCTGGCTTCGGGAGAATATTGCTAAGATCCTGGATTACGGCGTGATCCTTAAGCCGGTTTCCGTTGAGGAAATGCACCGCTGGGCAAAGGAGAATCGTTGCTTCTTCGCTGCCCTTCGAGATTAAACCGCAAATTTATCAACCCTCCGCTGTTGCGGATCATCAATAAAGGAGACTTTTATGTTAAAGGTTTTAAAGTTTGGTGGCACCTCTATGGCCGATGCCACTCAGTATAAGAAGATCAAGGATATCGTTACTTCCGATCCTGCCCGTCGTGTTGTGGTTGTTTCCGCAGCGGGCAAGCGTTTCTCCGGAGACAATAAGATCACCGACCTGCTGTATCTGTGCCATGCACATATTCGCTATGGTGTTTCCTACGCCAGCATTTTCGACATGATCCGGGAACGCTATATTTCCATCCGTGATGATCTGGGTCTGTCTCTGAAGATCGAGGAGGAACTGGATGCTCTGAAGGAAAAGATGGATCGCGGCATCAGCCGTGAAGAGCTGGTTTCCAGAGGCGAATATCTGTCTGCTCTCCTCATGGCGGATTATCTGGGTTTCCCCTTTGTAGATGCCAGCGATTGGCTCTACTTCCACTATGATGGTACCATCGATCAGGATAAGTCTTATTCCGCTCTGCGGGAGATCGTCCGTGATGGCTGTGCTGTGATCCCCGGCTTCTACGGTCTTATGCCCGACGGCAAGGTTCGCACCCTCACCAGAGGCGGTTCCGACATTACCGGCGCTCTGGCTGCCGCCGCTCTGGATGCAGATGTTTATGAGAACTGGACCGACGTTTCCGGCATTCTTATGGCAGACCCCAAGATCGTAGAGAACCCCCGTACCATTGAGCGTGCTACCTACAGCGAGCTCCGCCAGCTGTCCTACAGTGGCGCACAGGTTCTTCACGAAATGACTGTTTTCCCCGTTCGCGAGAAGAACATTCCCCTGAACATCCGTAATACCAACGATCCCGAGAACCCCGGCACCTTTGTTTGTGAGGAATTCAAGGAAACTTCCGCAGATCGCCATCGTTTCGTGACAGGTATCGCCGGCAAGTGCGATTATTCCGCTGTTACTATCCACAAGAAGGGCATGGCAGGCTCCGTTGGCAATCTGAAGACCATGGCAGAGATCTTTGAGAACAACACGGTTCCCATCTGCTATACTCCCACAGGGATTGACTGCATTTCTATGGTGGTTCCCTCCGAAAAGCTGGGCCCCCATACCTACTCTCTGGTAGAGGATCTCCGTCGTGAGATGCGTCCCGACAGCATTAAGATCATTGACAATATGGCTATCATCGCCGTTGTCGGCAGAAAGATGGCATACCGTACCGGTACCGCCGGTAAGATCTTCGATGCACTGGGCGAGGCTAAGATCAATATCCGTATGATCTCTCAGGGCCCCGAAGAGCTGAACATTCTGGTTGGCGTAGATGAAAAGGACTATGCCGATGCAGTTCGCGTACTGTATAACGCATTTGTAAAATAAGTTATTCCATAGTCTTTGAAGCATAGAAAAGGAGGCAATATTATGAAATCATGCAAGCTGGGTATTTTAGGTGCAACCGGTGCCGTCGGCAGAGAAATGATGCGAATTTTAGAGGAACGGGAGTTCCCTATTGAGGAGCTTCGCCTGTTCGCCAGCAGCCGCAGCGCAGGCAAGGTCATCGAATGGCAGGGCAAGCCCGTTATGATCGAGGAGCCCTGTAAAGATGCTTTCCGTGGTTTGGATATCGTGCTGGGTGCCGCCGAGAGTGATATTGCCAAGGAATTCGCGCAGGATATCGTAGATGTGGGTGCTGTGTTTGTAGACAACTCTTCTGCATTCCGTCTTCATCCCGAGGTTCCTCTGATCATTCCCGAGGTCAATCCCGAGGATGCTAAGAACCATAAGGGCATTATTTCCAACCCCAACTGCTCCACCATTATTACCGTAGTGGCAGTCCATGCCCTCAATGAGCTGTCTCCTATTCAGTCTATGGTCGCATCTACCTATCAGGCAGTTTCCGGTGCCGGTGCAGGTGGCCCCGTAGAGCTGGCAGAAGAGATCGAAGCTCTCCGTGTAGGCAAGACCTATGAGCCCAAGGTGTTCAGCCATCAGATCGCTTATAACCTGATCCCTCAGATCGGTGGCGAGCAGTTCGAAGGCTATACCAGTGAAGAAATGAAGATGCAGAATGAGAGCCGTAAGATCCTCCATCTGCCTGAGCTGAAGGTCAGCTGTACCTGTGTTCGTGTACCTGTTGTTCGCTCTCATTCCATTTCTGTCAATCTCCGTTTTGAGAGTCCTGTTTCCGTACGGGAAGCACAGCGAGCCATCGCTATGGCTAAGGGCTGTAAGCTGGTAGATGACCTCCACAAGAAGGAATACCCCATGCCTCTGGATACCTCTGATCAGGATATCGTATTTGTTGGCAGAATCCGTCCCGACCTCACCGACGAGATGGGGCTGTGCCTGTGGTGCTGTGGCGACCAGGTACGTAAGGGCGCCGCTACCAATACCGTACAGATCGCAGAACTCCTGCTGAAGGATTAAAAGAAGTATATCATAAATGCACTCTCTGTAACCCGGAGAGTGCATTTTTGTTACCCTGTAAATCACAGTTTATCGTTCCGCCGGAACGAGTGAAGTACCCACCTGCGGTGGGCGTTAAGTAACCCACAATGGGTTGTGAAGCACCTACGGTGTGAAGTGACCTACTAAAGTAGGTCGT
>JAZOXB010000282.1:0-4856 GCA_045659585.1 Faecousia sp. | reverse complement strand
CGAAACCACCATGGTGCCGAAAGGAAATCTGTTCAGCGCCTCTCCTCTGGTCGTTTCTTCCCCCATTCTTGTCGACACAAGAATGGGGCCCCCGGAGGGGGCAAACCAATCCTGAGTCTAAAAACTTTCTTATCTTTCTGTGTATTTCGTAAGATAGGTAAGGCAAAAGTTTTGACGAGAAAACGGTGATTTTCAACGGTAGAATGTTCAAAATTCGAGTTCCTGCACCGGGAGACCACAGGTCTCCCCTACAAACAGATGTAGTAAGTTGTGCAAGAAACAAACCGACAAACGGAAATTTGAGGATTGCGAGGGAAACAGCCACAACATAGGCGAAGGTGTTTTTAGTTGGGCAGGCAAAAGGAAACCATTCCCCGAGGCAGGGAGCCTGCTTCGGGGAATGGATGGGCATTATACACATTATTTATTAGGGAGACTTCCCAGATAGATCAGCAGAACAGCAATATCCGAGGGGGATACGCCGGAAATACGGCTTGCCTGCCCAACGGAAAGGGGACGGATCTCCGACAGCTTCTGTCGTGCTTCCAGACGGAGACCGCTGATGCTGTGGTAGTCCAGATCCGGGGGCAACAGACGAGCCTCTGCTTTGGCAAATTCTTCGATCTGCTTTTCCTGACGAGCCAAATAGCCCTGATATTTCACCCGGATCTCCACCTGATTGCATACCTCAAGGGGAAGCACCTCCCGACCGGGATCAAAGGGTGCCAGACAGCTATAGTCCAGCTCCGGTCTGCGTAAAAGATCCAGCATACGGGCGGAGCTCTGCACCGGTGCGGAGCCACGACTTGCCAGCAGAGCGTTGAGAGCTTCGCTTGCTCCTACGCCACATCCTTCCAGACGGCGGATCTCACGGGTTACCATGGCGTATTTCTCCCGAACGGCATTCATCCGCTCTTCGGAGATCAGACCGCAGTTGTATGCCAACTCACTGAGCCGCTCATCGGCATTGTCTTGCCGATGGAGGAGCCGATACTCACTGCGAGAGGTCATGATCCGATAGGGTTCTTCCGTGCCCTTGGTTACCAGAACGTCAATGAGGGTGCCGATATAGCCATGATCTCGACGGAGGATCAGAGGCTCACGACCCAAGATCTTCAGACCGGCGTTGACACCTGCCACATAGCCCTGAACAGCGGCTTCCTCGTAGCCGGAGGAACCGTTGAACTGACCTGCACCATAGAGACCGGGGATTTTTTTGCATTCCAAGGTGGCGTACAGCTCCGTAGGATCTACGCACTCGTATTCGATGGCATAGGCCGGGCGGAGGATCTCCGCTTCTTCCAATCCGGGGACGGTATGGAGCATGGCGATCTGTACATCCTCCGGCAGGGAAGAGGAGAAGCCCTGCACATACATTTCCTCCGTATCCAGACCGCAAGGCTCAATGAAAAGCTGGTGGCGGTTCTTGTCGGGGAAACGGACGATCTTGGTTTCGATACTGGGACAGTATCGGGGGCCGACTCCCGTAATGGAGCCGTCATACATGGGGCTTCGGTCTAAATTATCTCGAATGATCCGATGGGTTTCCTCGTTGGTGTAGCAGAGATAACAAACGGCCTTATTTTCCGGCTTGTGGGTGGTGGAGAAGGAGAAGGGCTCTGTTTCTTCATCACCGGGCTGGATCTCCATTTTAGAAAAATCGATACTGCGAGCGTTGATTCTGGGGGGAGTGCCGGTCTTAAAGCGGCGGAGGCTCAGACCCAATTCACGGAGACAGCCTGTCAGCTCCGTAGCACTGCGGAGACCGTCGGGGCCGGATTCGATGACACTTTCTCCCGTAATAACGGTACTGTCTAAATAAGTGCCTGCGGCAATGACACAGGCTTTAACGGCATAGCGAGCACCCAACTGGGTGACTACACCGGAAACAGTACCGTCTTCCGTTAAGATCTGAGTAATGGTAGCCTGTTTCAGACTGATGTTGGGCTCCTGCTCCAGAATATGCTTCATATGCTCCTGATACTTTCGGCGGTCTGCCTGAGCGCGGAGGGAGTGAACAGCGGGACCCTTGCCACGGTTCAGCATCCGATATTGGATACAACAGGCATCGGCGGCTTTTCCCATTTCGCCTCCCAGAGCATCCAGTTCTCGGACAAGATGACCCTTTCCCGTGCCACCGATGGCAGGGTTACAGGGCATATTGCCTACTGCATCCAAGTTAATGGTAAAAATCAGTGTTTTCAGCCCCAAGCGAGCCCCGGCAAGGGCGGCTTCGATCCCGGCATGGCCTGCGCCAATGACCGCCAGATCATAGGAACCTGCAAAATATTCCATAGGTATATTCCTTTCTACAGGGGACTCTGCTTGATTTTGGCAAAGCGACGGGGATATTGGGAGGGGGTAGCCTTGACCTTGCGGATCACCAGCACCTTACGGGGGGCTCCATCGATCTCGTATTCCGCTACGCGTTCCAATTTTCCGCCCAAAAGGGAAATGGCTCTCTTGGCCTCCTGTAATTCTTCCTCAGCGGCGGCGGCCTTCATAGCCAGGAAGCAACCGCCTACCTTAACAAAGGGAAGACACAACTCTGCCAGAATATTCAGACGGGCAACAGCACGGGAGGTGGCTACATCATAGCATTCCCGCTTGCTGTATTCCTCTGCACGGGCGGCAACACATTCCGCTTCCACACCCATGGTGTCCATGGTTTGACGGAGCCAGTTGACCCGTTTCTGCAAGCTGTCCAGAAGAGTTAGGCGGATGGTAGGCTCTCCCAATTTCAGGGGAACACCGGGGAAGCCTGCACCACAGCCTACATCAATGAGGCTCTTGTTCTTTAGGTTCTCGATCCCCAACAGGGCGAGACAATCTGCAAAATGGAGTTGAGCCACAGCTTCCGGCTCCGTAATTGCCGTAAGGTTCATGACCTTATTCTGCTCAATGAGAGCATCACCGAATTGGCAGAATTGATCTGCCTGTGCCTCGGTTAGGGGGATCCCCAATCGACCGCATTCGGATAATAATGTTTTTTTCATATGATTTCCTCCGAAAAAGGAAGTGAATTTCTTGGTTGTGTCATTGCTTGAGATCTTCAAATTCCGGTTTATGGCTCTGCCGGAGTGATAAACTGTGATCTAACTGTTATTTTCCGACGCAGAAGCGTTCAAAAATGCGGTTGGTAATGTCCTCCCGGACGGTACGACCGGTGACCTCTCCTAAGGCACCCATGGCTTCTTCCACGTCGGTCAGGACAGCATCGGGGGTCAAGCCCATGGACAGAGAACATTCTGCACGGATCAGAGCATCGGCGGCTCTGCGGAGGGCACCGAACTGACGGGCATTGGTCAGGAGGGAGCCGTCACAGCGGAGTGCGCCACCATAGCGGTCTTCCAAAAAGGCCTTCAACTCATCCAGATTGTCTCCCTGACGGGCAGAAAGGGTCAGAACCGTATCAAAGGGAAGCTCTTCTGCACCTACAACAGAGCCCAAATCGGACTTGTTGAGGATGCCGATAGAGGTGGGGGCTTTCTTTGCCACCTCAATGGCTCTGCGATCCTCCTCTGTAAGAGGTTCGGAGCCGTCGCAGACGAAAATGGCAAGCTCTGCCAGTTTGGCGGCTTCCTCTGAGCGTTCCACACCCATGGCTTCGACCCGATCGGCGGCCTCACGGATACCGGCGGTATCTGTGAGACGGAGAAGGACTTTGCCTACGGTAACGGGCTCTTCCACGGTATCACGGGTGGTACCTGCGATCTCCGTAACGATGACTCGATCATAGCCTGCAAGGGCGTTGAACAGAGAAGACTTACCTGCATTGGGTCTGCCTAAGAGTACGGTTTTTACGCCGTGCTTCATATGGCGTCCCTGCTCATAGGTAGCAAGGATCTGTTCCAATGCATCCTTGCTGCGGGAGAGAACGGCAGAAAATGCGGGAATACGGAAATCCTCAATATCCTCATCGGGATAGTCCAGAACCGCATGGAAATGACTGCACAGATCTGTAAGCTCATCATAAATGGGATGGATCCGCTTTCCCAGTGCACCGCCCAGCTGACCTGCGGCATTGGCGGCGGCATCGGGAGATTCCGCATGGATCAGATCGATGACCGCTTCGGCCTGAGTCAGATCCAACTGACCGTTGAGGAAGGCTCTCTTGGTAAATTCACCGGGGCCTGCCTGACGGGCACCGTGCACGAAGAGGGCTTCCAGAGCCGCCGCAAGCATGGCGGGGGAGCCATGGCATTGCAGTTCTACGGTGTCCTCGCCGGTATAGCTACGGGGAGCTACGGCACGAACGGCCAGTGCTTGATCGATGATCCGACCCTTTCGGTCTCGGAGGGTGCCCAGAACCATTTTATGGGGTGGGATCTCCTGTAGGGATTTGCCGTTATCCGGCTGAAAGATCTGCCCTGCCACAAGGGCACAGCCTTGACCGGACAGGCGGAGAATGCCGATGGCACAGGGATCCTTTCCTGTGGCAATGGCGGCGATGATATCATTCATAATTATAACCTCAGCTTATTTGATCCTCTAAGAAGTCGGCAAGATCACGGATCCTACCCTCGGCAAAGGGGGATTCCAGATTTGTTGCCTCCAGGATTTGGGGAAGGGTGCTGTCTGTAGGCTGACACAGCAGTTCATAGTACAGCTCCAGACCGTCTCCGGAAGCCAGCTCACGCTGATAGATCTGCAGAGCGGCATCGTTGGAAACGCAGTAGCTGATCACATAGTAGGGAGCGATAAAAAAGTGCTGTACATCCACCCATCCGGAAGCCAGCAGATCTTCCATGCCCATATACAGCAGGGAGAGACCGTACTTTCGACTGCATTCCGCAAACAGGTCATTGAGACCTTGGGCGTTCAGCTTGTCTTCCGGGAGAGAGTAGGAAAGGGCT
>JAZOXB010000281.1:0-18577 GCA_045659585.1 Faecousia sp. | reverse complement strand
TTCTAACCCATACACCTATTGGCTGGGACGAGATCCGGACAATTCCGGTTATCTTACCAGTGCCACTCGCTACCAGCTTCAAAGAAACGATATAAAAGACAAGGACTTCGCTATGGAATTCCACTTTTTCCGTGTGAATCCTCGCACCTTAAATTTGTATCGTGCCCTGACCAGCGATGCGGTAAAGAATGCGATCAACAGTACTTCCTACTCATCCGAAGCCCATAGAGGATTCCTGTTAAGTGTGGAGCGTGCGATCAACTATTATAACCAGAATAATGTCTACTCCACCACAAATGATGCTATCATGAAGCAATGTAATGCTTTTGCAGATATGCTTACCAATAGCGTCACAATGCTGAATAAGGAAGCAAAGGATAAAGCTGCACTGAATACTTTAAGCGCTGATTCCGGCAATTATATGGATATTCCCATTACTATTCTGGACTTCCGAGCAGACGATGTTATGTTTGAGAATAAACATGCCAGCACGCCCTGTTATACTCCCTATTCCATGGGTTCTATGGATTCGGCCAACGAAGCAAATCAGTTAAACTATGTGGGACTCCCCCACCCCGGACGAAATCACGGTTCCGGTGCCCGAGTTGAATTAACCATGGATAAGCTGGTAGACGACTATCCCGTATATCGGGAGGAAACCGTAAGCTATATCGCCAAAGCACTGGAAAAAAAGATGGATTTCCGTGGGGCTTCCACCTTCGATGCCTATTGGAACAGCTTTATTACCGGAAAAGCAAACTCAAGCCTGTCAACGGGTTCTTGGAATGAAACTATGGTAAAAGTGGGCTATAATGGTGGCATCCTGCGGTTCGAGAATATCACTACTTACTTTGACCTTGCCTATTACATCCTGAACAATCTGTGGAGACCTGTTGCAGCAGATGATGTTATGGGTTTGCCCCAGACTTCTGCAAGCGGTACCAGCGTTCCCCAGAATTATAATCGAGTGGTTCCAGAGCTACATACCATTCGTCTTAAAAAGAGTACAACCAGAGAAGGCTTCTATGATTTTGACTCCAGCTTGGATGTTGGGCGTGATTTGACGCAAGGTATTATATTTAATACCGGTAATAATGATGACGGTACCATCCCTGCCTTGAATGTCCTTACGGATTTGGGATTTGATCATCCGGATCTCTACGGCAATGACTACACAGCTATCGTATCCGACCACAATGGCACATCCGACCAAAAATATGCTGCCCGTACAAACTACAATTACGGCATTCATGCCCGCAGTGCATTTGTGTATTATAATGACAAAAATCTGCAGTTTACCTTTAAGGGTGATGATGACGTATATTTCTTTATTAACGGCCAGCTGGTCTGTGACGTTGGCGGTATGCATACCGCCGTAGAAAAGACTCTGACAATCAATAGCGTTGCAGCAAAGCTGGATCTCCACGATGGGGACATTTGTACCTTTGATATGTTCTTTATAGATCGTCATACCTATGAGGTGAATCTGAAATTTGTTACCAATATTGAGATGATGGCGGTAGCGGCCGTTACCAGAGAGGAACAGCATCTTTATACCCAGCCCGGTGTGATGAACGAAACCATCCGTGAAGGTGCGGTGCTGGAATCCAACACAGAGATCGGCTACAGCTATATGCTCCTGAATCGCAGCGATCTCGGGGCAAATCACCTGACATTTAATGACGATCAGTTAGGTGTGACCCTGAACAAGGATCTGATCCAGCTGAACGGAAAAGCAGAGGTTGGGGATCTGATCCTAACCTACCGTAGCTACGATTACAGTTCCTCAAAATTTGCAGATACCGTCACCGGCACATTTGATTATAGTGATGTTGAGGACAGTGCATTTGCAGATAGCGAATTCTATAAGCTGATTCATGATGCTGTTCACAGCAAGTCCACCAATATGCCCCTCAAAGATCAGGTGTACCGGATCACGGGACTGACAGAAGCTAAACTCAAGGCTCTGTTGGCATTGGGTGTACCGGCAAATACCCAAATCGAGATCTTCGGTACCCATCAAACGGCAGTTGCCTCCGTAGGAACCTGTAGAAGTTCCTTAGAAACCCTATGCTATCCTCTGAGTTTGAATGACGAGCAGCTTTCCCCTCTCTCCGGTAGAGATAAGCGTAGTGTAAAGGTCATGGAACAAGTTCTCTTTGCCGTAGACAGTCCCCTGCAGATCGTCATTGACTATGGCAAATCTGTGGAAATACCCTTAAAAGAACTGAGCAGAACCATTTCTGTTTCGGGCAGTACTGTTGCTTCCTTCTTGGGCTTTACGATCGAGGGCGAACACGGACTTGTTATGGCAACGAAACCCAGTAATCTGAAGTGTACACAGCTTGGGGAAACCTTTGCTACCAAA
Source organism: Faecousia sp. (assembly GCA_045659585.1). Lineage (GTDB taxonomy): Bacteria > Bacillota > Clostridia > Oscillospirales > Oscillospiraceae > JAZOXB01. Next base: position 16,209 of record JAZOXB010000281.1, on the reverse strand, counting down.
AACGGTATCTACGAAAACCTCGGAAATACTTGCCGATTTACCCTCTCCCGCTTTTTAGAAGAAGTGGATCGTGCCAATGCAGTGTATTCCGTTTCTTCCTATAATGGGGTCGATTGCTGGTACGTTATGGTTGCTGTAGAAATCATCCCCGCAACTATGGTTTATTATGAGGCAGAAGACTTTATAAACACGGAATTGACCTATGATGAACTCACTGCAGATGGACCCAAGACGGAATTTGACATCCTTTATCAGGGAGACGGTAATCACATATCCGACAGCCTGATAAATGAATACGCAAACATGATCGATCCTAAAAACGACAGCAGTGTGCTGTATTTTGGATTCAATAATACCACGGAAGATCAAAATCGGTATCGCACGAATTCCATTTATATGACGAAGCAGTACGACACAACCGCACCATGGTCAGGTTCTGCCGGACATAGTCTCAATATTTCCAACGGTGCCTTGAACTATACCGATATTCCTGCGGATAAAGAATCCTGGGTCTATGTCGCCACGGGAACAGATTTTAGTGGCTTGAGCTTTAAGCCCGGGAAAGAGGATTGGTGTGAACTCCGGATCAGGATCAATGATCTGACCGCCCTCAATGATCCCGCCGTCATCCGCTTCGATCTGGAACTCCACAAGGATAATGACGAGTTGTATAAAATTGCCCACAGTAAAAAGGTGGTTGAATACGGATCCATAGATACAAAGAAGTACTATACCATCCGCTTCCCCATGCCCACAAAATCCGGATGGGCTGATACTGATACAAGAACCTATCTACTTTATGGAAATATCGGTACGGCAACTCGCTTTGTATTTATTCCTACCGGCTTAAAAGCAAACACAACCCTGAATTTCTCTGTGGATTATTTTTACATTGGCCCCAGAGAGAAGCTTCCCTCCGGTCAGGGTGGTCATCTTATGTTTGATTTTAGCAATTCCGCCGGGGCACAATTCCGTTATGCTTCCGAGACTTACAACGGTACAAACTACGATCTTATTGAGAATTGGCTCTGGACCACAGCCAGAAACGCTACTTCCCTTGAAGGCGGTGCTCTGAAGATGACACCGAATTCCACCGACACAGATTGCAAATACTGGGCATATACGGAGTTAGCAAGCGGCAGTAACAAGAATCTCAACTTTGTTCCCGGTGCAGAAGATTACTGTCAGGTCAGAGTCAAAATTGAAAATGTGGAAGCATTGGACTCCACGCCCCCCTACTTCGGTCTGTATTTCTCTCCTGACGGCAATGCTGTTACAAACGATTACCGACTAAAAATCCCCGTTGATCTTACAACGAAAAAAGCTTGGACAGTGGTTTACCATCACCTTCCCCATCACCAATCCTTACTGGTATGCGGCAAATAGGATTACGGGAATTCGTGTAGAATTCGGCGGTATGAAAAATACAGCGAGTCAAAACGGTGCTTTCTACATAGACTACTGCTATATCGGCCCTGCCCTGAGTCAGGATCTAAGTCAGGAATCAACACCTGACATTTACGGTTATGACAACAGCTATACCGATGATCACGGCATATCTAACGGTGAAAGCTTGTTTATTGAAGGTAAGGGTGTAAAGCTCAGCGCAACCACAACAACGTATTCCTTGGCAACCTTCACCTTTAAAGGAACCGGATTTGACATCATCAGTCGTACAGGCGAACAACAAGCCACCTTCCGCGTGGATGTTAAGAATACCGCAGGGGAAACAGAGAAGGCCCTTTCTGTCAACAACAAAGGTGAATTGGAACTATACCAAATTCCTGTTGTCAGTATTGAAGATCTTCCCTATGGTGAACATACCGTTACCATTCAGGTTAACAAAGCCATGACCTATTCCGGTGTGCTGGCACCCCTGAGCCGCGGGGGCGAATTCTATTTGGATGCAATACGGATCTACGATCCCATATCTACAGCCAAGGATGAACTGTCCATGGATGAAGAAACAGCACTGTCAGCCTACACAGACGATGGTGAAGCCTACCCCTACCGGAAGGAAGTCCGTGACATTCTCCTGTCTGTAGATGATTTCAACGGCCTCACAGGAGAAACCGACGGCATCGTCTATATCGATCAGGCAGATGATACGCCCAAGGTTACCCAGCCGGAAGATTCCGCTACCACCGATGCAACGGAGTATGTTCCCATCGATCCCGAAACGGGCAAACCCGTAGAATCTCTGCCTGTTGATCCTGATATTGATGTAGATAACCATATTACCGATAGTATCGCAACCTGTGAAAAGATCGGCCCCAAGAACGAGGTCTATCTGGGCACAGACCAGAGCGTGGCATTTAAGCTCCGTCTGAACACAAACGAGATCCCTGTCAGCATTGACGTAGGCGCAAAGGCCATCAATAGTACTGATGCTCCTCAATTGGTCGTGGGACATACCACCGACGAAACAGCTCCTACAATCTTGCAGACTTGGGATATTTCAACTAATACCGCACTGTACTATAGAACGAATATCACCGCCCAAGACTTTGCAACCGATGATGGCGCCGGAGGATATTTGTATCTGGTGATCACCAACAAAGGTGCAAACAGCGTTCTGTCTATTACAGATATTAAGTTCGGCTATGACACAGAGTATACCCTGATCCAAGAAGGAGACGCACCTGTAAAACGGGCTGTGACTGAAACCGAACCGGTCAGCTTCATGGTAGACGGTGGTCTTGTCCCGGCGGTGGGCAGAGTCCTGAACGCTGAGATCCCTGAGGAAGATACTGTAATCGTAGATGAGAACCTCTCTATCAAGCATACCCTGAATTTGGCAAGCGATATTTCCATTAACTTTGCCCTTTCTGCTGAGAGTCTTAAGGAATATGACAGTTACTACTTACTGTGCCAGCTTTATAACGGGCAAGTAGTACGGATCGATCCTGTTTTGAATGGCAATTATTACTACTTCACTCTCACAGGTCTCACTGCTGTCAACATCAATGACGAAGTCAAGGCAACTGTCCATATGACCAAGGATGGACAGCTCTATCAATCTGCAGTTGATACCTACTCTGTTGCCCAATATGCCTACAGCCAGCTTTCTAAGGCAGGAAACTCCGAGAAACTTAAGTCTCTGTGTGCAGATCTCCTGCGGTACGGTGCAACGGCACAGATCTACAAGAACTACCGTACCGACGCACTTGCTGACAGTGCTATGACGGAGGATCAGATGGCATATCTCACAGATTTGGATTCCGTGATCTTTGGTAATACCAATGAGCAGGTTTCGGATCTTGAGGCTCCCACCGTTACTTGGGCAGGTAAGGCTCTGAACCTGGAGAGTAAGGTTGCTCTGAAGTACATCATTGACACAACGGCATATGCCGGTGAAGTCAGTGATCTGGTTCTTCGTGTATCCTATGTAGACGGAGTCGGTCAGGAGGTAAAGACTACCGTTACCGATTTGGAAATCTACAATGCAGGAAAGAATCAGTATGCCTTCTCCTTTGACGGTCTATTGGCAGCAGAATTGAGAACAGTGGTTTCTGTGGCTGTCTACGCAGGAGAAATCCAAGTTTCTAACACGCTGCGTTACAGTGCCGATACCTACGGAGCAAACAAGAGCGGTGTTCTCGGTGATCTTTGCAGAGCATTGATGGCTTATTCCGACAGAGCAAAGGCTTACTTTGCTACCACCAAATAGTTACAACCGTATCCCTAAAAAGCACCCCACTTCCAAGGTTGATCCCTCGGAAGTGGGGTGTGATAATTTTACTTTTCGATCTGTTTCAGAGCCTTTTTAAATTGGATGGTAAATAAGATGGCTGTAAAAGTGACGGCAAGAATGTCTGCAATAGGTTCTGCACTGTAAACAGCCATAGTAGGATCTTTCATCAAGAGAGGCATGATGTAGATCAAGGGTAAGAGAAGGAGGAACTTCCTTATCACAGCCATCAAAACGGAGGATCCTGATTTTCCAAGGGATACAAAGGTCATCTGGCAAGCGATCTGGATCCCAAAGAAGATCATACCCATAAAATAGATCCGCAGTGCCTTTTCGGCAAAAACGATCAGCAGTTTATCCGGGGTAAAGATTTTGACAAAGAATCTCGGGAAAGCCACTACTGCAGTCCATAGGGTAAGAGAATACACCAAACAGGTAATGAGAAGGATCTTAAAGGTCTTTCGCACTCGCGCCCCGTTTTCAGCACCGTAGTTATAGCTGAGAATAGGCTGGGCTCCCTGTGCGATCCCTTGTGGGGGAAGCATAGCAAATTGCATAACCGCCGTTAAGATGGTCATGGCTCCAACAGCTCTGTCTCCCCCATAGTGCAAAAGGGAGGAATTAAAGCACAGAGAGATCACGCTTTCGCTGGCCTGCATAATAAAGAATGCAGAACCAAGGGCGACACAGGGCAGAAGGATCTCGGGAGACAGGCTCAGATTCTTGAGCTTCAGCTTCAAGATGCAACGATTTCCACACAGGAAAGTCAGAGCCCACACACAAGAAAGTCCTTGAGACAGAACCGTTGCAAGGGCCGCTCCACTAACGCCCATGTCCAGCCCGAAAATAAAAATGGGGTCTAAGATAATATTGGATATGGCACCGATCAGTACGGAGATCATGGTGATCTTGGTAAAGCCTTGTGCTGTAATAAAGGCATTCATACCAAGGGTCAACTGGACAAACAGGGTTCCCAGAGCATAGATCTTCATATAATCGGATGCGAATCCAATGGTATTTTCGCTGGCTCCGAAGAGAAGAAGAAATTCTTCACTCCACAGAAGCAGTGCGGAGGTTAAAATGGCAGATATAAGGAGCTGGAGGGAGAAACAGGCTCCCAGGGTCTTTTCTGCCTGTTCCATATCTTGTTTTCCCATAAAGATAGAGGCTCTGGGTGCTCCGCCGGAACTGACCAAGGCCGCAAATGCGGACACAATGATGATCAAGGGCATACATACACCCACGCCTGTTAGAGCAAGATCTCCCACCTGTGGGATCCGTCCGATATAGACTCGATCGACAATATTGTACAGCATATTGATCAGCTGAGCTACCACTGTGGGCAGAGCCAATCGGAACAGAAGCTTCCCGATAGGTGCTGTGCCAAGGAAGGCTTTTTTATCTGTCATAAGAATCCTTTCTATCCCCACAAAGGGGCTTAATCTCTGTTAAGAAATCATATAGACCGTCTTGGGACAGGACGCCTCGTTTCAGATCCTTGGGGAGTTCTCCCCGTTCATCTGCTTCGTAGTCCTGTCGCCACAGAGGACTTTCGTAATACCGGATCAAAGTACGAAGTTGCTCCCTTTGCCGTGGATCCTTTTGGGGAGAAAGACCACCTGAGTTGTACGCAGTAATCATTTCATCGAAAATTTGTTCCATTTCAAGGATCCGTAAGATCCGTTGTATATTGGGTCTGTCTTTCACGATTTAGGCTCCTTTAGGACAGGGATTTGATCAAAGCTTCCGCGCAAAGAATACCGTCTACGGCGGCGGACATAATGCCTCCGGCATAACCGGCTCCCTCACCGCAGGGATAAAGTCCACGGAGACGGCTCTGCATAGTCTCATCACGGAGGATCCGCACAGGGGCGGAACTACGGGTCTCCGGGGCGGTCAAAACTCCGTTGGGATCTGCAAATCCCTTTAGCTGATGATCCAGTGCCACAATGGCCTGACGAAGAGTATCTGTGATCTTTTCAGGATACAGGTCTCTCAGGTCGCAGGGGGTAACGCCGGGAATATAGGTAGGCTCCACAGATCCCAATTCCGTGGTGGGACGATGAGCCAAGAAGTCCCCAATGGTCTGAACGGGAGCATGATAGTTGCTACCGCCTAAGACAAAAGCCTTTTCTTCAATGGCTTCCTGCCAGAACATACCGGACAAGGGATGATCATCGGGGAAATCCTCAGGTTTAAGGGTCACCAGCAAGGCGGCATTGGCGTTTTCTCCTCCGCGGTCACTGTAGCTCATGCCGTTGGTAACGACCCGTCCCTCTTGAGACGCGGCGGCCATGACAAAGCCACCGGGACACATACAGAAGGTGTAGGCACTGTTCCCGTCGGGAAGATGGACATTGAGCTTATAATCCGCAGGAGGGATCCCCTTGGAACGGGGTCTACCGTATTGGGCAAGATCCACCGATTCCTGCTTATGCTCGATGCGTACACCCATAGAAAAGGGCTTAGGCTCCATAGGGATCCCCATATCATAGAGGAAGCGATAGGTATCACGGGCGCTATGACCGATAGCCAGAACGATCTCATCACAAGGAAGCTCACAGGAAAGACCGCCCTGCTCATAGGTAAGGCCGGCAACCCGATCTCCATGGGTCAATATAGAAGTGACCTTGGCACCGAAGCGGATCTCTCCCCCTAAGTTCAGGATCCGTTTCCGTAGATTTACAACTACTTCTTGGAGAATATCCGTTCCCACATGGGGCTTGGCATCATATAAGATCTCTTCTTGCGCTCCTGCCTTTACAAACTGGTGGAGAACCCAGCGGATCCGTTCATTCTTGGTGCCTGTATTGAGTTTACCGTCAGAGAAGGTACCGGCACCGCCCTCGCCGAATTGGATATTGGACTCCGGATCCAAAGCTCCCCCACTACGGAATGTGCTGACAGAGGCGTTCCGCTCTTCTACAGCCTGTCCCCGTTCCAGAACAATGGGCTTGAGTCCTGCCATAGCCAGAACGAGAGCCGCAAAGATGCCGCTGGGGCCAAAACCTACCACAACGGGACGATGATCGGAATTACACTTAGGAGCCTTGTAATAATATGGCTCTTCATAGGTGACCTTTTTGTTCCGCAACTGTTTGACCAGCTGCCGTTCCCCTTTCCGTAAACTGACATCCACGGTATAGACCCAAGACAGCTCCGGTTTTTTCCTAGCGTCCAAGGAACGCTTAAAGATCTGTAGCCCGGTAATATCCGAGGAACGAACCTTAAGCACCTGTGCCGCACAATAGCACAAGGTATTTCTGTCGTGCTCCGGAGGTAAAATAATATCTCTGATCCTAATCATGCTTTTCCTCTCAATTCTCCTGCAAGGCGTCCGGAAGACCATGCCCATTGCAGATTATATCCACCGCAGTCTCCGTCAATATCCAGAACCTCTCCTGCGGCATACAGCCCGGGACAGAGGCGACTTTCCATAGTCTCGGGATCAAATTCCCCGGTACGGATACCGCCGGCGGTGACCTGTGCCTGTTCCATTCCCATGGTACCCAGAATATTCAGGGTCAAGGATTTGCACATGCTGACGATCCTATCAAAAGCGTAGACTCTTGAACAGGGTTCTTCAAGTGAAACGCCACAGCCACGGAGGATGGTTCTGCCTAAACGGTTATGAAGGATACCGGTAAGGAGATCCTCTGCCTTTAGCTCCGGCATGGCTCTGCAGCGGGCTTCCAGAAGCTCCATAACTTCTGCTTCTGTAAGATCGGGCAGTAGATCGATCTCCAGTTCACCACCCACAGCACCACGGGACAGTTCAAAGATCACAGGCCCACTGACACCGTAATCTGTAAATTGAAGTTCTCCCCGCTTTACCAATCTACCGTATTTCACACGGGCTTCACATCTGACACCCTTAAGGGAACGAACCAGATTGGTATCGGTCTTGATCTGCACCAGGGAGGGATAGAGCTTGGTACGGCTGTGTCCGAAGGAAGACAATAGCTTATAGCCCATTTCCGTACCGCCCAGCTTGGAGCCTGCCAGTCCGCCGGCGCATACTATGACACGATCTGCGGTGATCTCTTCCTCTGCGGTCTTTGCCACAAAGATCCCCTTCTTACGACTAAGAGACAAGATCTCCTTCCCCGCCATGATCTCTACATTCTGTCGTTGCTCCAGTGGGAGACGAAGAACATCCAATACACTGTTGGCACTGTCACTGTAGGGATAGACTCTTCCCGAAGGCTCCGTTACGGTGAGAAGACCCAGAGAACGGAAATAAGCCAAAGTAGCTTCGCTATCGAAGTACTTCAGTGCATAGGTGCAGAAGGAGGGATCTTCCCCATAATATCGGGAAGCATCCAGATTTCTGTTGGTGAGGTTACAACGGCCGTTGCCCGTTGCCAATAGCTTTCGCCCCATACGACTCTGTCGTTCTGCTAAAATGACACGATTCTCAGGGGATCGTGAAGCGGTCAATGCCGCCATCATACCGGAGGCGCCCCCTCCGATGATCAGTATTTTCATAGGAAAGCATTCCTTTACATATTTTTTCTATTATATTATACTCTAAAACAGAAAATATGGCAAGGGCATTCTTGACAGTATGAATATTTTTCGATATGATAAAAGGAAGGAGATGATTACTATGACTATGAATGAAGTTATTGCAAGGATCAACGAACTTGCAAAAATTGCGAAATCCCGTCCCCTCACCCCTGAGGAAGAATCGGAACGAGCAGACCTGAGGCAGAGATACATTGCTTCTGTACGCGCTAATTTAAGGGCGCAGTTGGATAATACCTATGTGGTGGACGAAAAAGGAAACAAGCGTTCACTGAAGGAAGCCAATGAAAACCACTAATTACCAAGGAGATCATTATGAAACGATTCTTAGCTTTATTATTGGCACTGACAATGATAACGGGGCTGATGCCCACGGTTTTCGCCACAGGTGATGAAGATGTCATCGTCTATACGGAAGAAGACTATGTGACTGCCGACCTTTTGTGGGAAAAGGTCAACGCCAAGGAAGATGAAATGAAAAACAAAAAGGCCACCGTAAAGCAAACCACAGAGGCCATTGTTGCAGAGATCACATCCTCCCCCTATTACGCCGAAAACACCCTGATCCGTAACGGAGAGTATATTTTCTGGGAAACCGTAGACGGCATCCCCTGCGGATATTCTCCCCGTTTATCTCGGATCGGTGCCGAAGCTACCCCTTTAGAGGGCTATGATATAGCTTCCGCTCCTACGGTTCTTACCTCCACTGCCACCAAAAGAGGTGGTTACCCCAATGCCAAGGATGTTTATCTGATCCAGCCCTATTACGGTCTTGACGACAGCTTCACAACCCAGTATGTTGAAGAAGCGGAACGCATCGCCCAAGTAACCGGCGGTACCGCTACTACTTACCGCACAACCGCCGCTACCATCGATGTCGTAGCAGAAGCTATGGAATCCGGTGCCGTTATTATCTTTGACAGCCACGGTGATACTGACTATGTAAATGGTGAAGATTCTGTTTCTCAGGCAAATTCTTCTTACCTGTGTCTACAGGTCGGGACAGGCCTGACTTCCAAGGATTACGAGGTTGAAACGGGAGCCTTCGGAACCTACTATCACGCTTTCTACGGTGGTTCTTATAAAGAACTGAGATACTACTGCGTTGACGGTACCGCCATTGCCAACCACATGGATAAGAAGGGGCAGAACAGCTTCCTTTGGATGGCGATCTGCCTCAGTATGGCAACCGACGGTTTACAGGCTCCCCTGAGAGCTAAGGGCGTTGAGGTCGCTTACGGCTATAGCCAGTCTGTTACCTTCGAGTATGACTATCTGTGGGAGGAAGCCTTCTGGGAGAGAATGACCATGGGAGAAACGGTTTCCCAGGCAATTGCCTATATGAAGGATGAAGTGGGCGACTGGGACTGGTGCCATTCATCATCCTATGACACCATCACTGAAGCCAGAGAAGAGTACTGTGCCTTCCCCATTGTGGTATCCTCTGAGGATGCTTATCCCGGCCATGGGAATGTAGATGCTCTCCAGACTGTAAAGTCTACCTACGCTGTTATCATCCCTTGTCCTCACACTACATACAAAACGGTTCCTTACACAGCCCCCACTTGTACACAAGAAGGTAACATTCTCTATTACATCTGTACCGATTGCGGTGCACTGTTTTCCGATTCCGGGAGACAGAACCAGATTTTCCGAGATGATACCGTGATCCCTGCTACCGGTCACAGCTATAACTCAGGTGAAGTACTTGTTCCTGCTGCATGTAAGAGCGAAGGCTCTGTGCTTTACACATGTATTACTTGTAATTACAGCTATACATCCACCCTTCCCCCTTTGGGACACAATTATGTCTCAGGACTTTGCACTCATTGTGGTCTGGAAGAACCCATCGCAGAAGAATTCGAACCCGGGCAAAGCGGTATATTCGTCATTGCCGCTAAGGTAAACGGAAAATACTACGCTCTCCCTAACCGCTATACCACAACCAGTGCAAAATATTCTCCTATTGAAATCGAGATCCCTTATGGTTATGTGGAGGTAGAAGATGCCGAAAACATTGCCCTTGAGCTGATATATGATTCCTCTGAGGGAAAATATCTGATCTACAATGGGACCTACTTTTTGAGATACCCCTCCGCTACCAATCTGGGAGGTACATATTCGAATTATTACTGGACCGTTGAAGCCGGCAAGAACGGTAGTTGGCGCTTTGTGTCCGAGACCACCACCAGAGGTCTTGTCTACCGAGCAGGAGGCTACCAAACCTGGGGTGCCTACCATTTACCCAATGTCTTCGCCGGAGGCAAAGAGTATTTTGATCTTGAGATCATCCCCGTTGCATCTAAGCCCATAAAGCCCTGCGAGCATATTATGGACGAGGGTGTTGTGACAACTCCTGCTACTTGCATTGCAGAAGGAGAAATGACCTACACCTGTACCCTGTGTGGAGAGTATACTACGACCGAGTCCATCCCCGCTACAGGTGAGCATACCTATGAAAACGGCATCTGCACAGGTTGCGGAGACGTATTACCCACCGAGCCACAGGAACCGATTTTAGACGACAGTATCAAGATCGGTCACAATCTGAATCTTGCAAGTGATATCTCCATTAACTATGCTGTAAGAGAGTCGGATCTTAAGGACTATGACAGCTTCTACCTGACCTGCATCGTACCTAAATATGAAGGCACCGAACTCGTTTCCTCCCAAACGGTGAACATCGATCCCGTATATAAGGACGGACTGTACTATTTCACCCTCACCGGCATCACAGCGGTCCATATGGGTAACGAGATCCAAAGTGTCCTGTATATGACTAAGGGCGAGGATACCTATTACTCCCCCACAGATGTCTACAGTGTTGCTACCTATGCCTATGCTCAGCTGAATAAAGCCTCTGTAGTGGATGCTCTGAAAAAAATCTGTGCCGACCTTCTTGTTTATGGTGCAAAGGCTCAGATCTTTAAGGAATATCGTACAGACGCTCTTGTAGATGCTAACATGACCGAAGAAATGAAGGCCTACCTTAGCGACCTCGATGAAGTCGCCTTCAACGAAAACAAGGGTGATCTCAATGATGGGGAAAACATCGGCGTTTCCTGGCTGGGTACCGGCATCGATCTGAACTCCAAGGTAACCATCCGATTCGTCTTTGCTCTTACGGACAGCTCTGTCAATATTGAAGATCTGTCTGCCGCTATCACCTATGAAAACTATAAGGGCGAAATCGTAACAAAGACCGTTGACACTGTTGATGTTTATAATGCTTCTAAGGGATATTACTGCTTCACCTTTGACGGTCTCTTAGCCGCAGAGCTCCGTTCTGTTATGGAGGCTGTGATCTTCAATAACGAGACTCGGGTTTCCAGTACCTTTATCTATAGCATTGATACCTATGGCAACGGCAAGACCGGAGATATCCTTGCACTGTGTAAGGCACTCATGGCATATTCCGACACTGCCCTTGCATACTTCACCAACAACTGAGAAAGGAAGCTATATATGAATAAAACACTGATCGTAGTGGATATGCAGAAGGACTTTATTGACGGTGCTCTGGGTACTCCCGAAGCACAGGCCATTGTTCCCGCTGTTATTGAAAAGATCCGTAGCAGAAAAGAAGCCGGTTGGGATATCCTCTTTACCCGTGACACCCACGGTGAGGACTATCTCAATACTCCCGAAGGGAAGAAGCTCCCCGTCCCCCACTGCATCAAGGACACCCATGGCTGGCAGATCCCCCAAGAGATCTATGTAGAGGGCTGTCGCTGTATTGATAAGCCTACCTTCGGTTTTACCGGATGGAAGGACTATTCCTTTGACCGAATCGAACTCATCGGTCTGTGTACAGACATCTGCGTTGTTTCCAATGCCCTTCTTCTCAAGGCACTGTTTCCGGAAGCAGAGATCTCCGTGGATCCCCTTTGCTGTGCCGGCGTGACTCCCGAAAGTCATGATGCCGCCCTGAAAACCATGGCAATGTGCCAGATCGATATTTGCTCCTAATTATTAAAATATTCCGAATTCGTTCATAATTCCGTAAAAAAATCCCCTTATACTGTAGGTGTAAGGATGAAGTGCTCCTTACAAACCGTTCTTTCTCCTTTCATTTTTATCTCTCTTTTCTCTTTCTTTAGCGAATCCCCGTCCTGCCGTACTCCGGTAGACGGGGATTTGCTGTAATACTGTAGTTCTACGAGGTGTTCTCTATGAAAACCATTGCATTACTCCTCTGTGTATGTCTTATTCTTTCCCTTACACCGATCTCAAGTGCCGCCGAAGGCACCCAAAACAAAGAAGAGATCCTAAGTAAACTGTATGAATCGGATATCTCTACTGCTCGAAAAGCCTTGGATCAGGGTTTGATCTCTTGTGTGGAATTGACCCGGTATTTCTTAGAACGGATCGAAGCATATAACGATACTTTCAACTGTTTCATTACCCTGTGTGATAACGCATTGGAAGAGGCAGAAAAAAGAGACCTCCGCATGGAAGAAGAAGAGGAACACAGCATGCTCTTGGGGATCCCCATTGTGGTAAAAGATAATATCGACTATGAGGGCTACCCCACGACCAACGGATTATGGACCTACGGCTCTGTAGCCTGGGAAAGTGCCACAGTGGTACAGACTCTGATCGATGCAGGTGCAGTGGTTCTCGGAAAATCCAATATGGCCACAGAGGCACAGGAAGCCCAATTTACTGCAAGTGATGCCGTCGGTGAGACCTTTAACGCTTACGGAGTCCATTTATCAGCAGGGGGGTCTTCCGGTGGCAGTGCTGCAGCGGTAAGCTTAAACTTCTGCTATGGCGGATTAGGCACGGATACCAATGCTTCTCTCCGATATCCCGCCGTTTTAAACGGTTGTATCTCTATGCGATCCACCAAAGGCTTATTGGATCGAGAGGGCATTATCATTCTCAACGGCACCCGAGATGTTCCCGGAGTCATCACCCGTTCCGTAAAGGATCAAGCCCTCCTACTGGGTGAAATGGCAGGAGTGGATTATATATCCGATTTAAATGCAAATGCCCTATCCGGTAAACGGATCGGGATCCTGCAAGAGCTCTGCTATTGCGATACCGCCTACGCCTACCGCTCTGTGTCAAAGATCGATGATGAGATCAAAACCGCCTTCTATGAAGCTGTAGACAACTTCCGAGCTCTCGGGGCAACGGTCATCACCGTATCTATCCCCAATCTCTATTCTCTGGCGGAAAGCTGTGAGTATAATTCCTCTTACGCCATCGAGAAATACTTAAGGGTCTATGAGGAGCTGTTTACAAGCAGAGATCTGGATGCTGTTATCTTCCCCACCTATTTACACACCCCGGATAACAGCTTGGCAGAAAAAGGTTGGGACAATCTCAATTATGATACCTTCTACTCCAATTGCTCCCTCTTATCCTCCCCTTTGGGCGTTCCCGAGATCGCCATTCCCATTGGCTATCACTCCATAGGCTCCGGCATCGGTCTGGAAATCGCCGCTCTTCGGGGTGAGGATGCCTTGGTTCTGGATCTGGCTTACAGCTATACAGAGGCTTACAATACAAGAATTGCACCCACTACAGCTCCCGATTTATATTTTAACTCCGCTGTTCCTTCGGAGCCTGAAGCGGAAGAAACCACGGAAACGGAACCGAATACCGAGCCCGAGACCGTAACGGAAGATACCACGGAAGATACCACGGAAGAATCGGTGCAACCGACAGAAAGTGTTCCGAATCCTCAAAGATCCATCACAAAGGAAGATATTCGGATCCTCCTTTTGATCTTAGTTCTCGGAATTATATTTGCGGTATCGGTTACTGTTAAGCAAATCAGGCGAAAGAAAGCTGTTCATAAGTAAAAAAGATCTCCCATAGGGCAATAACCCTGTGGGAGATCTTACTTATAAAAAGGTCAGCGTTCGTAATCGAACTCGAAATCGTAAATGCTGACGGTATCACCGTCTTCAATACCCATTTCTTCCAGACGCTCAAAGAGACCGCTCTTGCGAAGCTGACGATCAAAATACATACGGGATTCATAATCGCCGAAGTTGATGTCGTTAATAAGCTGCTGGAGCCACTTGCCGGAAATGACCCATGTATCGCCAAAGTGCTCGATGGTGAGATCTTCTGCCTCTCCTGCTTCTGCAAGGGGCTTGACATATTCGGGCTCGTAGACGATTACGGGAGGCAGGTCACGAAGCTTACCGGAAACTACACGCATGAGTTGCTTGGTGCCCTGTGTGGTAGCAGCAGAGATCTCGTAGAACTCATAGCCACGCTCAGTCACATAGTTACGCAGACGCTCTAAGTTGTCGCTTCCTTCGGGGATCAGGTCGCACTTATTGGCGGCAACGATCATGGGACGGGAAGCAAGAGCCTCGGAATAGTTGGCAAGCTCTGCGTTGATCTTTTCAAAATCCTCTACAGGATCCCGATCTTCACAGCCGGAAACGTCAACAATGTGGATCATGAGACGGCAACGATCAATATGACGCAGGAAGCCATGACCCAGACCTGCACCCTCTGCGGCACCCTCAATGATACCGGGGATGTCTGCCATTACGAAAGAAACACCCTCATCAACATAAATGACGCCCAAATTGGGATACAGAGTGGTAAAATGATAGTTAGCGATCTTAGGACGGGCATTGGAGGTCACAGACAGAAGGGTGGACTTACCAACATTGGGGAAGCCGACCAAGCCCACATCCGCAAGGAGCTTCAGCTCCAAAATGACCTCATGCTCTTCACCGGGTAGACCTGCTTTCGCAAAACGGGGAACCTGTCTGGTGGGAGTAGCAAAGTGGTGATTGCCCCAGCCACCGCGTCCGCCCTTACAGAGGATGAAATCCTCAGTATCGGACATATCCTTGATAACTTCGTTAGTGGCGGCATCACGAACAACGGTACCACGGGGAATGCGAATGACGAAATCCTCACCACGCTTACCGGAGCGTCTGCCACCCTGTCCGTCCATGCCGGGAGATGCGGTATACTTCCGCTTATAGCGGAAATCCATCAGAGTAGACATATGATCGTCTACACGGAGGACGATATTACCGCCTCTGCCACCGTCTCCCCCATCAGGACCACCGGCGGCAACGAACTTTTCACGATGGAAAGCAACGGCACCATTACCGCCGTTACCTGCTTTAACGAAAATTTTAACTTTATCTACAAACATATTGCACTACCTCCTTGATTATAGATAGTTGCGGTAAAAAAACCGGAACATATTCCTATGTTCCGGTCTTCTTCAAGATAGCTTTGGCAAATTACTGTGCAGCGTAAACGGAGCACTGCTTGCGATCCTTGCCCTTGCGCTCGAACTTGACATGACCGTCGATGAGAGCGAAGAGAGTATCATCAGTGCCGATGCCCACGTTATTGCCGGGATGAATGTGAGTGCCTCTCTGGCGAACCAGGATGTTACCGGCCAGAACGAACTGACCGTCAGCACGCTTCACGCCCAGTCTCTTGGACTCGGAGTCACGACCGTTCTTAGTAGAACCGCCGCCCTTCTTATGTGCGAAGAACTGAAAACCGATTTTCAACATTTGAGTTACACCTCCATAACTTCGATATAATCAGGATAGTCGTCCCGCAAGGAGCACATGGTCAGCATAAAGCCGGTCAGCACTGCCTGGACTGCGTCTTCATCGTCGCAGGTTGCGGGAAGGGTCAGGGTGATCCGGGGCTCGTCCTCACGGACTTTGGTATTGCAATGGTTACCGAGAACATCGTTGATGGTACATTCTGCCATCTGTACTGCTGTGGAAACAGCGGCACATACGATATCCGTTCCCTCTTCACCATAGCCACTGTGCCCGGAAACGGAGAATCCGTTGATTCTGCCGTCTTGATTGAAAATTTCTACTTTCGTCATAATCTAATGATTAGCCGCTGATCTTTTCAATCTGCACCTTGGTATAAGGCTGTCTGTGGCCGCGGATGGACTTGGAGTCCTTCTTGGGGCGGTACTTGAAAACGGTAATCTTCTTAGACTTGCCGTTCTTCAGAACCTTAGCTTCGAC
>JAZOXB010000280.1:0-6757 GCA_045659585.1 Faecousia sp. | reverse complement strand
TTCACCGGTGCCAAGATGCTGGAAGGCTTTGTAGCCGATGCTCCCGTAGAGATCGCCGAGGACGGCAGCTGGATCAAGATCGGTTATGCCGATGATGCAGCAGAAGAAGCTCTCCCCACTCTGGCATGGGGCAAGCTGGAGATCACCTTCGAGGGTGCTCCCGTTGATCCCGATGCTCGTATTGCTTATGCAAGAATCTGGATCTCCTCCAACGAGAGCCGTGCATACAACTGCTACGAAGAAGGCCTCCCCACCACCGTTACTTTCGTTGACGGTGAAGGCGAAGTCATTAATGTTCAGTATGTTAAGGAAGGCGAAGAGCCCGAATATCCCGACTATCCTCTCCTCCCCGGCTACAAGTTCATCGATTGGGAAGAAACCACCGATGAAAACGGCGATGTAACCATCGCGCCCACCTACAGAGAAATCGAGCCCGTACAGGTTTATGGTGATATGGAAATCGCCGGCGACTGGATCTGGGGCTCCGACGTTGCTACTCTGGGTGCTGATACCATCGCAGAGCGTAGCGCAAAGAACGGTATCACCGACATCTACCTCCTGGTTAAGGGCGTAGGCGGTACCCTGGGCTTCAACAAGACCAAGTACACCGAGAACATCACCCGTGAGCGTGACGTTCTGCAGGAAATGATCGATTGCGGTCACGCAGCAGGCATCCGTGTCCATGCATGGCTGGTTACCGATCAGGACGAAACCTATAAGGCAAACAACCCCGACTCCGGTATGTGGCACTATAAGCGTGCTCGTGACAACGAGAACATCACCCCCTATGACGAGGGCTACAACGCTTACATGGCTGACATTGCTACCGAGCTGGCTACCAACTATGAGATCGACGGCATCCATCTGGACTACATCCGTTACAACCACCTGTGCAACGGCTGGAGCGAAGTTGACTTCGCAAATCTGGAAGCTATGGGCGCCAACATCGACAATGTCAAGTACCTCATCAACAAGACCTTCTACGCAGACCTCCTGCCCGAAGGTGAGGAAGTTGATGCCGATTACATCTTCAACGCTCTGAGAAACGGCGATCCCGATGCAACTCTGATTGCTCAGTACCGTCGTCAGAATGTTGTCAATCTGGCAAAGACCATCATTGATACCGCTGAGGCTATCAACCCCGACCTGATCATGTCCGCAGCATTCATGCCCGAAGGTGCTGTCTTCGAAGGCTCTGCAGATCAGGCATTCGCAGATCTCCACTACGGCCAGAACTATGAAGATGGTGCTGAGCTGTACGATTACATCATCCCCATGGCATACTCCGCATCCTACGGCTACTCCCCCGAGGATATGGCTCAGATCGCAAAGAATGTTGTTGGTATGGGCGCTAATGTAGTTATGGGTCTCCAGTCCAACTACCCCACCACCTCTGTCAACCTCCCCGAAGACACCGAGGCTATCCGCCTGGCTTCTCTGGAAACTGAGGGCATTCTGGGTATCTGCCACTTCCGTCACACCATGGTCAGCTATGCTAAGTTTACCTACTCCTACTTCCATGGCACCATGGATCTGGACATCATCAACACCTACGCCTCCGCAGGCTACAAGTGGGTACAGGTTGATGCAGCAGAAGGCGTCAAGTTCACCGGCGCTGCTTACGGCGAAGGCTTCGTAGCTGACGCTCCCATCGAGATCGCAGAGGATGGCTCCTATGTCAAGTTCGGCTATGCTTCCGACGGTGACCAGTTCATCATCGAAGCTCTGAGCGAAGGCAACCTGAAGCTGACCTTCGAAGGCGAGCCCGCTGATCGCAAGGCTCCCATCGCTATTGCAAGAATCTACATCACCAACGAAAGCCGCGCATACAATGTCTACAATGACATTACCCCCGTAACCCACATGGTTACCTTCAAGGACTTCGACGGCACTGTCATTGACACCATCGAGGTTATCGAAGGCGAAGCCGCTGTAATCGACAACCCCCTCCGTGCAGGCTACCGCTTCATGGGCTGGGACGGCGACATCAGCGCAATTACCGAAGACACCACCGTTACCGCTACCTACAGAGAGATCGCTCCCATGGAGCAGTATGGTGAGTTCGAGATCGTTGGCGAGTGGATCCACGGCTCCGACGTTGCTACTCTGGGCGCTGACACCATCGTTGAGCGTTGCGCTAAGAACGGCATCACCGATATCTACCTCCTGGTCAAGGGCACCGGCGGCACTCTGGGCTACAACAAGACCCAGTACACCGAAAACATCACCCGCGAGCGTGACGTTCTTCAGGAAATGATCACCATGGGTCATTCCGTAGGCATCCGTGTCCATGCATGGCTGGTCACCGTTGAGGACTCTGCTTACAAGGCAGCTAACCCCGAATCCGGTATCTGGCACTATGTCCGTGCACAGGACAACGACCGCATCAACCCCTACGATGAAGGCTACAACACCTACATGGCTAACATCGCTACCGAGCTGGCTACCAACTACGAGATCGATGGCATCCATCTGGACTACATCCGTTACAACCACGCTTGCAACGGCTGGAGCGAAGCAGACCTTGCAGCTCTTGAAGCTATGGGCGCTGACATCGAGAATGTTAAGTACCTCCTCGAAAAGACCTTCTACGGTGTAGACGGCGAAGCTGCTGACAATGTAGCTATCTTCGAGGCATACCGCAATGGCGACAAGGATGCTCTGCTGGTTGCTCAGTATCGTCGTCAGAATGTTGTTGGCCTCGCAGAGACCATCATCAATGCCGCTAAGGCTGTTAACCCCGACCTGATCATGTCCGCAGCTCTCATGCCCGAAGGCGCAGTTACCGAGGGCAACGACGATATCGCATTTGCAGATATCCACTACGGCCAGAACTACGAAGATGCCGCTAAGCTGTACGACTATGTATGTCCCATGGCATACACCGGCAGCTACGCAGACGGTTCTCCCGAATGGTTCGCTGACATTGCTAAGACCGCAGTCGAAAAGGGCAACAAGGTTGTCATGGGTACTCAGGCATACTATCCCGCAATGTCCACCAACCTGACTGAGGAAGTTGAAGCTGTCCGTCAGCTCCTGCCCAACGAGAACATCCTGGGTATTGTCCACTTCCGTCACAGCCAGTTCAGCTACGCTAAGTTCAACTACTCCTACAATGATGGCTCCATGACCGTTGACATCATCAACACCTACAATGCCGCAGGCTACAAGTGGGTACAGATCGATGCAGCTAAGGGCGTGAAGTTCACCGCTGCTGAGTTCGGCGAAGGCTTCGTAGCAGACGCTCCCATCGAGATCGCAGAGGACGGCTCCTATGTCAAGTTCGGTTACTCCTCCGACGGCGAAGACTTCGTACTGCCCACCCTGGGTGAAGGCACTCTGAAGCTGACCTTCGAAGGTGCTCCCGCTGATCTGGGTTCCCCCGTTGCTATTGCAAGAATCTACATCACCAACGAGAGCCGTGCATTCAACGTCTACAATGACCTGACTGACTACACTCTCCCCTACGAGGATGTCAAGGAAACCGACTGGTTCTACAATGATGTTCTCTACACCTACCTCACCGGTCTCATGAACGGTGTTAAGGAAACCGTATTTGCTCCCAACAACGGCACCACCCGTGCACAGGTCGCTACTGTCCTGTACCGTATGGCAGGTAGCCCCTCTGTTGAAGGCAAGACCACTCCCTTCACCGACATCATCGAAGGTTCCTGGTACTACGATGCAGTAGTATGGGGCTACAACGAAGGCGTCATCAAGGGCACTTCCGAAACTACCTTCACTCCCGACAAGGATGTCACTCGTGAGCAGTTGGCAGCTCTGCTGTTCCGCTTCTCCGGTGAAGAGGCTGTCGAGGCTGATCTGTCCGCATATCCCGATGCAGATTCCGTCAGCACCTATGCTAAGGAAGCTATGGCTTGGGCAGTTGCTAATGGCCTGATCAATGGTGTGAAGAAGGGCGACACCATCACCCTGAATCCCCAGGCCGGTGCAACCCGTGCACAGATCGCAGCTATCCTGACCCGTTACAGCACCCGTTAATTCTCCTTTACGATTAACGATATAATCCCATAGGCAAGGGCCACACTGCTACGGCAGTGTGGCCCAATTTTTATGCTCTTTTTTACAATTGCTACATAAAGCACCGGGATTATGGTAATAATACAGTGTGAAAAGGGGTGAATACATGCAAACGTTTCAGTTAAAAACCAAACTGTGTTTTGGGGACGATGCCCTGCAGGTCTTGGGAACATTGAAGGGAAATCGATTTTTTATTGTAACGGATCCCTTCTTTGCCAAAAACGGAACAGCTCAACAGGTGGCAGCTTTGTGCAAGGGCGAAACGGAGATTTTCGACCGAGTACAGCCGGATCCTCCCTTATCTGTGGTGGCAGAGGGGTTTGCCTTGATGCAGGCCTTTGGGGCAGATACCCTCATTGCTTTAGGTGGCGGTAGTGCCATTGACTGTGCCAAGGGCATGGTTTCCATAGGAGAGAACAGACCTTTTTTTGTTGCTATTCCTACTACTTCCGGTACAGGTTCTGAGGTGACCGCTTTCTCTATTTTGACCCACGGAGGGGTGAAGCATCCTCTTGTGGAGCCTTCCATCCGTCCCGATATGGCAATACTGGATGACAGCCTTTTGGAGCACTTGCCTCCCTCTCTCATTGCCGATGGTGGCATGGATGCGATCGCCCACTGCGTAGAGGCGGTGGTGGCAAAAAATGCTTCCCCGTTCACACAAAGCCTTGGGATCACAGCCTTTCATACAGCCATGAAGCTCTTGATTCCTTCTTTCGAAGGGGAAAAGAAGGCGCGCAGAGACCTCCACCTTGCAGCGACTATGGCAGGGATCGCTTTCGACCATGCAGGGTTGGGACTCTGTCACGCCCTGTCACATGCTTTGGGTGGTAAATTTCACCTTCCTCACGGCAGATTAAATGCCATTCTCTTACCCCATGTTATGGCTTACAATCGAGAGGTATGCTCCTATAGTCTTTTAGGGGATAACCCTGTTTTTGGAGTGAGTCGCCTTGCCAGAAGACTCCACTTGCCCCGAACCTTGAACGATGCGGGGGTGAAGGCAGGGGAGGTATTAGAGGCTATGGATAGTCTCTGTGAAGCTGCTCTGGCAGATCCTTGCTGTGCTACCAATCCC
The DNA here is from genome assembly GCA_045659585.1 of Faecousia sp. Lineage (GTDB taxonomy): Bacteria > Bacillota > Clostridia > Oscillospirales > Oscillospiraceae > JAZOXB01. The sequence continues at coordinate 1,638 of JAZOXB010000280.1, read as the reverse complement.
CGTACCCCCACTTTGACAGACTGCAAGGGGATCCTGAGGGCGTGCCTATGAAGGAAAGCCTCCTGTCCGTAGGCATTGATGTAGGAACCAGCACCACCCAATTAGTCTTTTCCCGTCTGGAAATTCGGAATGAAGCCAATGGGTTTTCTGTTCCGGATTTTGCCATTAGCGAAAAGCAAGTGCTCTACCGTAGCAGGGTTTATTTTACCCCACTGCTATCGGAAGATGTGATCGATGGCCAAGGTCTCCGGGAAATCGTAGATCGGGAATATGCCGCAGCCGGTGTGGAGAAAGCCCGGGTTCAAACGGGAGCAGTGATCATCACAGGAGAAACTGCCAGAAAGGAAAACGCCCGAGAGATCCTCAACGTGCTTTCGGACTATGCAGGGGATTTTGTAGTTGCCACAGCAGGGCCTGCGCTGGAAAGCGTCTTAGCAGGGAAGGGCTCCGGTGCCCGGGACTATTCCCGTGCCCACCGATGTTCTGTTGTGAATTTGGATATTGGAGGAGGAACTACAAATTTTGCCCTGTTTGAAGATGGGGAGCTGAAGGATACGGGGTGCCTCAATGTAGGGGGACGGCTCATGAAGTTTTCCGCTCGCGGACGGGGAGAAGGCTCAAATGTGACGTGCACCTATCTTTCTCCGGTGCTCCGTCCCTATTTTACTATGGACTCCTCACCGGAGGAGGTAGCCCAATTTTTAGTAGAAATATTAGAAGAAGCTTTGGGACTTCGGCAAGGGAAACGGTATTTGGATTTTATTACAGATAAATTATGTAAACCTGCGGAGCTTCTGTCCTTTTCCGGTGGGGTGGCAGATTTGATCGAGGATAGCCCCATAGATCCCTATGCTTACGGGGATCTTGGCGTTCTTTTGGGCAAGGCCATCGGCAAATCTGCTCTCTGGCAAGAGGGCAGGCGTATACCAAGGGGGGAGACTATTCGTGCCACAGTCATGGGCGCAGGATTACACACCACAGAACTGTCCGGGAGTACCATTTTCTACCGAAATATGAGCTTTCCCCTGAAAAATCTTCCGGTAGCCTGTCTGGGCGAAGAGGAAGAAGTTCTACCCCAAGAGGAGCTGATTCCCAAAATCCGTGAAAGCCTTGACCGCATGGCGCCGGGGGACAGTCCCTGTGTCTTATCCATGAAAGGGTTGCGGAACCCTAAATTTTCGGAATTATGTAAACTTGCAGACGCCATTGCCCTGTCTACGGAGGATCGGACATCTATCTATTTATCTGTGGAACGTGATATGGGGAAGGCACTGGGACAGGCCATCCATACCTTGGTACCCCATAAGCCGCTTTTGTGTCTGGATGGACTATGCCTCAGAGACCATGCCTATCTGGATGTGGCGAATCCTATAGCAGGGGGCGCGGTCCTGCCGGTGGTGGTGAAAACCCTGGCACTGTAGGAAAGCACCCTTGGTGCAAGTGAAATACCTTTGGTGCGAAATATCCCTTTCTGGGCATGAATGTGTGCATTAGGGGTGCGATTGAAATGATGGACTAAAGCCAATAGTGATCACACCCCAAATCACAGTTTATCGTTCCGCTGGAACGAGTGAAGTACCCACCTGCGGTGGGCGTTAAGCAACCCATAATGGGTTGTGAAGCACCTACGGTGTGAAG
>JAZOXB010000279.1:0-6422 GCA_045659585.1 Faecousia sp. | reverse complement strand
CAGAGGAGAGGCGCTGAACAGATTTCCTTTCGGCACCATGGTGGTTTCGCGGCTTTTCTCCTCGGAAATAACCGCCCTCTCCTCTGGACTCCTCTCCCGGCGCTCCGCTCTAATCGTTATATTTTTTCTGGTCGATTTTTTGTGTCGCTTCGCGACGATTCAGAGTGATAAACTGTTCGATAAACTGTGATTTGGAGACATGAAAGCCCCTGAGGGGGAAGGTTTGGGACTTCCGCCTCAGGGGCTTTGGTGATTGGTTTTCTATGACAGAGACATGGGTCTCTGTTTATTTTTGCCTATCAGCTGAAAAATGCCTTTGCCCGATCGGAATATGCGAAGAGGGCTTTGCACAGGGTCAGGAGCTGACCGGTCTTCTTGTTGCCATAGGTATCCGGTGTATAAATGAGGATATTGGATTCTGCCTTTTCCCCATTATAAACCCGAGCCTTCAGGGTCGTTCTCAACTCTGCGGCAGACAGTCCGTCGAAGCGGAATACATACTGATTCTCACGGTCGGAATAGGGCTGAGGATCCTGCAGGGTCACGGTAACGGTCTTTCCGAGATAGTTCTCGTAGGTCAGTTCCAGAGTCAGATCTGTAGGATCTCCGCTGAACTTTTCGGTGTTGATCACATAGAGCATAGTGACCTTGGTACCCAGATCCAGAGCCTTGCCCTGCCAGGTGATAGCGGGGTTTGCCAATTCCGTAGTGGTAAGATTGGTGTTGCCGAAGGTTACGGTATTCAGATCTGTCAGATAGGCCTTGTGAGCATCTGTCATATTTCTGTCTGCAAGAATGTCTGTACGGTAGCTCTTGAAGGTCTGCGCGGCAGAACCGTACCGGAGGAGATCCGCGCAGAGGTTCTTCAGCTTTGCGGAAGCATTGCTCTTATTCAGCTGGGAATAAGCATAGGTTGCAATGCTGTAAACATCTTCTGCGGAATAGTAGGGCTGTCCATCCTTGGTGCCATAGAGAACCGCAGTTACATCCGTGGTCATGTGGATAGCGGCCAAACCTTCCAGGGTGAAGTAGTAGTAATTGTTGTTGAGGACAGGAGTCAGAGTCTTAACAACTTCCTTTTCCTCGTTCTGCTCCATGACAATATAACGGCATTCCATATAGACCGTATCCATGTCATAGCCTGCCAGAAGAGGGGCAGAAACCAGATAGTTAACGGAAATGTCGCTTGCCAGATTCAGAGAGTGGTTGATCTTCAGGGTATTGTCTACCACGGGATCGGGATCGGGAACATATTCCAGAGTCTCGGTATAGGTACATCCGCAACCCCTACCGGAGTAGGCATCGGGAGTCAGATCACGGGACAGAGTAGCCGCACCCATGCATCCGTAAAGGATGTAGCCGGACTTTTCTGCAGTGGCTTCGACTCTTTCTACTTCGCCGAAGGTGCAGGATTCCGTAGCGATCTTTCTGCAATCATAGCAGATGGCGAAGTGGGTATTGTTCCCCTTCTGCCAGGTCTCTACACGGCTGTGGGTGTAGCCACAGGTGGACTTGTAGCTATGACCACAAACAGAGCAAGTGTAAACGGTCTTGCCCGTTGCTTCTTCTGTAGCGGTGGTGTAGCTGTGGCCGGTCTTTGCAATAGCCTCGGTGTAAGCGTCGCCACACTGACAGGTGAAGGTGCGAACACCGTCTTCGGTACAGGTGGGAGCCTTGGTCACAGCGGAGGTATAGCTGTGCTTGTGATCCTTGTCAATGGTTGCACAGTAGCCGTAGCCCTCGGTGTAGGAGCTACCCTTGTAGGAGCGGAGCATGGCAATACCCTTAACGGGATCCACAGTTCCGGAAATGGTCATGCGGAAGGTGCCGTAGTTGTTCTCTGTCAGAAGGGTGCTGCCGCTCTTGCTGATGGTGATAGTCTTCTTATCGGAGCTAATGGAGAAGGAGGTACCGGAGGGCCAGCCAACCTTATTGGTAATGCCGGTACAGGTCACGCCGTTCTGGAGGGTGAAAACCAGCTTGCTGGTGCTGCCTGCATCATCTCCGGGGATCACGGAGAAATCAAGAGTGTTATTATCTACTACCTTGGCACTTGCCAGAGCGAGGTAACTGCCACGGAAGAAGGCGTAGCCCTTGATCAGGGGATCGGACTGCATAGCCTGACGGGTCTTGTAGGTTTCTTCGTAGATGGTCTTGCCGTTGGGATCGGGATCGGAAGAGCCTTCACTGGGGTATACCTGAACGCCAACCACGGAGCCACAGCCTACCTTGGAGCAAGCGGCGGCCAGTTCCAGAGGCCAGGAGGTGCTGGAGGTATATTCGCTACTGTAGGACATAATGGCAACATAGTCAACCACATCTGCCAGCTCTGCGGGGCTCTGGCCGTAAAGGGCGGCTTCGTAAGCGTTGTTGCAAGTCTCGGGCATAATGGCACAGGAAATGATCTTATCCTCGCCGGCGGCATCGCGAACCATCTGCATAAACTCCGTAACGGTGTCCTTACGGAGCTGAGCGATCTTCTTAACGCCGTTCTGGGCGTCGGTAGAACCGCTACCGAAAATAACACTGCCGAATTCCGCACCGGATGCGGAGTAGGAAGAGCCGTAGACATAGTAGCCTTCGGAGTTGATGCTGTAGCCGTAGCCGATAGAGGCACACATGGACTTAACAGCAGCATTGTACTCGGCCTTGGTGATGCCGTAGCGGTTGATCAGTTCCTGACGGGTATTTGCACCCCAGTCATAGTACAGAGCACCGTAGCGGATGGTATCCAGATGGATACCGGCGATGTCGTAGTTGGCAACCAGTTCACGAATCAGCTCAGCGGTATAAGCCTTGTAGCCGGGATCGCGGAGGTTCAGGTACTGGTTGACCTCGTTAGAGGTACCTACGCGGAAATGATAGAAGGCACAGCTTGAGCCGTTCTTGTTAATGTAGTTGGTATCACGGGAGCCCATGATCCAAGGATGGACACGGATGCCATAGGGCTTAGCGGCATCACAGACCTCCCGGAGGTAGTCACGGGTAGAGCTTTCACGGACAGTGCCGGCGACCTTGGATGCCCAGGCGACCTTGCCTGCCAAACCCTTACACAGGAGGTATACATCGGTGATACCTGCCTTATAGTAGTCTTCCATGAGCTTTGCGGCGCCGTTGGTGCCACGGGCGATGACAGTATCGGTGAAGATCCAGTCGGCAACAACCATATCATCGTAGCCCAGGTTACCTGCCTTGGTGGCGGGCTTTTCCTCAGACAGAGATACTGCCTTTGTGACCTTTTCTGCTTCATCGTCGATGGAAACGGTGGTCTGCTTATAGGTGCCACGCCAACCCTCTACGGTGTTGTAGTTAGGCAGAGCACCATTGCTGTTGTAGTAGTTCAGGATCTTGGTGTACATGTGGACTATATCATAGTAGTGCACCGCACCGATGGAACTGCTGGTTGCATAGTTGGGGGGCTGAACATAGGTCTCTACGAAGGTGATGATCTTCTGTGCCATGGAAACATAGTCGGACAGATAAACCTTGCCGGTTGCGGTGCCGGCGGGATTCTCCGGTTCGTTGGAGGGGGGAACAGTAAGGGTGCCGGTAGTCTGACCCTTGCTCAAGCCAACGGTTACGTGGCAAGCCAAGTACAGATACTGTCCCGTAGTTACGGTAACATCGCCGACCTTAATGTTGGAAGGAAGTACCTTTCCATCCATGGTGGACTTGACCTTTACAGCAGCGGCAATGGTCTCGGCATACCAGTCCATGGGCTTTTCGGGCTCAGTGGGTTCCGGCTCCGTAGGTTCCGGCTCCGGCTCGGCAACATCGCCCTGATAGCTTGTAGGCAGGAAGGTAACAGTGTCGGGAAGGGTCTTATTTGCACCGTAGCTTTCCAGAACCTCGGTCAGAGCATGAGCGGCGGAGTATGCGGAGATCCGTCCATCATAATCATTGGCACCGTCGGTGGGATTGTTAAAGGAGGAAGGAAGTCTTCCGCCGGTAGCCTCTGCATAAATGACGATTCGCTCTGCCAGTTCCAGATACTGACCGCGGTTCAAAGTATTGCCGGAGCTGCAAGAGATCAGATCTTTTTCCAGAGTCACTGCACCGTAGGGAATCACAGTGGAGGTTGCCTGTCCCTGTGCCAATGCCACAACAGCACGGGCAACCATGAGGATGTACGCAACACCTTCTACCTCACTGCCTGCAATGGAAAGGGCAGAGGGGTAAGGGAATTGTACATAGGTACCATCGGGAGTCTTTTCGCCCATTTGGATGTATTTCTCCAGCTTCTCATTGACGGAAGAAGCGGCGGAAATGAGCTGATCGGTGGTAAGGGATGTGGGGGCGGCCGCACCGGGGTAAATCACAAACATACCCAGGATCATACTGACAGCCAGGAGCAGGGATAAGAGCTTTCTGCAGTGCATAGGGTGTCCTCCTGTTTTCAAATATAGATACCTTAGAAATATCTTGGATTTATTTTACCACAAATGGCACAAATTGCAACACATTTTTCCGATTCTAATTATAAAAAATGCACAGCACTCTACCTTGTTTCAACTTTTTTCCTTTATTTTTCCGTATCATTGTGTGTTTTTTCCCTGCTTTACGGGTTTTTCGTCTCTTTAAAGGGAATATTGTGGTTAGATTGTTGCATTCGCTCCTTCCTTGTGTTATAATGGAAGAACCAAAAAACAAGGAGCATTTCCATGAAAAACACAAATCGTCGTTGGTTCTATTTATGCGTCGGCGTCATCGCCATGCTGTTCGCCGGCGTTCTCTATGCCTGGTCCATTCTAAAGGCTCCCTTCGGCTCGGAATTCCAATGGAGCACATCGGATCTAACATTGAATTTCACCCTTGCCATGTGCTTTTTCTGTCTGGGCGGTCTCTTAGGTGCTCGGATCAACAAAGGCCTAGGTCATCGGGTGGCTATCATGGTCTCCGGTCTCCTGACCGCTCTGGGCTTCGGTCTGACCTCCCTCTTAAGCGGTTCCTCTGTTCTCCTGCTCTACGGCACCTACGGTGTGCTGGCAGGTCTGGGCATCGGCATTTCCTATAATGTGGTCATTGCCACAGTCAGTGCATGGTTTCCGGATAAGAAGGGTCTTTGCTCCGGTTGCCTCATGATGGGCTTCGGTGCCTCCGCTCTGGTTCTGGGCAATGTGGCAGACGCTCTGTTCCGCAGTACCGTAGGTTGGCGGAAGACCTATGTCCTTCTGGGACTTGCCATCGGTGCCGTTCTGATCCTTGCCGCCCTCCTTCTGAAGAAGCCGGAGGCAGACACCGTTCTTCCCCAGCCTAAGAAGGCGAAAACCGCCGGTTCCGAAGATTTCGAAAGAAAAGACTACACCTCCGGACAGATGCTCCGTCGTCCCTCCTTCTGGATGGCCTTTGTGTGCATTTCCTTCCTGGCGGCTGTGGGTAGCTCTGTGATCAGCTTCGCCAAGGATCTGGCACTGTCCGTCCATGCTACGGAGTCTTTGGCTGTAACTCTGGTAGGTGTCCTTTCCGTATGCAACGGTGTAGGACGGATCCTGACAGGTGCGATCTTCGATACTCTGGGTCGTCGGAAAACCATGCTCCTTGCAAACGGCCTTACCATCTGTGCCGCAGGGATCACCCTGTGGGCAGTGTCTATCGGTTCCCTGCCTATCTGCATTGCAGGTCTGTGTCTGACAGGTATGTCTTACGGCTCCTGCCCCACCATTACCGCCGCCTTTACATCCTCTTTCTACGGCATGAAGCACTATTCCAACAATATGGCTCTCATGACCTTTACCGTTATGGGCGGTTCCTTTATCGCCACCCTGTCCGGCAAGCTTCTGGAAGCCGCCGGGAACTATACCGCTCCCTTCCTCATGCTCCTGGCTCTGACCGCCGTAGCTCTGGTGATCAACCTGTTCATCCGTAAGCCCTAAAGGAATCCCTTTATTTATAAATCCACAAAAGAGGTCGCCTCCCAAAACGGAGGTGACCTCTTTTATCTGCTGTTTATAGTCCATGGAACAAAGGAATATATCCCATCCCGCTTTTATCTACGGTAATGTCTGGGAATATCCAATAAGTAATCTGCGGAAACCTTGAAGAAATCGCAGATCGCTCTGATATCATCCAAGCTTGGCTCACATTTTCCGCATTCCATATAAGACACTTTTCGTTGGGTCATGTTTACCGCTTTACCCAATTCTGTCTGATTCATGTCACGATCTTCTCTCAAGCCTCGCACTCGCTCTCCGAAGGTTACCTTCATTTCTCTCACCTCGGAGATATTGTATGTTAGACGGAAACTTTCTATTGACATAAAGACAAGAATTGTCTATTATTTACTTAAAAAGAACAGAAAGGAGTCGTCAGAACATGACCATAGAACATTATCAAAAAATGTATGCGATTTTATGCGGTGCCGCATCCGATGCGATCGATCTGCTAAACACCCCCACCGGTTCCCTGCAAGCCAAAGTTCTTTT
>JAZOXB010000278.1:0-40455 GCA_045659585.1 Faecousia sp. | reverse complement strand
AGCTACCAATATCGTCCCGAGGGATGGGTCAAGGATGTTTTACAGACCGGAACAAGACCGACTGTTGTTACCCGTTACTCTACAATTGTTACGTCATCGTGGTGGGGAAGCTACACCCTGCGTGCCTTTAATATCTCCCTGACCTCCGGCGAAGCCATCACCGGTAAAACACAGGATGACATCTACAAGAACTTTAAGATTTATGTTCCTAAGAGTTCTCATACACATACTGCAGCTTCTTCTCCCAAAGTGACCGCGCCTACTTGTACCGCCGCAGGCTATACAACTTATACCTGCACCATGTGTAAGTCTACCTATACCGGCGCACAAACTGCGGCTCTCGGCCATGCTCTGACCTCTGTTGTCACTGCGCCTACCTGCACGGCAGAAGGCTATACGACCCATACCTGTACACGTTGCAACCAGGTTACGATAGGGGATACCACTCCTGCATTAGGACATTCTCTCGTATCCGATGTGACTTCTCCTTCCTGTACGACCGGCGGTTACACTACATTTACCTGTACCCTCTGTAACGAAGTCACAACAGGGGAGATCACCCCTGCCTTAGGACACACCATCAATGCCGTTGTCACCCCTGCCACTTGTACAGAAGGCGGGTTCACAACCTATACCTGTACCACTTGTAATGAGACTACAGTAGGTGACGAGACCGATTCTTTAGGCCACGATCTTCAATATACTTCCCAAAGTAAAGAAATTCACAGCATTTCTTGCTCTCGTTGCACACTTCTGGAAACAGATGTCCATAACTTTACAACCGGTAACTGCATCTGCGGCGAACCTAAGGTTTTGGAACCCATTCTCATGCCCGAACTGAAGATGGGTCACTCTCTGAATCTGGCAAGTGATATCTCTGTTAACTTTGCAGTATCCAAGACCGTGTTGGAAGGTTACGATATGTCCACCGTCTATGCAGAATGTGTCATGGACATCTATGAAGGAAACGAAATAACCGGCACTGCCACGACTCGGATCCTTCCTGTAGAAAACGGTAATTACTATTATTTTGCTCTGAACGGATTGACCGCCGTACAAATGAATAATCGTATTTCTACCACACTCTATGGTATCAAGGATGGTCAGCCTTACTATTCGCCTTTAGATGAATACAGCATTGCAGACTACGCCTATTCTCAGATGAACCGTGCAGAAAGACCTGCCGCTCTTAAGACCCTTTGTGCAGATCTTCTTCGTTATGGCGCAAAGGCTCAGATTTTTAAGAACTACCGTACCGATGCCCTTGCTGACTATAACATGTCGGAAGAACACAAATCCTTCTTGTCCGACATGGATTCCGTAGTCTTCAACATTACCAACAATGTCCTTAACGATCTTGAAAATGCAACCATCCGTTGGGAAGGCAAAGCTCTGGATCTGGAATCCAAGGTTTGTATCAAGTTTATCTTCTCTCCGGGAATCTATGCAGATGCCATCGATCAGCTTAGCTTGCGGGTCAGCTATAAAGACACTAAGGGCAATGACAAGAGCCTGATCATTGACAATGCCGAACTGTATCATTCCGGTTACGGATTTTACGCCTTTACCATGGATGCTCTCTTAGCTGCAGAACTACGAACCGTTGTTTCTGCACAGATCTATTTCCAAGATGTACCTGTTTCAGCTACCTTGCAATATAGCGCGGATACCTACGGTGCAAATAAAACCGGCGCACTTGGAACTGTCTGCAAAGCCCTGTTCGCTTACAGTGATTCCGCTAAGGCATATTTCCTGGGAAATAGCAGCAAATAATTTATCATAATACATACGAAGAACAAGATATATAGGAGGAACCCTTTTGTACATCGACTCCCATATTCATCTATCTCACAGATTATATGATCATAATTTTCCTGCTATAGACGGACAGGCAGAAGACTTTCCCATCCTGCATTCCGTATCCAGAGATGCTCTGATATATATGTCAGAGGCTGCAGATATCGGTATGTTTATCGAGCCGGGAATCGATTTGGAATCAAACGCCAAACTGTTAGAACTTCACAATCAAGATCCCAATATTTTGCTACCTGCCATCGGAATCCATCCTACAAGAGTTCGTAAAACACCATTCCGATGCAGAAAGATCATTCGTAGTATGGCAACCCTTCCGGAAGTTGTCGCCATTGGAGAACTTGGATTGGACTTTCACCACCCCAGAAGAGAACAGCATCGATTCAGACAATATCTATGGTTTCTATGGCAGCTGCAATTGGCTCACAAACTGGCTCTCCCTTTGATCTTACATATTCGCAACGCCGATCGAAATGCCATTTCTGTTCTGCGGAGATACAAGAAACGGATTCACGGTGGTGTATGCCACTGCTTCAGAGGAGATGCCACCACAGCTCGGATTTATACGGAAGAATTCGGCCTTATGTTGGGGATCGGCGGTAGCTTGTTGCAATCCGGTCAAAGTACAGCGGACTTAGAAAACGCGGTCTTGCAAACACCTTTGGAATCTATTCTATTAGAAACCGACGGTCCTTATGTAAAACCCGAAAAGCCGGCAGGGATCTCAAAGAAGCAATGGCAGAAAGTTAGAAACACGCCCTTAATCATACCTTGTATTGCAGAACGGATCGCGCAAATTAAGGGGATCACCGTTGAAGAAGTAGAACGGGTCACCACACAAAATGCCCTTCAGCTGTTCTCCAAACATTCATAAAAATTATGCCCTCGATCATCGGGGGCATAATTTTTATTTCTGATTAAATATCCGTATAGGGACTTGCCGCCCTCGAATATGCTTATTTCGGAGGTGGTATTATGCTTAGTGCAGCAGTTTGGCTTATGCTTAGTACTTTGCTGTACTCGCTACGAATCTCTGATTCTCCCGGCTCTTTCCCTAAACCTCTGACCAAAGAGGAAGAGCAGCATTATCTATCTTTAGTTGCGCAGGGAGACTTGGAAGCAAGAAACATACTTGTAGAACGAAATCTCCGATTGGTAGCACATATTATGAAAAAATATTACGCTCTATCCGCTGACCAAGAAGATCTAATATCAATCGGAACCATAGGGCTTATCAAAGGCATCTCTACATTCAAAGCAGAAAAAGGCGCCCGCCTCGCCACTTACGCCGCCCGATGTATCGAAAACGAGATATTAATGCATTTTCGATCCCAAAAGAAAACCCTCGGGGATGTCTCACTCTCGGATTTTATAGAAACAGGCAGTGACGGATCTCCATTGTCATTTATGGATGTAATCTGTTCCGATGAAGATTTGGCAGAACAATATTCCGAGCGTGAAACGGTGCAAAAGCTCTATAAAGCAGTGAAGTATACCTTAACACCACGGGAGCAACGAGTGATTACTCTAAGATACGGTCTAAAAGGGCAAGAGCCATTGACCCAGAACGATGTTGCAGATATTCTCCATATCAGTAGAAGCTATGTTAGTCGAATAGAGAAGAAAGCCTTACAAAAACTTCGAACTGCCCTACAAGATACTGTATAGCATAGAACAGGGGAGAAAGAAACAACTGTTGACTGGAACACGAAAGAAGAGTATAATAAAGTTATCAAACCAAAGGGATGTATACACATGAACGGGATTCGACATTTTATCACTATAACAAAACATCGTTGGAAGGTTCGGAGTCATTGCTTCCGTGTAGGATTGTATTGGCAGGGCTTGATCCATGACTTGTCCAAATATACACCAACAGAATTTCGCGTGGGGATCAAATATTTTCAGGGTACCCGTAGCCCCAATTCCAGAGAGCGTGAGCTCAATGGTTATTCTACAGCCTGGATGCATCACAAGGGCAGAAACAAGCACCATTTTGAATACTGGACAGATCTCAGCACAAAAACTCGCAGATATGAGCCTGTAGAAATGCCGCCAAGGTATTTTGTGGAAATGGTCATGGATCGCATTGCCGCCTGTAAGATCTATAACGGTGAAAAGTATACGCAAGCTGATGCACTGCATTATTTGATCAACTCTGCCGAAGGCCGAGATCTTACCATGATGCATCCCAAGACTCGAGATGATCTCGTTACCGTTCTCACTATGTTGAAAGAAAAGGGAGAAGACGCAACCTTCCGTTATCTAAGAAACACCTATTTAAAGAAGAGATAAATAAAAACCGGAATCGAGAGGGGATTTCTCGATTCCGGTTTATTACTTTACTCAGAATGTAGCAACATCCTGTTCGGGAGCTTCTGCGTCCTCGATCTTAGTTGCTTGTAATACCGCTCCGATTCCTTTATAGATAGAATGGAACCGTACATCGATATTCGCTGTCAGTTGGATCCACGCTCTGGCTTTTAGCTCCTGTGCATTCTCGTACTTACAGGGAATACCCATAAATTCAATATCATCTGCACAGCATGTCATAACAAAACGGCCGGGAGCAAAGAAACCAACCTTTTCTTTCCGAAGCTTAGCGACCTGTGCCTTGAAGCATACGGTCTTGCCCTTATACTTTTTGGGATTTTCAACAATATCCCGATAGAAAAGAGCATAATCCTCATCCTTGACCCGGATCACAGGAGCATTGATGTCAAAGGGCAGGGGATCTTCGATATCATCCATTTTGGTGGTACCGTCCGTATACTCGTATAAAATAGCAACACGACGGTTTACGGCTCTTGCAAGCTTGTGGAAAGGCATAATGTCCGTCTTAGGAGCAAGACGATTGAAAACTACCATTTCACAGCCCATAAGCTTGTTTACAACGAGGGATCTCATATTTGTATTGTATGCAAGGATCGTTGTACCGTCAGCAAACATCACTTCCTGTGCGACCTGCCAATCAAGAGGCATTTTTTCATAAAAGGTCTCGGCGGGAAGCATTCCGTTCAGCTCAACAACTACGCGCTCTGCCCGATGCTTACGATATAATGCATCCAATTGTTCTGTTGTGACATCATCTTGATCGATCACTTCAAAATATACATTCTTTTGGGGATAGGGTTTAATATTATACTCCTCTTCGCCCTCCTCACAGATCAAGAGGAGAGTGCGTTCACCTGCATTGAATCGAGGATCGCAAAGAGTCTCCTGAATGAATTTTGTTTTTCCGGAATCCAAAAAGCCGGTAAAAGCATATACAGGAATGGGCATACTGCTGAAACCTCCTTATACGCCGAAGCGACGAGCAATAGACTTTTCGCAGAGCTTGGAACCGATGACACAGAGACGGCCGATAACGGCGGCTCCACCGGTACGAATGTCGATTTCACCGGGAACATGATCAAAGTGGATCCATGTTCCATCCTCAGCCGCTACAATACCCTTTGCACGGAGAACGATGCCGTAGGTCTCTTCTTCATCCAGATCATTCAGGATCGCAGTCAGCTCGTCCTTCGTAAATTTCTTGGCAGTTTCGATACCCCAGCTGGTAAAAACATCATCGGCATGATGATGACCATGGTGATGGTGATCGTGGTCATGATGAGATTCGCATTCATGACAGTGGCATTCTTCTCCATGCTCATGATGGTGTTCATGTTCATGATGGTGTTCATGTTCATGATGGTGTTCATGTTCATGATGGTGCTCATGCTCATGATGAGATTCGCATTCATGGCAGTGGCATTCTTCTCCATGATCATGGTGATGGTGATGCTCATGATCATGATGTTCTCCGGCACAATGGGAGCAAGCACAGTGCTCATCATGATCATGATGGTGAACCTGTTCCTGGAGCATTTCTTCCAGCTCACGAGAAAGGGAATCCTGGCCTTCCATAGCATCCCTGATTTGCTTACCGGTCAATTGATCCCAAGGAGTGGTCAGGATCAGAGCCTTCGGATTGTGCTCTCTCAGAATTGCCAAGGCGGTATCCAATTTTTCTTCGGATATGGTTGCGGTTCGACTGAGGAGGATCGTTCCTGCCGTCTCGATCTGATTGGCATAGAACTCCCCGAAATTTTTCATATAAATCTTGCATTTAGTAGCATCCGCTACAGTTACAAAGCTTCCGAGACGAACATTTTCATCAGCCACACGCTCTACAGCACCTACAACATCGGAGAGCTTACCTACACCGGAGGGTTCGATCAGGATCCGATCAGGGTGATAATCTTGGATAACCTGGGTCAGTGCCTTACCGAAATCACCAACCAACGAACAGCAAATACAACCGGAATTCATCTCATTCACACGGACTCCTGCTTCCTGCAGGAAGCCACCGTCAATACCGATCTCACCGAATTCATTTTCGATCAGAACGATCTGTTCTCCCACATAGGCTTCTTTGAGCATCTTCTTAATTAGAGTCGTTTTTCCGGCACCCAAAAATCCGGAATAAATATCAATAGTGGTCATTTGTAGCAATCCTTTCAGATTTATATTTCAATCTATTTAATTATATCATTATTTTCAGTTACTATCAAGTAATATTTTCCTAAGTATGACATTTCACTTTCCAATCACTTATAATTATACAGTAAGTTGCACTACTACATACAAAAATCCTTGACTATATCGAAAAAAAGTGATAAAGTATAGGGTATATAGAAAGCAGGAACTTTTATTCGGAGTCTCTTAATCTTCAGAATCCTGCTTCGGATATATAAACAATTTCCTGGAGGGATTATATGAAAAAATTGATTCTTGGAAATGACGCTTTTGCTCGTGGATTGTACGAAGCGGGTTGTAGCTTTGTTTCTTCTTATCCGGGCACTCCCAGCACAGAGATCACAGAATCTGTAGCCAAGTATCCTGAGATCTATGCCGAGTGGGCCCCTAACGAAAAGGTCGCTATGGAAGCCGCTTTCGGCGCGGCATTGGCAGGAAAGCGTAGCTTCTGCGGTATGAAGCATGTCGGTATGAATGTCGCTGCTGACCCAATGTTTACCATTTCTTATACGGGCGTCAATGCCGGTATGGTCATCGGTGTAGCCGACGATCCCGGAATGCATAGTTCTCAGAATGAACAGGATTCCCGTAATTACGGAAAAGCCACACATCTGCCTGTGTTGGAGCCCTCTGATTCCCAAGACGCTCTTTCTCTTGTAAAGGCTGCCTACGAATTATCCGAGACCTTTGACACTCCTGTCATTGTCAGAATGTGCACTCGCGTTGCACATAGCCAGAGCATTGCCGAACTTAGCCCCCGAGAAGAAGCTCCCGCAAAGCCCTATGTCAAGAGCCCCTCCAAGTATATTATGATGCCCGGTTATGCAAAGCTCCGTCGTCCCATGATAGAGCAGAGAGATCGTGCCCTGGCCGAGTATGCATATAAAGCACCTTTTAATCGGATCGAGTGGGGTACCGAACGAAAATTGGGTATCATCACAGCATCTACCTGCTATCAGTATGTAAAGGAAGTCTGTGGCGACGATGTATCTGTACTTAAGCTGGGCATGACTTGGCCCCTTTCCGAAGTTCTTCTCCGTGAATTCTGCTCTCAGGTAGAAAAGGTGATCGTTGTAGAAGAAGGGGATAGCTTTATCGAAGACTACTGCAAGACCATTGGCTTGACAGTGGAGGGAAAAGAGCGATTCTCTCGTATTGGAGAACTTTCTCAGAGCCTGGTTGCCAAGGGTTTGTCTTTGCCCCACGCAGACGGCACTGCTCTGGATCGAGAGATCCCCAACAGACCTCCCGCACTCTGTGCCGGTTGTCCTCACCGCGGCATTTACTATGTGCTGTCAAAGCTGAAACTGACTGTTATCGGTGATATCGGATGCTATACCTTAGGTGCTATCGCTCCCTTAAACTCCTTGGATGCAGTTGTCTGCATGGGTGCTTCCATTTCCGGCATCCACGGCTTCCTGAAGGCAACAGGGGAGGACTCCGCTTCTAAAACCGTTGCTGTTATCGGAGACTCCACCTTTATGCATTCCGGCATGACCGGTCTCGTAAACATTGCCTACAACAATTCCAATAGCACCGTGATCATCCTGGACAATTCCATTACAGGCATGACCGGACATCAGCAGAATCCCACCACCGGCTTCAATCTTAAGGGCGATCCGGCGGCAAAGGTCGATTTGGAAGCACTTTGCCACGCATTGGGTATCGCCAGAGTTCGTGTCGTTGACCCCTACGACCTAAAGTCCTGTGAGGAAGCGATTCGAGAAGAATTGTCCGCAAACGAGCCCTCGGTGATTATCGCTCGTCGTCCCTGTGCTCTGCTGAAATATGTCAAGCACAACGGACCTATCAAGGTAGATACCACCAAATGCATCGGCTGCAAAATGTGCATGAAGGCAGGCTGTCCCGCAATTCGCATGAAGGACGGCAAGGCTGAGATCGACAATACCCTTTGCACCGGCTGTGGCATTTGCAGTCAGCTCTGCAAAGTAAAGGCTATTGGAGGTAACGAGTAATGACTAATAAAATCAATACCACTAAGAATATTATGATCGTCGGTGTCGGCGGTCAGGGAACCCTGCTGGCAAGTAAAGTTTTGGGCAAGCTCCTCGTAAACAGAGGTATGGATGTTAAGGTATCCGAGGTCCATGGCATGAGCCAGCGTGGTGGCAGTGTCGTAACCTATGTACGCTTTGGGGAGAAGGTATATTCTCCCATCATTGATGTAGGCGAAGCTGATTTCATCCTTGCATTTGAACTTCTGGAAGCTGCTCGCTGGTCCCGTTGGCTCAAGTCCGGTGGAAGATTGATCGCCAATACCCAGAAGATCGATCCTATGCCCGTCATTACCGGTGCCACATCTTATCCCGAAGGTATAGAAGAAGAATTCCAAAAAGAAGGCTTTAACTTCGATGGCTTTGATGCTCTCAGCCTTGCTATGGAAGCAGGTAGTCCGAAGGCTGTTAATATGGTGCTTCTGGGCAGATTGTCCTGGTACTTTGATTTCACAGACGAAGAAGTATTCTCCGTATTGGAAGAAACCGTTCCCAAAGCATTTTTAGAATTAAACCGCAGAGCCTATACGCTCGGAAAGAAAAACTATGGAAAAGTACTATAACCCGGAAATTGAAACTGCCTCAAGAGAAACCATTGTTGCACTTCAGAACGAGCGTCTTTCTGCTACCGTAAAGCGCGTCTATGATAATGTTCCTTTCTATCGTAATAAGATGATCGAGGTTGGAGTCACTCCCGAAGATATTCAAACCATCGACGATCTGAAAAAGTTACCTTTCAGCTATAAACAGGATCTCCGCGACACCTATCCCTTTGGTCTCTTTGCCGCACCTATGAAAGATATCGTTCGTCTTCATGCATCCAGCGGTACTACAGGCAAGCAGATCGTTGTCGGCTACACCCGTAACGATCTGGAGCTTTGGGACACCTGTGTAGCCCGTGCCTTAACCGCCGCCGGTTGTACCGAAGAGGATATCGTCCATGTTTCCTATGGCTACGGACTCTTCACCGGTGGTTTAGGTGCCGACGGCGGTGCCAAAAAGATCGGTGCAACTACAGTTCCTGTATCCTCCGGCAATACCCAGAGACAGGTTACCATTCTGAAGGATTTCGGTTCTACCATCCTTTGCTGTACACCTTCCTATGCACTCCACATTGCCGAAACCCTTTACGCCAGCGGCATGACCAAGGATGATATTTCTCTGAAGGCAGGCGTGTTCGGTGCTGAGCCTTGGACCAACGAAATGCGTGAACAGATCCAGGAAATGCTGGGTCTGAAGGCCTTCGACATTTACGGCTTGACTGAGATCCTGGGTCCCGGTGTTGCATTCGAGTGTACAGAGCAAAAGGGTATGCACATCAACGAAGACCATTTTATTGTAGAAGTCATTAATCCCGACACAGGGGAGGTTCTCCCCGAAGATACCCAGGGTGAGCTGGTATTTACTTGCATCACCAAGGAAGCATTCCCCATCCTCCGCTATCGCACCAGAGACATCGGCGTGATCACTCGTAAGCCCTGCTCCTGTGGCAGAACACTGGTCAAGATGACCAAGCCCCGTGGCAGAACCGATGACATGCTCATTATCCGCGGCGTGAATGTTTTCCCCTCCCAGATCGAAACCGTACTTCTGGAGAAGGGATATACTGCAAACTATCGTATTATCGTTGATCGTGCCAACAACTTTGATAGCATCGAAGTTCAGGTGGAGATCAATAACGAAACCTTTACCGATACCATCAAGGGTCTGGCCAAAAAGGAAAAGGAACTTGCCGATGCACTGAAGAACCTTCTGGGTGTCGCCGCAAAGGTCACTCTTATGGAGCCTAATTCCATTCCTCGTTCCGAAGGCAAGGCTGTCCGCGTCATCGATAAGCGTAAGCTCTTGGATTGATTCACAAGAACGAAAGGAGATATGTCTCATGGTAAAACAGCTTTCTGTATTTATCCAGAATCGTGCAGGTAAGATCGCATCCATCGTTAAATCTCTCGCTGATGAAAACATTGATATTCGAGCGATCTCTATAGCCGATACCACAGATTTCGGTATTCTCCGCATGCTTGTTGATAATATCGAAAAGGCTAAAAATACATTATCCAAGCTAAACTGTATCGTTAGTGTCAATGAGGTCGCTTTGATAGCTGTTCCCGACGAACCCGGTGGACTGTCTAACATGCTGTCTCTCATGGCAGAGTCCGGCATTGATATCGAATATATGTACTCCCTGATCCAGCGTGACCATGCAAAAGCTTATATGGTCATCCGAGCCTCCGATGAAGAAAAGCTTCTGGAGCTGTTGAAAACTAATAATATGGAAACTCTTACCGCAGACCGTATCGGCATCTGCTAAGAACAGAAAGAGGTCAATTATGCAAGAATTAAGCAGAAAAACCCAATATTTCACCGACTCCGTCATTCGCCGAATGACCCGTATCGCCATCGATTGCAACGCCATCAATCTAGCACAGGGATTCCCGGATTTTGATCCTCCCAAGGCTCTAACCGATCGTCTGGCAGAGATCAGCGCCATCGGTCCTCACCAGTATCCCATTACAATGGGTGCTCCCAACTTCCGTCGTGCTCTTGCCAACAAGTGCGGTCGTTTCATGGGTAGAACCATCGATCCCGACACAGAGGTCGTCGTTACCATCGGCTCCACAGAAGCTATGGTCGACACCCTGTTCGCACTGACCAATCCCGGGGATAAGATCATTATGTTCTCTCCCTACTTCGAAAACTACAGAGCTCAGACTCTGCTGGTTGGCTGTGAGCCTATATTTGTACCTCTGGTACCTCCCACATTTGATTATGATCCCAACGTGCTGGAAGACGCCTTTAAGCAGGGTGCAAAGGCAATTTTGATCTGCAACCCCTCTAATCCCAGCGGTAAGGTCTTTACTCGTCAGGAGCTGGAGCAGATCGCTGAGCTGGCTATCCGATACGATACCTATGTTATCATGGACGAGGTCTATGAGCACATTATTTATGAAGGCCACGAGCATACCTATATGAACAGCATCCCCGGCATGTGGGAAAGAACCGTATCTTGTAGCACACTTTCCAAGACCTACTCCATTACCGGCTGGAGATTGGGCTATGCCATCGCTCCCAAGCATCTCATGGATCGGATCAAGCAGTACCATGACTTCAATACTGTCGGTGCCGCTTCTCCCTTAATGGAAGCCGCTGTAGTCGGTCTGGAAATGCCCGACTCCTACTATAAGGAATTCGGTGATCATTACGCCCATATGAAGAAGCTCTTTACCGAGGGCTTGGATCGCATCGGCATTCCTTATACCGATCCCCAGGGTGCATACTTCGTTCTGGCAGATATCGGCCCCTTCCTCAAAAAGGGACAGACAGATGTAGAATTCTGCGAAGAGCTCGCACGGAAAGTCGGCGTTGCTACCGTTCCCGGAACCTCTTTCTTTAAGGAAGATGTCCGCAACATCGTCCGTATGCACTTTGCTAAGAAGGACGAGACCCTTTACACAGCTTTGGAACGACTCTCTGACATGAAGTCCAAGCTTTAATCACCCATATAAACTTTCAGCTACCGTTTCATAAGAAACGGTAGCTTTTTTATATTTAGGAATAGATCGATCCCATTAAACATAGGCTGTAGCAAAAGGAGGAGATGCTTGTGAGAAAAGCAGGGAAGGGGAGAGGTACATCGCGTTCCCCATGGAGTACATTATATCAAATGCCGATATTGACCATTGGTCTATGTCTAATAGCAGCAAAGTTTTTATTATGGGGTAAAATACCGGAATCCGCAGTGGAATATTTGCCCTACATTATTGCAACTGTGGTAGCTGTTTATGGAGCGTACAGAGGTGCACGCCTTGCGCCCAGACACCGGTTCCTGTGCGGACTGATCAATGTGATTGGATTCAGTCTTATGCTGTTTATGGGAAATCTACTGTTTTTTGGTGAACCCTTTTCCCAAATAGGAAGCATGCTTCTTTGGCTTTTGATAGGAGGAGTTATAGGAAGTTTTGTAGCAAACATCAAAAAAGGTAAAATTGCATAAATCGATAATGGATAATTGCAAGAAATCTTGCAATTCATTTTTGCACCATATATCGTAGCTTTTATTCGATATATCACTATATTTTGAAGCCTTACAAAAGAATCATCGTTATAACCTATAATTGGTTACTTCGGTTTACATAATGGGTAAACATAATTTATGTGCATAATATACAAAAATTTATAAATTTTGGAAAAAGTATTGAAATTATTCGTTTTTTGAGGTATAGTATGTTACAGAGTCTCAAAAAAGTTTGAAAATTTCCGATTTTTACTACACCTTGTACAGTATGTGAAGTTCTGCTACTATATATTGATTTTTCAAAACAGGAGGTGAGCCGTATTTGAACCCCGTCATCGCTTTTGAAAATTATCTGCTTAATACAAAACACGCTTCCGAAAATACGGTTGCCTCATACATGCGCGATATCAGACAATTCCGCGATTACATGACCGACACAGAAGACATCGAACTTTGTGCCTGTGATCACGATTGCATTTGTCGATATACCCAATACTTAGCAAACAAAGGGAAGTCCCCCGCCACGATCA
Source organism: Faecousia sp. (assembly GCA_045659585.1). Lineage (GTDB taxonomy): Bacteria > Bacillota > Clostridia > Oscillospirales > Oscillospiraceae > JAZOXB01. The sequence continues at coordinate 27,562 of JAZOXB010000278.1, read as the reverse complement.
ACAGAGGCATTGCTTCACTGCGTAGCTTCTACAGCTATTTGATGGCAGAGAATATGGTAGAAGAGAATCCTGTGCAGAATGTTCATCAGCAAAAATCCGAAAAGAAGCTTCCTCAGATCCTATCCGGCCAGGAAGTAGAAGAGCTCTTAAAACAACCCAACACCAAGGACCATAAAGGCCTGCGAGATAAAGCCATGCTGGAAACCCTCTATGCAACGGGCATGAGAGTTAGCGAAATGATCGCCCTGAATGTTGGAGATGTGAATTTGATCGGCTCCTTCATTCGTTGTGAGGGTAACGGCAAAAACAGGATCATCCCCCTGTATCCCGAGGCTGTGAGAGCGCTGGAAGTCTACATCAGAGACATTCGTCCCCAAATCACTGTTTCCGGAGAGAGCACTTCTCTGTTTGTGAATATGAGCGGAGAACGAATGACACGGCAAGGCTTCTGGAAGATCATAAAGTTTTATCAAAAGCAAGCCAATATCAGCAAAGAGATCACCCCTCATACCCTGAGACATAGCTTTGCGGCTCATCTCTTGGAGCGTGGTGCCGATATCTATTCTTTACAGGAAATGCTGGGACACAGCGATATATCTTCCACGCAGAGATATACACAGATCGTAAAGCAGAACCTCAAAAATGTTTACAACAAAGCTCACCCCCGAGCATAATAGTTAACTAAATCGGCAGGAGATTATTTCCTGCCGATTTCTTTGTAGACAAAGGCGGAATTTAATGCTATAATATAGACTATCAGAGTGGTTATACCTTCTCTGAAATGATATATCGGATGTGAATACCACCATGCTCCTTCCCAAATATATTTTTTCAAAAATCACCGATATCTCTCCGGAGTTTTTAAATCGCCTCGGCATCAGTCTGCTATTAATGGATTTCGACAACACCATGCTTCCATATACGACCAATGAACCAACCAAGGAGTTATTGGTCTGGATGGAGCTTATGAAACAATCCGGCATCCGATTGTGTATCGTATCCAACAGCAAAAAATCTCGTGTTCCCGATTTTTCTCTTAAATACGGTATTCCTTGCGTGACTCACGCAAACAAACCCGGAACCAAAGGCATCCGCCAAGCCATACAAGAAGCAGGGGAGACTCACGCCGCTTTAGTCGGAGATCAGATCTTCACAGATGTTTTAGGTGCCAATTTGGCAGGCATACCCTCCATCATCGTTCGCTCGATCCATAATCATAATTTCTGGCTAAAGCTTCGACATGTGTTTGAGATCCCATTCTTATCTATAGCCGCAAATCGGAAAGTTCTTTAATAAAACTATATAGGAGTATATATTATGACCAATTTAGAAAAATATCGTTCCATTCTGTCCCATGAGGTACAGGGATTGTTCTTGACCTCTCGCTACAGCCGTATGTACGGTGCTGAATTCGACATCGCCGAAGGCTATGCCATCGTAAGCAAAAACGGCGCCAGATATTATACCGATAGTCGCTACATCGAATCCGCGCAAAACAACATCCACGGTTTTGAGGTTATTGAATTCAACGCCTCCAATCCCTTATCCCAGCTCCTCAATACCGCAATTGCAGAGTTCGAAATCACCGCATTAGGCTTTGAGGATAGCTATTTGACCGTAGCGGAACTTCGTAACTTCGAAAGCAAATTAAACGCTACCTTCGTACCTTATCAGGCTCAGATCAACGGCTTCCGTGGACAGAAGGAGCCCTGGGAGCTGGAACGAATGAGAAAGGCACAGGACATCACAGATAAAGCCTTCTCCGAAGTCTGCCCCCGTATTAAAGTCGGCATGACCGAAAAGGAACTGGCCGCAGAACTGATCTATTGTCTCTACAAAAACGGAGCCGAAGGGCTCTCCTTTGATCCCATTGTAGTTGCCGGCCCCAACACCTCTATGCCTCACGGAGTTCCCGGAGATCATCCCATTGCAGAAGGGGACTTCATCACCATGGACTTCGGTGTGATATTCGGAGGCTATTGCTCCGACATGACTCGTACCGTAGCCATCGGCTATGCTACAGAGGAAATGAAAGCCATCTATAACACCGTTCTTCGCGCACAGCTGGCCGGTATCAAAGCAACCAAAGCAGGCGTAACCGGTAAGGATGTAGATGCCGCCGCTCGTAATGTGATCGCAGAAGCAGGATACGGTGAGTATTTCGGCCACGGCTACGGGCATTCTCTGGGTCTTGAGATCCACGAAGCCCCCAATTGTAATGCTCGCAATACGGAACCTCTTCCTATTGGTGCGGTTTGTTCCGCCGAACCGGGAATCTATCTGCCGGGTAAATTCGGCGTTCGAATTGAAGACGTTGTCATCGTTACCGAAGACGGATGCGAAAATATCACCCACAGCCCCAAGGAATTGCTGATTTTATAAGATATTTTTACATATATTCTAAAGATATTTCGGAATAGGACTTGCTTTTTTCGTAAATATAGAGTAGAATATATAGGCACTATGTATACTTTACCCCAATTGGGGAATTATAGGAGGACAAATAAATGATTTCAGCAGGCGATTTTAGAAATGGTATTACCTTCGAGATGGAAGGCAAAGTCATGCAGATTATCGAATTCCAGCATGTTAAGCCCGGCAAGGGTGCTGCATTCGTTCGTGTCAAGATGCGTAACGTCATCACCGGCGGCGTGACCGAAACCACTTTCAACCCCAGTGACAAGTACCCCACTGCTTATGTTGAGCGCAAGAAGATGGAGTATTCCTACCAGGATGGCAACCTCTACTACTTCATGGATAACGATACCTACGAGATGATCCCCATCGACGCTGAGATCCTGGATGCCAGCTTCAAGTTCGTTAAGGAAAACGACACCTGCACCGTCCTGTCCTACAAGGGCAATGTTTTCGGCGTAGAAGCACCCAACTTTGTTGAGCTGGAAATTACCAAGACCGAGCCCGGTCTGGCAGGCAACACCGCTACCAACACCCTGAAGCCCGCAACCGTAGAGACCGGTGCCGAGGTTAAAGTTCCTCTCTTCATTAACGAAGGCGACCGTATCCAGATCGACACCCGTACCGGCGAATATCTGGGCCGTGCAAAGGGCTAATCTCTCAACATTTTTTAGACTCAATTGCTTTCATAAGAAAGGAGCCTCATTATGACACTCTCTGAAAAGTCCGCATACCTCAAGGGACTGATGGACGGTCTGAATCTGAGCAACGAAACTGCAGAAGGCAAGATGATTGCCGGTATTGTAGATCTGTTGCAGGATGTAACCTCTACTATCGCTGATCTTGAAGAAAACGCTCTCGCCGTTTCCGACGAGCTTGACGAGATCGAAGAAGATCTGGACGCTATCGAAGAATTCCTTATGGATGAGATCGAGGACGAAGATGACGAAGATCTTGACGAAGACATGGACGACGATTACGAATTCGTAGATGACGAGGACGAGGATTTCGAGTATGACGAAGATGTGATCTACGAGGTTACTTGCCCCACTTGTGGCGAGGTTCTCCAGTTGGATGAAGAAACCATTCTCAAGGAGTCCACCAATTGCCCCAAGTGTGATGAGCTTCTGGAGTTCGACTTCGACGAGGTCGACGAGGACGACGAGTAATTTACACTTTCGCTGATAACAAGCTACCCGATATCAATTTGATATCGGGTAGCTTTCTACTATTTCGGATATAATAAAAAACCGACGGAGCAGTCTGCTCCGTCGGAAATCGTTTTTACTTGATCTTACTGAAAACCTTATTCAGAATGAGGATGCAAACCATCATAATAAAGATGACGATGAAAATACCGCCCCATCCTTCTGCCATCAAAAGGAGAGATTCACGGATAGTTGCCTCACGATCGGGGATAGTCTTTACAGTTTCTTCCGCAAGATGCATGATCATAGAATTCATTATATTATCCTCCTATTACGCAAATGTGTAAACCAAACCCATAATGAGTCCACCTGCAATAACGGATGCCACCTGTCCGGAAACATTTACGCCAACGGTGTGCATAAGAAGGAAGTTGTTGGGATCTTCCTTCAGACCCATCTTATGGATAACACGAGAAGACATGGGGAACGCAGAAATACCTGCGGCACCGATCATGGGATTCAGCTTCTTATCCTTAGGCAGGAAGATGTTGATGAACTTAGCAACCATAACGCCACCGGCAGTATCAAAGATAAAGGCAATCAGGCCAAGACCCATGATCAGCAGTGTTTCGGTCTTCAGGAAGTCATCATAGCGCATATTAGCAGCAATAGAGATGCCAAGGAACAGAGTGATCAAATTTGCAAGCTGCTTCTGTGCAGTCTCGGAAAGAGAATTCAGAACACCGCATTCACGGATCAGATTGCCGAACATCAGGAATCCGATCAGAGAAACAGCACTGGGAGCAAAAATACCGGTAATTACAGTAATGACAACAGGGAAGAGGATGCGAGTGGTCTTAGACACCTCTTTAGCCTCATAAGGCATACGGATCATACGCTCCTTCTTGGTGGTCAAAAGCTTGACAATAAGAGGCTGAACAATAGGCACCAGAGCCATGTAAGAGTAAGCCGCAACGGTAATAGCACCGATATAAGCACTACCCAGCTTTGTAGCAACAACAATAGAAGTGGGGCCGTCTGCCGCACCGATGATTGCAATAGAAGCGGCATCGCGAATATCGAAGCCGAAGAGGCTTGCCATAAAGAATGTAAAGAATATACCAAACTGTGCCGCCGCACCAAAGATCATTAGCTTCGGATTAGACAGCAGAGGTCCGAAATCGATCATTGCGCCGATACCGATGAAAAGCAGGAGAGGGAACAGCTCATTTGCGATACCGCTGTTATACAACAGTTCAATGATACCCAGATCCGCATTGGGCAAATTCATAAGAATGGCACCAAAGCCGATGGGCAATAATAAGGACGGTTCCATATCCTTAACAATGGCAAGGGTGATCAGCACGCCGCCGATGAGCCACATAAGCATCATCATCCAGCCGTCGGCCTGGAGAAAGACTTTGACATTTTCAAACAGTGTTTCCAAAAAGAATACCTCCTATCAATTATTAGCCAAAGAATTATATCAGAATTCCCACAGTAATGCAAGATAATTTCAAGAATTTTACAAAGATTTGAAATTATCACAGAGAGAAAATTCCTTAAGAAATTTTAACAATCAGTTACCGTCATCGGAAAAATCAGGATCCAGTTCATCGTCGGAATCATCACCGATAGACACGATCTCACCCAAACGGATACGACGATTGATCTTGTTTTCCTCAACATTCTCGTGGATCAGCTCCTTAACCGCCAGAGGATCCTTGATATTCTTCAGTACAATAATGGGAGTTGATTTGTCCGAAGAGGAAATCGTTATAGTTCCGACGCCGAACATCCGTTGCCACAGAGTCCGCTGTACGCTGATATCTCGCACGCGATATAAAAGAATCTCTTCATCCTTTACGCTGAAAAATCCTACAGAAATGAACAGTCGATCCTCGCTCAGAGCATACCGTGTAAAGCTCAAGGGCATTCCCATATATCGTTTCCGATCGGTCCAGAAGTATTTACTTTCATTGAATGCCATTATATGACCTCCTTATATAGGTGATTAATTATATTCTACGGGATTCCTGTTAAAAAGTCAAATACTTTTAAGAGAATTTACAAAAAACAGAACAATCAATCCATTGTTATACCGAAACCAATGCCAAAGACAGGAGAAATATTATGAAAATATTGATTGTTGAGGATGAAAAAGTCTTTGCGGATCATCTCCACCTAAATCTATCTGCTCGAGGATATCAATGTACTACTGTGACAGATGGATTGGAAGCCGCTGATTTGATAGAATCCGAAAGTTTTGATTTGATCCTAATGGATATCATACTCCCGGGAGCAACGGGTTATGAGCTCATGGAACAAGTTCGTCCCATGGGAACCCCCGTCATTTTTATTACAGCCATGGGAAGCGTCGGGGATCGCGTGCGGGGTCTACGGGCAGGTGCAGACGATTATTTGGTCAAACCTTTTGATATCACAGAACTGATCGCACGAATGGAAAGTGTCCTCCGTCGTGCGGGGAAAAGAGATGAGCAATATACGGTCGGCAATATAACCATTGTGCCCAAATCTATGATTGTTTTGAAAGAGGGGATACCCGTATCTCTCACCAATAAGGAATTTGATTTACTACTCTTATTTGTGCGAAATCGTAATATCCCACTGTCTCGGGATAGGATCTATGAGAGAGTATGGGAAAGTGATGACATGGGTAACAGTCGCACAGTGGATCTTCATGTGCAACGGCTCCGAAAAAAGCTTGGCTGGGAAAAGCAATTGGTTACCATATATAAGGTCGGTTACAAGTTGGAGGTATACGATTAAAGTCCAAAACACATCTGATCATAAAGATAACCCACCTACGGAACCAAAAGGCTCCATAGGTGGGTTCATTTTATTGGTTAGTTTTGAAAGAAAGCCAGTGCCATATCGGAATATGCGATCATTGCCTTACAGACAGCCAACAGATCTCCCGTACGGCCGCAACCATAAGATTCCACGCTGTATTCCAGAGTCTGAGATACACGAGTCTCCCCATGATAGATTGCCGCAGAAATCACTTGTCTGAGCTCTGCTGCCAGGAGTCCGTCGAAGTCAAAGGCATACCAAGTATCCTTTGTGCCGTACTTTACGGGATTGGTCAGGGTAACGACCTTTTCCGCACCGGTGTAATCATGATATCTGAGCACCAGAGAAAGCTCGTTGACATCCCCGGAGAAGCCTGCAGTATTGATAACATATTTCAGAGTGATCTTAGAGTCCATGATCAAAGCCTTGCCTTGCCACAGAACTGTCGGATTCGCCAGATCTCCAATGGTACGATTGTAGTCCGTAAGGGTAACGGTTTCAAGATCTGTCAGGTATGCTCTATGTACATCCGTCATAGCGGCATCTACATAAGAGTCCGTACGATAGTTCTTGTAAACTTGTGCGGCAGTACCGTATCTGAGCAGATTTGCACACAAGGCTTTCAAAGATTCCTTGGCCGCGCTCTTATCCAGCTGGCTGTAAGCATACTTGGATACGCTGTAATAATCTGTGGGAGAAACAGATTCGACCCCATCATTTGTCATATGAAGGATAGCCTGAACCTCATCACCCATTTGGATCGCAGTAACACCGGTAAGTACAAAGTAATAGTAGCTACCGTTGAGTTCCGGCTGAACCAAAACCGTGCGATAATTCTGCAGTACATTTCCGCTGTATACAGGGATCTTAACTTCAAGATAGAAGCTATCATAAGCCACCAGCAGAGAGGACTTTACTGCAAAGTTAATGGAAATATCACTTGCCAGGTTCAAGGTATGATTAATAACGATAGATGTATCTACCACTCCATCAGAATACCCACAAGCGGAGCAGGTACCGTTTACCATGGTGTGGCCTGTAGCTTCAATAGGGGAGGAATAGAAATCTCCGCAAGCACTGCAGGTATAGTTCTCACGACCCTGTTCTGTGCAGGTGGCGGGCGTAACTGTCTTGACATAGCTGTGTCCTGTAGGTGCAATTCGGATCTGATCCTGTGTCAGGCTGTTTTTGCAATCTGCATCGGAGAACAGACTATGGCATCTATTGCAATAATAATGTGCCAGCATACCGCTTTCCGTACAAGCAGGCTCGATCCGGTTGGTATACTGAACATCGTGTCCCAGAGGAGCAATATACAGGTCTTCCTTAGAGATCGTTTCCGTATAATCATTGTCAGAGTAATAGATATCACAAATAGAGCAGTAGTAGTAAGCGTAAACGCCGGATGCGGTACAGCTTGCTTCTACAACAGGGGTATAGCTCAAGGTGTGATTCAGTGCCGGGATCACAGTATCTACCAGATAGATCTGAGTCTCACAGGTTTCATCGGAGAAGATCGCATTACATACATCACAGGTAAAATATGCAATATTACCCTCTAAGGCACAGCTGGCAGGAGTAGCAGGCGTCTCAATGAGATCGTGTCCCAGAGAGGGGATCGTCAGATCCGTCAGGATAACCGATTGAGTTGCCTTGTCATCCAGGAACAAAGTGCCACAGCCATAGCATTGATAATGGGGCATCATGCCATCGGTTCCGCAGGTTGCCGCTAAGCCACCCACTGCGAATACTTCGTGACCGACAGGAGGAACTACAAGGGCGCTTTCCTTTAGTTCATTGATGCAAAGAGTATCACTGAACAAGCGATTACATCTGGTGCAAACATAGTGGGGGATCCGGCCTTCATGGTTACAGCCTGCTGCAACGCCTTCCACATAGCTGGCATTATGACCTTGGGCTTCTACGATCTCATCACTGACAACTTCACCGCAATCATTGCAAGTCACGATCAAACGCCCGGACTCGGTACAGGTAGAAGGAGTCAAATCGTTAGAAGTATTCTCATGAGAACAGGAAGGTGTATCAACCGTTCCGCTCTTAAACAGATAGAACTGATAAGAACTTGTTTTTGCCGCAGAATTACAGCGGAAACAAGGATTGCCATTACTATCTACTGTTGTAAGATCATCTCTAAGTCCGAGATAGCGTCCGTCTGCATTCAATGTGAAAGTTCCGGATGTTGCCTCTGCCACCCAGGAGGTGGCGATCCCTTCACCGTAATACAGATTGTTAGAGGAATTATACAGAACGCTTCCATCCGGTCCTGCAAGGGTAAAGGAATCGCTGTCGCCACTCAGATTCCAAATCATCATCTCATTATTGACTGTAAGAGTCTGGGGAATAGACGACATAGAAAGGCCTTCTGCCATAACATAGGATGTGCTGTGCATTTGTCTGGTAATTGCGTAATAGGGATATGCTCCGGGATTTGCACCGCCGGGAGCTACCACAAGAACATAGGAACCATCCTTGATCTGATTCGCCGAGGTGATCAGGGTGAACGTTCCGGGAGAAACAGAACCACTGACCCATCCGCAAGCGGAGCATTTCCCACCGGAAAGCTTGCAATCCTCGGTTTTGCTATAGTTACAATAGAAGCAAGTGACCTTATGGGTTCCGTTATTATTGGAACTATACTGATAACTGTGTCCGGTAGCAGGCAGGGAAGTTGTACTGATGACCTTTCCGCAGGAATTACAGGTAACTACCTTTTGTCCATTCTCGGTGCAAGTTGCTTCTGTGGTAGAGGTAGAAGTACTGCTATGACTGCATGCCGTAGAACCGCCGGTGGCTTTATAAAGATAGAAATAGGGATTGCCGCCGGTTGTATCGGCCCAACAGAATACCATGGGAAGATCGTTTGCTCCCACATATTCTGTATTGTCCATGTAAGACATATAGTATGTAGATTTAAAGGTAAATGCGGCTTTGGAGCTATTGAAGCCTACTACCCAGGAAGAAGCCGTATCGGTCAAGGACAAGCTGTTAGGAGATGAAGGATCGTTATATAGATACTTTCCGCTGCCATCACCTACAGTCATTGCATTGGAACTTCCGGTAAATGTCCATACCACATCCTCGGGGGCAGTGATGCTGTCAGCAAGGGAAGTTAAACCGGTTCCCAAAACCTGTATAGCGTAGTATTCGTCGGATTCAATTTTGTTCAGGACATAATAGCTATAGGGAGAGTCACTTACCGTAGGCGTAAACATGATCACATATCTGCCGGCAGTAAGCTGGGATGCAGATGTTACACGGACAAAGTTCTCAGTGGTGCTTCCGCCTGCAATGGATCCTACCGGAAGGATCTCTACATCAAAATATTCTGTAGCACCTTCCTTGGCATTACTGAGAGCATAAGCACCGAACTGATTATAGGTTTTAGCTCTGAAGACCACGCCTCTTGTATCCGCAGTAGAAGCGGTAATACGCCAAGAACCGTTTAAACCTTCGGAAATCGTCCAAGCATATGCGGTAGTGGTTGCACCCAAATTGGTACTGCTACTGTAAGTCAGGTAATGTGTATCATTTTGAATCGTATAAGTACCACCGCTATAAGTCAGAGTCACCATATATCCCGCCGCATCTGCCTCGGCAACATAGCCGTCGGTAACAGCAATGGGGGTACCGGTAATCTTTCCCGAGAAGGAGTTACTCATAGCATAGTAGACACCTTCCACATACGCGGCAATAACATAAGATCCGCTATCGCCTACGGTGAAGGGGGTTCCTCCACGACTTTGAGAACGAGGGATCTCGATGTCGACGGTCTTGGCACTTTCTGCGGAGGCTGTAAAGGACAAGGAACTTAACAGCAAGCAGATCGTCAAAACAAGTGATAATAGCTGTTTGATTTTGTGTTTCATGATTTTTGGCCTCTTTTCATGATATTTGCAATGTATATACCAAGTCTATTTTATCACATTTTATCCAAAAGTAAAGGATATCTTTCTATTCGCAGAAAGAAAAAACCTACTGGAAATATGAAATCCACTGTGTTATAATATAAACACCCTATCATTACAAACATTACGAAAGGAACCGAGGTATTTCCACATGATCGATAAAGAAGTATCCGAACTGCGTCGGAGATTCCGTGCAGATTATAATAACATTTCCAGGATCCGCGGCTGCTATGTCAGTTCCAACGGAGAAGTCATTTCCACTTTTAGTGAATCCATGGGTATCATGGGACAAGAGGAGCAAGAAAAATACCTGTCTCTCTTAAAGAAAGGTATCTCCGGATCCATCGGTAAGACTCTCAGTGACATTGAATTTTCTACCGATCAGGTCTTAGATTCCGATGAGCATCGTCTTCTCAGCAAGCTTCGCAATTCCTCTCTTGAGGATGATGAGGCTGTCAAGGAGCTGTACTCCAAAATTGCCGCCTCCCTCCATATGGCAGAGAATTATTTGATCCTTCTGGCGTACGACTCCTACGATGTACCTTTCCGTGGGAAAGACGGACAAACCTTTGATGACGGGGGAGATATGGTTCATAGCTATTTTGTATGTAGCATCTGTCCCGTAAAAGAATCTAAACCCGCTTTAAGATATCAGGCAACCGAAGGTCTCTTCCGCAATCGTTCAGCCGATTGGGTCGTTGGCACTCCGGAACTGGGATTTGCGTTCCCGGCCTTTGATGACCGTCGTACCAATATTTACGGTGCTCTGTACTATGTACGGAGTAAGGACACCAATTATGAAGAATTCGTGGATGCTATTTTCAATGCAGATCCCCCCATGCCCCTGAATGTACAAAAGGAATCCTTCCGTGAAGTCCTGACAGAAGCACTTCAGGAGGAATGCAGTCCTCAAGTCGTTCAAGCTGTACATAATACCGTCCGTACCATGGTGCAAACCCATAAGGAAAGCAAAGTATCCGAGCCTCTCCAGGTCTCTCGCTATGAAGTTGCCGCCGTATTGGAGGACTGTGGCGTTTCCGAAGAAAAGATGGCAGCCTTCAATGTAAAATACGACCTTACCTTTGGAGATTACGGTGCACTTCCTCCTCAGAACCTGGTCAATCCCAAGGAGCTCTGCTACGAAACCCCCGATGTGGTTGTTAAGGTCAATCCCGAACGGGAGGATCTGGTACACACCCGTGTGATCAACGGCACCAAGTATCTATTGATCAACATCGACCAGGGTGTGGAGCTCAACGGCATCAATCTCCATATTGAGGAGTGATCCATATGAAGGTTACACAACCGGATTACTACGATGACTTTTCCTGCATTGCCGGTGCTTGTCCCGACTCTTGCTGTATCGGATGGCAGGTGATCCCCGATCGGGAGCATCTGGATTATTACCGTACCTTAGACGGAGAGTTGGGAGAAAGTATCCGAAAGGGGATCGTCGACGTAGACGGAGAGCCTACCTTCGCCCTTTGCAACGGTAGGTGCTGTATGCTCCGTGACGATGGTCTCTGTAAGATCCAATATGCACTGGGAGAAGAAGCACTTTCCCATGTATGCGGCTTCTATCCCCGGTTCGTAACGGAATTGGGGCTGATTCGTGAACAGGGTCTCTCCATTTCTTGTCCTGAGGTGGCACGGATCATCCTCACAAGGCAAGAGCCTCTTACCTTAAAAACCTACGAAACCAATGATCCCCTCCGTTATTTCCATGATATTGAACCGGAACGGCTGATATCCCTAATACAGGGGAGAGCGGAAGGCTTTTCTATTCTGCAGGATCGTTCTCGCCCCCTTCCACAGCGTATGAAAGAACTTCTCCTTTTAGGGATCCGCATTGATGAAGCAGACCCCTTAAATACAGATAGTATCCTGACCGACTCCGAATTTTCCGTCTTCCGTCAAAAGCTTTATGACCTATTCCTGTCCCTGGAACGGCTCCGTCCCGATTGGACGGAGATCTTGAAAAAGGGGCGTTCGGGCATCTCACTGACTGCTTTGGGCGGAGATCCCTGTTGGGAGCAGCTCCTTGTATATTATCTGTTTAAATACACCCTCCGTTCCGCCATGGACGACAATTTCTTAGAGTGCATCTCCATGTCAATTTTGAGTATCCTTCTTCTCCAAGAGCTTCATATACAAGGAGCAGGGGAACTGATATACCTCGTTCAGCTATATGCCAAAGAAACCGAACACAACGAAGAGAATCTGGAACAGATCCTCAACGCAGTATGGGACGAGCCGTCTTTCACACCCCAATCTATATTTGCACTCCTGAATCGATTCTGTTAAACCATTGAGAGGAGGGATCCTATGGATCGACAGCTTTCTACCACAGCCACCGGATGGCTTTATGGGTACATTCACTTTTCGGTTGAAATTTGTTCCTTCTATTTTCTGTTCTCCCGGATCAATCTTAACAGCCTGTGGGTCATTTACGCCTTCCTCTTTGATGCCATAGCCTTTATTCCCCAAAGCTTCCTCGGTATCTGGGCAGATAAAATGAAGAAAGAATATCTTGGCTTTACAGGCTGTCTTATGATCCTTGTAGGATTATTCCTACCCAACGATTTCATTGCACTGGTCATACTGACCTTAGGCAATGCCATGGTACATATCACAGGAGCCAAGCACACCCTTGCCGCTACCGACGGTAAAATTTCACCCTGCAGTGCTTTTGTTGCAGGTGGTTCCTTCGGCGTGATCTCCGGACAGCTCTTGGGCACCCTTGGTACCGGTCTGTTTTGGATCCCTGTGATATCCATGCTCCTTTCCATGCTATTGTGTGTCTATATCAGCAAACACCATGACACACCGACAGGGGAGATCTCTCCCTTCCAAATCAGTTCTACCTCCATACCCCTTGGTGCCGTGGTTCTCTTCGCTTTCCTTTCCACAGCTATTCGATCATATATAGCTTATGCGATCCCTACGGCATGGAAAAAGGAAACTTTTCATGCTATCCTGTTATTCTCCTCTATGGGCGTGGGGAAATATATGGGTGGGTTCTTATGTGATCGAATCGGTTATCAAAAAACTACTACCATAAGCCTCCTGTTTTCCTTACCCTTCTTACTTTTCGGAAATGAGCTAATGACAGTTTCATTGATCGGGGTGGGCTTATTCAGTATGACCATGCCTATTACCGTGGCTATTCTGGCTTCCGCCTTTCCCAAAGAACCCTGCTTTGCCTTCGGCATTACCACGGTAGCTCTCTTCGTCGGAGTGGCTCCGGTATTTTTCTTCCGCGTGGAAGGTTTGCTTATAAATCAGCTCATTGTATTGATTCTGGGTGCTTTAGCCGCCCTTAGCTTGAAATTATCTATGAAAAGGAGGTGCTGAATATGTCCGGTCTGATTTTTGATGCCGCAGCTCCCGGTCTGATCGTTTCCCTTTTAGGCGGTGGACTTTTGATTCTGGCTCTTGTGGTAGGCCTCCTTGCCTTTGCCATTACCATGATCGTTCGCAAGGTCATCCGTAATAAAAACGCAAAGGTCGAAAATGACGAAACAAACCACCTCGATCCTTCCGACAATTCCCAATAAACAAATCAAAGTCGCTTTGCTATAGAGAGGATATTTCATTATGTTATTCCGTAAATTAGATGTTATCGTACCTCCCGAGACTATCACCGAAGCCACAGAAGCAACCTCCGTTCCCATCTCTCAAGTTTATCCTGCTTCCCAAACCACGGTAACGATGGTCGCATTGATCGCTACGGCATTTGTTCTTGCCGTTGCAACCTTCCTCATTGTCAGAAAGATCAAGGCCAATAGCAAATACATCCCTTGTCCCCGGTCCGAACCTACTAATACGGAAGAAACGGAATTATAAGCTCTACTGAGAGGTGACCTCCATGGAATCATCCCTTCTGATTGTCTTTCGTTCCTTGTTCACTGTTTTACTTTTCACCATTGGTATAGAAGCCATTCCTTTGCTGTTTCTCAAGCCAAGGAAACAGTGGGTGCCTACAGGTCTTTTATGTAATGTATTGACCAATCCCTTACTCAATACCTTACGGATCCTAATTTATAGCCTCTATCCCAACGAACACCTCCTTTGGATCCTGACCCTTTGTATGGAAGTTCTTGTAGTGTTGGGGGAAGGATGGTTTTACAGAGAGCTTGTCCATGTTTCCACAAAGAAAGCCCTTTTGGTTTCCTCCCTGTGCAACTGTCTCTCCTTCGGGATCGGATTATGGATCCTTTGACTTAAAAAAACACACCGCTCCGCCAAAAACGGCAGAGCGGTTTTTCTCTTTATATAATGTCTGCTGAACAAGTCGCTATATATTTTGAAACAATCGAATGATGCCGGATACGGTTTGGGTCAAATTCCTACGGGCGTTTGCAGGATCCATAGCCTCCGATAAAGTCATGGGTCGTGGAAGAATGGAAAAACAGGCGGTAATCTCCTCAAGTGTTCCTTTTTCCACACCTTCTCCCAAAGATCCGGCTAAAACGATCACCGGCTTTCTGTGGACTTTCCCCAATCGTGCAATATACATAGGACCCTTACCCATTGCGGTTTGACCGTCAAAGGAGCCTTCTCCCGTAATGATCAAGTCGCAATTTGCGACCTTCTCTTCCATGCTATGATATCGGCCTATCAGTTCCGCTCCGGATTCTATCTTTCCTCCCAAAAATACAGAAACGGCAAAGCCTAAGCCACCCGCTGCACCCATACCGGCAGCATTGGGATCCGCAGTAGGGAAGTACCTTTGTACCAATTGACCGTAAGCTCTCATCCATTGGTCCATTACAAGGATCCCTCCCGGATCCGCTCCCTTCTGAGGCCCAAACACCGCAGAGCATCCCAATTCGCCCGTTAAGGGATTTGATACATCACAGATCACCGTAAACCGACATTGAGACAACTCAGGTATTACGTTACTACCATCTATGACAGCCAAATCTTTTAGCCCTAAGGCACCGTGAGGAATCGGCTCACCATTGTGATCCGTAAACATCCACCCCAATGCTCGTAGCATTCCCAAACCGCCGTCATTGGTACCACTGCCACCGAGCCCGATCATAAAGTCTCGGTGACCTCGATTGATGGCATGCCGAATCATTTCTCCCACGCCGTAGGTAGTGGTAACCATAGGATCCCGTTTTTCCTTAGGGATCAATGTCAATCCCGCAGTCTCTGCGACTTCCATCACAGCAGTACCGTTTCCCAATACACCGTATTGACAGAAATGTGGTTTTCCTAGGGGATCGGAAGCCCAAATCCCCACAGCATATGCCTTCTCGTCGATGCTCAAAAGAGCATCGACAGTTCCTTCCCCTCCGTCTGCAAGAGGACAAATGCAAACCTCCGCAGAAGGATCTGCAGACAGGATCCCTTTTTTCACAGCTTCCGCCGCATCTGCAGATGTCAGGCTGCCTTTAAAGGAGTCCATTGCAACCAAAACTTTCATATCATTCTCCTGTTAATTTCCTAAGCCCACATAACCTGTTTCTTCAACGATATACTGTCCTTCCTCCGAGAGCATCCACTGTACCAATTGATCCACAGATTCCTTGGGATTTCCTTGGTAGGTCACAGCATAAACAGGGGCAATAATGGGGTAGCTTTGATTTTGAATATTTTCCGCCGTGGGAGCCACTCCGTCAATGGCAATCAGCTTAATATCCGGATTCTTGATCATCCCCTCTACATAATAGCGGAAGGAGAACCCTATAGAGGAAGACCTGCTTTTATAATCCGCAACCTCCTCAATGATCTCTCCCATTCCGCCTACATATGTTTCAGTATCCGGCTCTATAATAGGAGTGTCACCCATGAATCGGATCAGCATACTTTGACTTCCGCTGTTTTCGGCTCTCTGATAGGGGACGATTGCCTCATTCTCTCCACCGACCTGGCTCCAATTGGTGATCTCTCCGGAATAGATACCACGGATCTGTTCCACCGTCAGGCTGTCAATAGGATTGTCCTTATGAACAAAGAACACAAAGGCTTCCGACCCGATTTGCGTATATTCAAAAGTCGTACCGAGAGACTCTGCATACGCGATCTGCTCCTGGGAAGGTGCCGCTCCTATAAACACATCGGTTCTGTGTTCCGCTAAGGCTTCATAGCCTCCGACGGTATTGTTATATTCAAACACACCGTTATAAAGTGTCGTTGTTTCGGGGTAAACAGCATGTACAAAAGCGGAATAAACAGGGAAAGCCGCTGTTGCACCATCAATGATAGGCAATTCTTCCATGCTTAAGCCGGAAAAATCCAGAAATTCGCTATCTGTCTTAACAATCTTTGACTCTTCTTGAAAAGGAAGATACTCATAAGTGTTAATGTTGGGTGTAACATCTATGGTGATAGACTCTTGATAGGACTCTATCCCTAACTGCACAAATACCAAGAGGAAAAAGCAAAATAGATAGACTCCATATATGACCCCGATCACCTTTTTCTTTTCTGCCCAGATCAAAAGGATCAAAGGCCATATTAAGCAAAAGCTGGAAATAATCGTGATCTTCCAGAACCCACCGAAAGAGAGCCCCACTAACAGTACCACTGCCATAACGCAAGTCAGTACCGAAAGTAAGAATGTAAGAATGGATTTCACTACGATTTTCATATGAACACCTCCCGATTTCATCATAGCACAGCTTATGAAGAAATGCAAGGACACACATGAGTTACACATCGTCATTCTTTAGAAAATTTTAGAATGGTTTTAAAAGTTGTTGAAATATGTCGTAAAATGTTGTATAATATGATGTAATCAAAATCTTATGCCGTTTCAATTTCTTCGGCAATAACGAGGTATAAAATGAACAAATATGTAATTTTAGCGGATGTAACCTGCGACCTGTCTCAAGAGATTCGTGAGTATTTCGGAATCGAAGATTATATCCGAGGTCATATCCATTTCAGCGACGGGCGAGACTTCCAAACCACCTTGGATTGGGATCATATCGGTCGCGAAGAATTTTATAAAGCCCTCTCTGACAAAAAGACAGAGATCAGCACCGCACCTGCAAGTCCCGAGGAATATTACACCATCTTCCGGAAATATGCAGAGCAGGGGATCGATATACTAAGCATGTCCATTTCCTCTAAGATCAGTTCCACCTACAATGTAGCCAAGCAAGCCGCCGACCGTGTCTCCACAGAATTTCCTCAACGGAAAATCTACTGCTTCGACTCCTACAAAATGTGCGGTGCTTTTGGTCTGTTGGTAATCTTTGCTCATAGGCTGAAAGGGGAGGGACGATCCTTTGAGGATGTGATCGCCGCTCTGGAAAGCCATAAGCATAAGGTACACCAAATGGGCCCCATTGATGATCTGATCTTTGTTGCCCGTCGCGGCAGGATCACTATGGGAAAAGCCATTATGGGCAGTTTCGCCGGTGTAAAACCCATGGGAGATTGTACCCGTGAGGGATATGTTTCTGTGTTGACCAAGGTCAAGGGCATCAGCAAGGCTCTGGATCTGACAGTACGGTATGTCCATCGCAGTGCTGTAGATATGGAGAACCAATACATCCTTATATCCCATAGCAACCGCAGTGAATACGCCGAGAGACTCCGTTCCGAATTAGAAGGAAAGCTTCATCCCAAAAAGGTCTTTGTCAGCGATGTATTCTGCGGAAGCGGCACCAATGTAGGCCCCGGTATGGTAGCAGTCTATTTCATGGGACACGAGCTTTCGGAAGGTCTGGTTGCCGAAAAGAATCTTATAACCGAATTACTGAATGGGTGATGATATGTCGATCAAGCTGGACGGTATATGCTTCAAGAATATGGTTCATTCTGCCGTTCGAAATCTCCATAAAAATGTTAAAACCGTAAATCGGCTCAATGTCTTTCCCGTTCCCGACGGAGACACCGGCACGAATATGGTCACGACAATACATAACGGGTTAAAGGCTGTAGGGGAGTCTATAGTGGATCTTTCCTCTGTTTCCAAAAAATTCGCTCGTTCTGTGGTCTTTGAAGCTCGTGGCAACTCCGGTGTCATTGTTTCCCAGTTCCTAAAGGGCATGTCCGAAAAATTCTATGATGTGGAGATCGCGGACGGAGCCTTATTCATCGAAGCTCTGGAAAAGGGCGTCGAATATGCCTATTCCTCCGTTGCAACACCGGTAGAAGGAACCATGCTCACCGTGATCAAGGAAGCTACCCATGCCGTTAAAGCAGAATTTACAGGGGAGCAAGGGATCAAGGAGATCATCGACTCCTTTACAGAGCATGCCAAAGCATCTCTGGAAAACACTCCTGAATTACTGGCGGTTCTAAAGGACTCCGGTGTTGTTGACAGTGGGGGAGCGGGGATCGTATATCTCTTCGAAGGGATGCAGAAATACCTGAACGGAGAACAACCGGAAAACATTGAAGAGGAAGAAGACCGATCCGCACCTCAAGCAGATTACGACGCTTTCCACATGGACAGCACCTTTTCCTTTGGATACTGTACGGAATTGCTGATCCAGCTTCTGAACGGTAGGGAAGTCTATGATCCCGTAGTTTTCCGGGAGCAACTTTCTTCATTGGGAGATTCCCTGGTCATCTCTTCCGAAAATAATAAAGTCCGCGTCCACATCCATACTCACACTCCGGAAAATATACTGCAATTATGTCATAAATACGGCGAATTCTTATCCCTCAAAATCGAGAATATGACCGTACAGCATACCGAGCAATCCAAGCGGATCCTTTGTGCTTCTGAGACATCCGATGCCACCTTTTCCGTAGTAGCTGTTGCATGCGATGCCAATATTCAAAAGTTATTCCTGGAAATGGGAGCCGATGTTTCCATTCTGGCCGAGGATAACGTATCTACCAAGGATTATTTGGACGCCTTTGAAAAATGCCATTCCGATACGATCCTGGTATTTCCCAACAGTTCCGACGGGATCCTTGCGGCTATACAGGCTAAGAAGCTCTACAAAAAGGGGAATATCACTGTTCTGAACACCCGTACCATTGCCGAATGCTATGCCGCATTGCCCATCATCGATTTTGAAGAATCCGACGCAGATCGCGTGGCAGACTCCATTATAGAGGTCATAAATAACCTGCTGATCCTTTCCGTAGCTACCAAGGATCATTCCATTCATTACAAGGACATAGACATTCATACAAATGAGTACTATTCCTTCTCGGGGAAAGATCTCATTGCTATCGGCAACAGCTTAGAAGAAACCGCACTTCGCTCTATACAAAAGATCCTGTCTGCAGAAAGTCGGGATATTATCACGGTATTTTATCGTTCCGATTTGGCGGATGTAGCAAATTCTGTGATCTCCTCCGCACAAGAAAGTGGGATATATGCAGACTTTTTACCCATTGCTGTTGACAGCTTAGCCTGTCTCATGACACTATCCTTTGAGTAACAAATAGGAGAGAGGAACCTTTTATGAAAAAACTAACGAAAAAGAGAAATGTTATACTGTATGCTTGCTCCGGTCTGGGCGTAAATATGCTGAATCTGATCGTCGGCTCCTATCTGTGCAGTGCACTTCTCGTAGGTGGCTTCGAAGATCATATCGAATCCTGGACCTATCTCAACAAGGATCTGGTTACCGCCGCTCTGTGGGGCGTTCTGATCCTTGTCGCTAAGATCGTTGACGGTCTCATTGACCTGCCCCTGTCTCATTTTGTAGACAACCTCCGTTCAAAATGTGGAAAGAGAAAAACAGGCATCGTCATAGGCTATATTCCCATGATCCTGTCCTATTTGATGTTCCTGATCCCTCTTGATCCTACCGCAACCCTGCGAAACACCCTTTGGTTCGGTTTTTGGCTGTTCTTCTTCTATACATCCTATACCCTTACCATGATCACATATTATGCAACCTTTGCAGAAGTTGCCGATTCTCAAAAGGAGATCGTTTTACTTTCCAATACCAAATCCATTTGCGATGTTGTTTATTTTAGCCTTGGCTTTGCCCTTGTACCTGCCTTTGTCAGTATGGGTATGAACATTCGGATCGTCGCACTGCTGTTCTTGCCCCTGTCTCTGACCATGCTGATCCCTCTGTTCCTTCTGAAAGAGAACAACGAATCCACTAAGAGCAAGTCCACTCCGATCAATAAAGCCACCTTCCTCAAATCCCTCACCTTTACCCTTAAGGATAAGCCCTATCTCATGTGGCTGTGTACCTTATTCGTTATGAATGTGGGTCTCCAGCTTTTCTTAAGCGGTATCAACGAGTATTTTTCTACTACGGGACTTAACATGACCTTTGTTATGGCATCTTGCTTTGTCCCCGTACCCTTTACCATTCTTTTGTATAACAAGATCATGCAGAAGCGTGGCTTAGGCTATGCCTATCGTTATATCCTTCTTGTATATTCCATCGGCATGTCTCTTATGGGCCTGATCCGTTTTATCCCCGATGGTTTGACCTATCCCTTTGCCATCGGATGCAGTCTGATCGTATCCTTTGCCATCGGCGCCTTCTTCTCCGTAACCTATACCATACCCTCTCACAGAGCCGCTGTTCGGAAAGAAGAATCCGAAACCGCTTCCTCTATGTATTTTGCCATTCAGGGTCTGTTCGAAGGAGCATCTACCGGTGTAGCCTCCGGCCTGATCCTTGTATTCCTGAAGCAGAACGGCTATGTTTCCATTCTGACACTCATCGTTGCCGCCGCTTGTATGCTTGCCTTCATGATGTCTTATCTTCTCCCTCGTTCTATTTCTCAGATCGGTAAGCAGGAGGAAAAATGAAGATTCTTTATGACATCTTTCGCTGGATCGGAGTCGTTACAGGCTACCCCTTCAAGTGGCTGTATTTTAAAAACAAGATCTACTACGAAACCGAAAATGTTCCCAAACGAGTTAAGGGAGGAGCACTGGTCATTTCCAACCACTTTAATCCTTTGGATTATGTATTGAATGTCTATGTTTTCTTCCCTCGCAAATTATATGTTGTCGCTTCGGAACATGCCTTTAAAAATGCCTTCTTGCGGTTCGGTATGAAATTCTGGGGCGGTATCCAGGCAAATCGCGTTACCAAAAGCATGCACTTTGTAACCGAAAGTATTCGTGAGATCAAGAAAGGCCATTTGGTACAAATTTTTCCCGAGGGACACAATACCGACGACGGCACCATCAAGCCTTTCTATTCCAGCTATATCCTCATCGCACTGAAAGCCAAAGCCCCCATCGTTCCTGTGATCACCGATGGAAATTACGGTCTTTTCAAGAGAGTCCACTTAATGGTAGGGGAGTCCATCGACCTTTCCGCCCATATCACCGGACCTAAAGCAACTCGCGAGGATATCACTCGTCTGAATGACATGGTCTACGATAAAGTCCTCCGGCTTCGTGAGGAACTGGATCGACGAATCGAAGCAGACAGAAAGAAGAGGAAGCCCTGATGTCTACCGAGCTTATCGTTTCCATCGTCGTCGGCTGGTTGGTCCTTTCTCTGGGCTTCTATCTGTTTTCTATTGTGTATGCCTCTTACTGCATCTATACTCAGACCCTCAAGCGTCGGAACAAGGAGCAGTGGGGGAGAACCCCTGTTTTAGAACATGAGCTGTCTAAGCAAATGGATCGCGAAGGCCTTGCATGGCAGGCTCAGTACAGTTCTTTTAAACAGGATGTGCATATTGTAAATCAAGGGCTTAATTTATACGGAGAGTATTATGATCTGGGATATGACCGAGCTGTGGTCATTTTATCCGGCAGAACAGACAGCCTCCGATACGGCTATTATTTTGCAAAGCCCTATGTCGATTCCGGCTTCAATGTTCTGGTGATAGACTCACGTGCTCATGGACTCAGCGACGGCGAATACAACACACTGGGATTCGAAGAAAGCAAGGACAACATCGCATGGGTCAATTTCCTGATCAAAGAATATGGGGTCAAAACCGTCGTATTTCACGGGATCTGTATCGGCGCCGCAGGTGGTATGTTTGCCATCACAAGCCCCGATTGCCCCTCTTGCGTAAAGGGAATGGTCACGGAGGGTATGTTCGCCAACTTCGGCGAGTCTATGAAGAACCATTTGATCGAGCGGAAGAAGCTATGGTTTCCCGTTATGCAATGCATTGATCACTGGTGCAAAAAATATACCGGTCACTCCATGATGAAAGGCCCTATTGATGTAATCGACGGGATGGATAAACCCCTCTTAATGCTTCAGAGTAAGGTTGATCCCTATTCCACGTGGGGAAATGCCCAAAAATTATATGATCTCTGTCCCTCTAAGGATAAGAAATTGGTTCTTTACGAAAAGGGAGGTCATTCTTTACTTCGGGTTACGAATACCGAAGCATACGATTCCGAAATATCCGCATTTTTACAAAAGCTTATTATGGTCTCCGAAAAGCAGACCGTATAAGAAATATTATTTATGGAGGTTAAATGATTATGGAACAGAATAACTACAATCCTCAGGGCACCCCTCAGCAAAGAGAGCCTCTGCCTACCTTCCCCCCTCAGGCTCAGTATAATCCCCAGCCTAACGGTGGCTATGCCGAACAGCCTCCCACATATGGTCAGGCACCACAGCCTTCCTACGAAATCCCGGAAGTCACCGATTGTGTAAATTCTGCTTTCGGCAAGGGTCTGGCAGCTGTCATTATGGCAGGTTTTCCCATCGTTTCCATCTTGGCAATCATTTTCGGCAGCATGGCTCTGAAATTGGTCAACAAGGCTAACAACATTGCCGCATATTACAGAGTCAGTGCCGGCGGTAAAAATATTGCCGCCAAGGTATTGGCCAAGATCGGTAAGATCGTAGGTATCGTCATGACTTGTTTCTATGGTCTGTACTTCCTGCTGATCTTCCTGATGATCGCAACTTCTTTTTAACCTACGGAAGGATCTGACACTATGACAAATGATTTCTCTTACTGGCTCGCGCAGAACGGCTTATCGGAGATCTTAACCACAGCTGCCGGGGATTCCATGTATGTTAACAGAGAAAAGCTGTTTGGCGTAATTCGGAAGCGTGGAGAGTATGCCGCCCATTCCTTCTATCTGGATGATATCGTAGAATGCAAAACCTACGATGACGAAAATCTTATTGTAGAATGGAGCAAGACCACCCCTTGGACCCTTTCCGAAAGAAGTACTCGCTATTCCACCAATCAGGTATTCATGAAAATTCGTTTCCGAAACAACCAAATCCTGAAGTTCCAGATCTTCCTCGGAACCGAAGGAAATGTAAAGCGTAATACCGAAAAGCACATTGCACTGTTAAATTATGCTTGTCAGGTCTCCCAGATCATCTACAGCCATGTAGCCGGTCTGTAATACGGTCAAGTCAACAAAATTGCCACCCCTTAGGTTTTATACCCAAGGGGTGGCTTTCTCATAAAATCGGGATATATCAATGCACTATTAGATAGTAAACTACATAAATCCAGCTCAACATTCCGTGAAGAATTGCCCAACCGATGGATTGCAACTGGGCGTAACTGATAATTGCTGCAATAACACAGCCGAAAGAGACTCCTGTATGTATTGTTTGATTTTTATCTGCCCGTACAATTTTGTTCTTTTCCAGCTGTTCCACTTTATACGATAACAACGCGATTTCTTCTCTTTGAGATGATTCGTTTGCATCCGGTTCCTTTTCTTTTCCGGCAATCAATTCGCTTACAGAAATATTCAGCACCGCACATAATCCCTCAACAACGGAATAGTCAGGCAGGGATCTTCCGTTTTCCCATTTTGAGACGGTTTTATTGGATACACCAATTCTTTCCGCAAGTTGCTGTTGCGTAAGAAGTTGCTCTCTCCGTTTGATTTCGATAAATTTGCCTATAGCTTGCTGATCCATTTTGTGATCTGCTTTCATTTCTAAGTTCTGCCGAAAATTGTCGTTTATTTTTGAGTTGGATTGATAAAAATGATACGGTTTCACAGGGTTCCAAATGGTTTCACTTGAAAATGAAACCATAGAAATCCAAAGTGAAACCATAGAGCAAAGCAATTACCACCACTGGGTAATGGTGCATTTTTCGCCTGTTATACCATCTCTAAAGTAATATTCGGAGTGATGTTCAAATGCTTTTTGCCCCATATAAATCATTGGTCTTTCATTATTGCCTATCGGCCATTCCGGCATTTGAATCCATCGAGGAAAACTCTTGCCGTCTCTTTGGAAAGCAAGCTTAATTTCTTCTCTTACCAAACGCATTCTTTCACCTTTTTTTATAGATGCCGGATATTTTGATAAGATAAACTGACTGACATAGTTTTCTGCTGAAATGCCTCCGGCAAGGTATCCGGGAAGTACATCTAAAGAGAATTCATATTCCGCATGATATCGCTCGCTTCTCTCTAAAGAAGAATCAATTTGGTAATAGATATCGGAAACAATACTGTGAATTTTATATGCTCCGTGAGCAGTTAAGTGAGATAGTGTTTTAAGATATGTGCCGACCTTTGGCGGGGTTGCTTTCCACGCATCTGATAGATCCCGAAAGTTTTGCGCATAATCTTTGATAAAAGTCTCTACATACGAACGAACTTCAAATGGCTTATTTTGATTGACATTTTTTATCAAAACTGTCCGCCGTTTGATTGGGATATCGTATGTTTCAATATTACTGACGATCAAATCCAGATAATCTGATAAGTCATCCGACTGATTGTATCGCATAATGAACTCTGAAATATTCATTT
Organism: Faecousia sp.; assembly: GCA_045659585.1. Taxonomy (GTDB): domain Bacteria; phylum Bacillota; class Clostridia; order Oscillospirales; family Oscillospiraceae; genus JAZOXB01. The sequence continues at coordinate 2,639 of JAZOXB010000278.1, read as the reverse complement.
GTCCGGAAACAAATTCTTTTATCACTGCGCATAATGGATTTTCAAAAATACTTGACGGGAACATACGCAACCCTCCAATTCAGCATAAAGGCATTATCTATTATAAAAGTAAATCTCGATAGTTTCAACCAAAATGGTATCAAAACTTTCGAGATTATTTGTATAAAGGCTACGAAAAAGATATTTTCTGCGTTCTTAATAAGGTTTCGAACTCTCACGGGGAGCGCGTTTGATGTGATGCTATCTTTTGGGGCGCAAGATCATGCTTGTAACAGATCTATAATTTACAAGGAACGATTGACCAGTTCTAAATCTTCCGCCTTAGGATAATACTCTTTGAACTTTTCAGGCAAAGCAAAATCTTTTGTGAAAATCAAGGTGTATGATGAATCAAATGCAACAATCTCAATTCTAGATAATGGGTGTTGCATTGTAAGCGGATTCTTCCAAAATCCGGGATACATATCATTTTCGGGAAGTTTATGCTTTAGTATATCTTCGTTAGATGTAGACGAATCAAATGCAGAAAAAGTTCCCCAAATCCATTGAAAATCTTCCTTGTTGACTAAATCCGTCAGTTCTTTTCCTGTCAATATACAGTATTCGTTTTCCAAAACTTTTTGAATATCCGTATCGGCTGGGGAGCACTCAGGATAAGAAATTAGCCACTTGTAATTTAACTGAATATTATCAATTGATTCAAAAAGCTTTTTGAGATATGTGTAATATTTCTCGCCTTTTTGGATAATCGTTCCATAGACCATATTTCCACCGCCTTTCTGGAATTTGTATAGCATAAAACCGGGAAAATTTCAACCTTTATAAAAATGCTTTTCGCCACAGCGAAAAGCTACCTTACTTCTTCACTATTCACTATTACTTATTACTTGCCAAAAAACGGCAAGAGGTTTTAGTGAAAAGTGAAGAGTGAAAAGTGAAGAGTGAAAAGTGAAGAGTGAAAAGTGAAAAAGTAAAAACGACAACCTTCTGCCGAAGATTGTCGTTTTTTGGTGGAGGCGGGGGGAGTCGAACCCCCGTCCGAAAATAACTTGACAGGAACTTCTCCGGGTGCAGTCGATTATTTACATTCCCTCACAGGTCCGGGAATCGACACCCTGGCCCATTTGGTAGCTTCATCAATGCGTGGTACGGGCAAAGCTTACCGCACTCACGTTCTCTACTCAAATCACACCCGAGCCCGGCTCGTAGACCTTCCGGGGCGGATGGCCGCTAATTAAGCAGCAAAAGCGTACTGATTGTTGTCAGTTAATTTAAAAGTTTTACCCGTTTTATCGTGGTCAGGTGCCACGACCCGCTATTCCAGCCTCACTACCCCCGTCGAAACCGGTGCGCCCCCATATAGCCCTTCTCACCGGCAGAGACTGTACTCCGATGAGAAGGGGAGTGCTTTATCAATCAGAATCTTCCGTAGGGATCGGCAAGCTTCTTGGGTTCGGGATATTCCACACCCTGAGTATCTACACGGATGGACTTGATCTTCTGATCTTCCATGGGACGATCCATTTTGTTAGTTTTAACCTTGCAGATAGCATCCACAGCTTCGATACCGGTGAGGACCTTACCAAAACCTGCATACTGCTTATCCAGATGGGGAGCATCCTGATGCATGATGAAGAACTGAGATCCACCGGAGTTGGGAGACTGCGCTCTTGCCATGGAGAGGACGCCTCTCTTGTGCTTCAGGTTATTCTCTACACCGTTGAACAGGAACTCGCCCTTGATGCAGTAGCCGGGGCCACCCATACCGGTTCCTTCGGGACAACCGCCCTGGATCATGAAGCCGGGAATAACACGGTGGAAAATCAGGCCATCATAGAAGCCCTTGTTTGCCAGAGAAATAAAATTGTAAACAGACTGGGGAGCGATCTCGGGATACAGCTCAGCAGTAATGACGGAGCCGTTTTCCAGCTCGAAAGTTGCAATGGGATTTGCCATATCAACGATTCCTTTCTTATTTTAGTATCTATTTTTGTCTTTCATTGCACGGTCAATTTGACGGCGTGCATCTTTATTGGCAGCATCTTGACGCTTGTCATAGAGCTTTTTACCCTTACAAAGGGCGATCTCCACCTTTACGCGGGAGTTCTTCAAGTAGACCGATAGGGGAATGATGGCATTGCCCTCTAATTTTACCTTAGAATGGAGTTTCATGATCTCACGCTTGTGAAGGAGAAGCCGTCTGGGACGCAGGGGATCCTTATTAAAGATATTGCCCTGTTCATAGGGGCTAACGTGCATCTGCTTGATCCACAGTTCCCCGTTTTTCACCTGACACCAAGCTTCCTTTAGGTTAAAGGTGCCAAGACGTATGGATTTTACTTCGGTACCGAACAGCTCAATACCGGCTTCAAAGCGTTCTTCCACAAAATATTCATGAAAAGCCTTCTGGTTCTTTGCAAGAATCTTAACGCCCTTGTCCACAGCCTTCGCCTCCTTTACCAAGTATTGCTATATTTATTATACCATGTCTGTCAAGTCCCCAAACAGATACTTTTCAAAATCCGAAACCTTCTCAAAATACACCTCGGCAGTATCCTTCATATCTCTGCGGATCAGCTCCGATTCATGAGACCAGCCCGCACAGGCAAAGGGGACTCCGCAGGCCTCTGCCATATCCC
>JAZOXB010000277.1:0-2219 GCA_045659585.1 Faecousia sp. | reverse complement strand
GGAGGGCGGTTATTTCCGGGGCAGGCAGTAGCGAACCCATGGCAGTACCGATAGGAAATCTGTTCAGCGCCTCCCCCCGGTCGCTTCTTCCCCCATTCTTGTCGACACAAGAATGGGGCCTCCCGGAGGGAGCAAACCAATCCTGAGTCTACAAACTTCCTTAGCTTTTGGTGCATTTCGTAAGGTAGGTAAGGCAAAAGCCCGGTAAAATCTTTTAAACTTTCCTGCTACCCTAAAGCCCCTACTGCCCTCTCCGCCGCAGTCGCGGCACCTCTCCCATTGGAGAGGCAAGGCTCTTTACTAACTTGGTAAACAGCTCGACAAACTGTGATTTACAGTTCAATAACTATGGGCGTTAGCCCATGATTTTCAATCCGTGGCGTAGCCACACTTCAATGATTCATGATTCATCATTCACCAGCAACGCGACTTCATGATTCCTTATGAACCAACGGTGCGTTAAGCTGTGGTTTCCCAAATATTGGCTCCGGATTGTGGGGTTGCTTTCCTTGACCGTGGATTTTTCCTGTGGTATGATGGATTTATGAAGAAATCTTAAGAATTTTCATTGTGGAATATTAAGATTTTCATGATACACTATAGGCATAGGAGGTGATGCTATGAACATTCTCATAGTAGACGACGATCGTCAGATCGTAGACAGCATCGGGATTTTCCTGAGAGGCGAGGGCTATGGGGTCTGCAAAGCATACGACGGAATAGAAGCCTTGGGGATCTTGGGAGAACGGGAGATCCATCTCATGATCTTAGACATTATGATGCCCAAAATGGACGGCATCCGTACCCTTATGAAGCTACGGGAATCCCGAAACATCCCCGTGATCCTCTTGTCTGCCAAGTCCGAGGACACAGACAAAATTCTGGGTCTCACCGCAGGGGCAGACGACTATGTGACCAAGCCCTTTAATCCCTCGGAGCTGGTAGCACGGGTCAAATCCCAGCTCCGCCGTTATACCACCTTAGGCTCTATGGGAAAAAGCTTAGGAGAGATCACCATTGACGGTCTGACCCTGAATCCGGAACACAAGCAGGTCAAGGTAGACGGAGAAGAAGTCCGTTTAACTCCCATTGAATATCGGATCTTGGAGCTGTTGGTGCAGAATCGAGGCAAGGTCTTTTCCCCGGAGGAGATCTACCGCAAGGTCTGGCGAGAAGACTCCCCTGTGGCAGACAATACCATTGCCGTTCATATTCGCCACATTCGGGAAAAAATCGAAATCAACCCCAAAGATCCCAAATATCTAAAAGTGGTCTGGGGCATCGGCTATAAGATCATCTGATCCGAGAAAGGAGTACAGGCAATGAAAAAAATTTTATTTTCCCCATGGCTGAAGGCCGTGGCAGTGATCCTCTTTCTGGTAAGTCTCACCCTTGGATGTCTCGTGGGGATCCAAGCAGGTCAGCAGTTTTGGGAGGAAGACAACTATATCTATGATTTCGGCTCCTCTCTGGAAGACAGTTGGTATTTCCGCCATCTCATATCCCTTCCGGAAAATGCGGTTCTGGGATCCCTCCACGAGGTAACCTATGTGGATCCATATGCAGGCTATTCCGATATCATAGATGAAACCACCTCTACCATAGAGCAATCCCCCAACAGCACGGAGCTGACCGAGGTTTTGGAACAGGAACTTTATGATCGAATCGCAGATCGGTTAAATTCCCTGCCCTATTTGGAATATATAGAGTATTATGTAAACCTAAACGGTAACATCTTCACCAACACGGAGCTCCAAAATCCCGATGATCTCCAAGAAGGCATTTTTAAGCACTATGCCGTAGATAAATTTGGAACAGATGCTGTCCACAGCAGTCTGAACATTTATTCCGGCTCCGGTATGTATGATTACGGCGTGGCTCATATCCATGTAGATCCCCTGATCATTGCCACCCGGATCCGCCCGGAATATGTGGCGGAATGTGCGAAGCTGTGGGAAAGACAGGAAGCCATTATCTACAACGCAGGGGCAAAGGTGCTGGTTTGTGCCTTGGTTCTCCTGCTATCCCTGATCTATCTGATCTGTGTCTGCGGAAAGGACGGAAAGGGCAATAGGAAAGAAAGCTGGGTAGATAAGATCTGGGTGGAGTTCCATCTGGGTGCTATGGCTGCCATCGGCATCGGGGCAGTGATGCTATGTTGGGTAGTGATCGAAACCGCCTTTGACAACCGGCTCCCCATAGAGACTGCCTATTTGATC
>JAZOXB010000276.1:0-4827 GCA_045659585.1 Faecousia sp. | reverse complement strand
TAACCTTATTCAGAACTGCTTCCTACGGGAAGCAGTTCTTTTTTGCTCTCGACGAATAGTGAACCCTGCTCTTGTAACCCCGGTGCATGCCCAATTCCCGTTTAGCGCACCGTTGGTGCGAATGATATTCCCCACAGTTGTGGGGAATGATATACCTACGGCATGATATACCTGCGGTATGATATACCCCGCCATGGCGGGGCATGAATGTTTGCCCTAAAGGGCACGGATTATAAAATGGGCTAAAGCCCATTATTTTAATTTGTGGCGTAGCCACACCGACATACGCGTAGCGTATATCATCTGCATAGCAGATATCATACCCGTAGGGTATATCATATCTAAGATATATCATTCGCTCCACCAGAGCGACAAACTGTGATTTATTTTTTAAAATGGCTTGGATTTTTACTAACACATGGTATGAATATGGCATTATTTGCATATTCATATGAGATAATTGTCTGCAAATCCACGCAGACCTTTTCTACCACATTGGAAGAAGATATCAAGACTCCGGGCACCGTTCTCAAAGCCCCCAAGGGTCGCATCCCCGTTGTAGCCGGCAATGGCTCCAACTCCGGCAACACCCGGAAAAGCATCTGTGGGATCACGAAGGACGCAGGCATCCTGTAATATCCATTTCCATATCCGGGACTGTAGCAAAGATCCCGTTGCTACAGTCCTTTCCTTGTCCTTCTACACAAAGTTCTTGCTTTTTTTATGATTTAGTGCTATATTTATTGTGTGTAACTGTATCGTTCCATTTTCCGCCCGAATTCATAAGAGGAGGAATCATTATGAAAACATTAACAGGCTCTATGGTCGCTATCGTCACTCCCTTTAATGCTGACGGATCTGTAGATCACGGTAGACTCCGTGAGCTGGTCAACTGGCATATCGAAAAGGGCACCGATGCCATCGTTGCTCTCGGCACCACCGGTGAGACAGCCTCCACCACCTTAGAAGAAGACATCAAGACACTGGAAACCGTTATCCTGACCGCCAAGGGACATATTCCCGTTGTAGCAGGCAGTGGCTCCAATTCCAGTGCCATGATGAAGCAGAAAAGCGAGATCTATTCTCAAATGGGTGCAGATGCCCTGCTGTGTATCAGCCCCTATTATGTCAAAACCAATGAAGAGGGTATGTACCGCCATTTCATGATGTCTGCGGAAGCCGATGTTGCCCCCGTCATTCTCTACAACGTTCCCGGTCGTACCGGCTGTAAGATCTCCCCCAACTGTGTCCGCCGTCTGTCCACCCATCCCAATGTTATGGGTATTAAAGAAGCCAGCGGTGACATGAGCTATGCTATGGAGATCGCCCGTTATCTGTCCGATGATTTTGCCATGTATTCCGGCAATGATGATATTACCGTTCCCCTGATGTCCGTAGGTGCCAAGGGTGTTATCTCCGTCTGGGCAAACATTATGCCCACGGAAGTCCACAACATGGTCAAGGACTATCTGGAAGGTCGCCACGCCCAGGCTCTGGAAGCTCAGCTCCGCTACTTGGATCTGATCAACGGCCTGTTTATGGAGGTCAACCCCATTCCCGTAAAGGAAGCCATGAACCTCATGGGTCTGAAGGCAGGTCACTACCGTATGCCTCTGTACCCCATGGCAGATGCCAACCGTGCCAAGCTGATCCAAATCATGAAGGCCGCAGGTCTTCCTGTGGAGGAATAAGGCATGAAGATCTTTTTAAGCGGCTACGGCCGTATGGGAAAGATGCTGGAAGAATTGGCCACGGCAAAGGGCTGGGAGGTCATCGGCTGGGCAGACATTACCTGTCCCGAACGGTATGATACCGCTCCCAAGGCAGATGCTTGTATCGACTTTTCCGGTGTAGGGGCTCTGCCTAAGCTGGCAGAGTATATTCGCCGCACCGGCACCCCTCTGGTCAGTGGTACCACAGGCTATACCGATCCGGATTTTGCCCTGTTGCAAGAGCTGTCTCAGGCGGTTCCCGTGATCTGGGCATCCAATTATTCCACCGGCATTGCAGTCCTCCGTCGAATCCTGCGGGACTATGCTCCCGTTCTGTCGGATTGGGACAAGGAGATCATTGAACTCCACCACAACAAGAAGATCGATGCCCCCAGCGGCACCGCCAAGACCCTGTTGCAAGAACTGGATCCCCATGGCACTGCCACGGTGATCAGTGGCAGAGAGGGCATCTGCGGAGAACGCGCCAAGGGAGAGATCGGTGTGTTCGCCCTCCGCGGTGGTACTGTGGCAGGAGAGCACAGCGTTCTGTTCTTCGGAGAAGATGAACGGTTGGAGCTGACCCATAAGGCAAGCTCCCGTCGGATCTTTGCCGCCGGCGCTCTGCGAGCCGCGGTCGCTTTAGCCCAAAAGACTCCCGGCTACTACAACTTAGAAGAGTTAATTTTCACAGAAGGATAAATATAATTATGGAAAAAATCAGACCCCGTACTCTGTCGGGCTTTATGGAGCTCATGCCCGCACCCCAGAAGCAACTGGAACGGATGATGCAAATTCTCCGTGATACCTACGAGCTCTACGGCTTCACCCCTCTGGATACCCCCATTCTGGAATCTTCGGAGATCCTCCTTGCAAAGGGCGGCGGTGAAACCGAAAAACAAATCTACCGTTTCACCAAGGGAGACAGCGATTTGGCCATGCGTTTTGACCTGACCGTTCCCCTTGCAAAGTATGTTGCCATCCATGCCGGCGAGCTGGCTTTCCCCTTCCGCCGTTACCAGATCGGCAAAGTGTATCGTGGAGAACGGGCCCAGAGAGGCCGTTACCGTGAATTCTATCAGGCTGACATCGACATCATCGGTGATGGCAAGCTGGATATCCTCAACGAGGCAGAGATCCCCTCTATTATCTACACTATTTTCCGCCGTTTCGGTCTGAAGCGTTTCGTCATCCGTGTCAATAACCGTAAGCTTCTCAACGGCTTCTATGCCCTCTTGGGTCTGACGGAAAAGTCCGGAGATATTATGCGTACCGTAGATAAGCTGGATAAGATCGGTGCCGAGAAGGTTCGCGCCATTCTCTTGGAAGAAGGCTTGTCCGAAGAGCAGGCTGACGAGATCCTCCGCTTCATCTCCATCAAGGGTACCAACGCAGAGGTTCTGGAGCAGTTGGATGGCTGGAAGGGCAAGAACGAGATCTTCGACCTGGGACTTTCCGAACTGACCACTGTTGCAAAGCACTTGGCCGCATTCGGCGTTCCCGAAGAAAACTTCTCTGTCGACCTGACCATTGCTCGCGGTCTGGACTACTACACCGGCACCGTTTATGAGACCACACTGCTTGACCACCCCGAGCTGGGTTCCGTTTGCTCCGGTGGCCGTTATGACAATCTGGCTGAGTATTACACAGACCGTCAGCTCCCCGGTGTGGGTATCTCCATCGGCCTGACCCGTCTGTTCTATGTTCTGGGTGAGCAGAATATGCTCAACGACAATCTCCCCACTGCTCCCGCAGATTGCCTGCTTCTGCCCATGACCGAGGATCTGGGAGCTGCCGTACAGTTGGCAACTGCCCTGCGAGAAGGTGGCATCCGCACCCAGATCTACTCCGAGCAGAAGAAGTTCAAAGCAAAGATCAGCTATGCAGACAAGCTCCGCATCCCCTATGTGGTCTTCTTGGGCGAGGACGAAATTGCCCGCGGAGAATGCTCCGTCAAGGATCTGCGTACCGGCGAACAGAAGAGTCTGCCCGTAGCCGAAGCCATTACTCTCATCCGCGAGGGCATTGCCGCCATGTCCGGCGACAGCGTCATTATCGAAAAATAAACTGAAATTTTTCAGGAGGAAATAGAAATGAAAAGAACTCACAACTGCGGAGAACTCCGCTTGGCCAATGCAGGCCAGACCGTCACCCTCATGGGCTGGATGGAAAATGTCCGTGAAGTCGGTGCAAGCTTGGCATTCGTCGTCCTTCGTGACTACTACGGCACCACGCAGGTGGTCCTGGAGAGCGAAGAGATGCTTGCCGCTGTTAAGCCCCTGAACCGTGAATCCACCATCGCCGTTACCGGTATCGTCCGCGAGCGTACCAGCAAGAACCCCAAGCAGGCTACCGGCGATATTGAAGTCGTTCCCAACGAGATCGAGGTTCTGGGTCGTTGCCAGCACAACTCCCTGCCCTTTGAGATCAACCGCTCCCGCGAGGCTGATGAGAATCAGCGTCTGAAATACCGTTATCTTGACCTCCGTAACCCCGAGGTCAAGAAGAACATCGTTCTCCGTTGCAATGTTGTTGCCGATATCCGTAAGGGTATGACCGAGCAGGGCTTCTTAGAGATCACCACCCCCATCCTCACCAGCTCCTCCCCCGAGGGCGCAAGAGACTATCTGGTTCCTTCCCGTAACCATCCCGGTAAGTTCTACGCTCTGCCTCAGGCTCCCCAGCAGTTCAAGCAGCTGCTCATGACCTCCGGATTTGACCGTTATTTCCAGATCGCACCCTGCTTCCGTGATGAGGGTGCCCGTGCAGACCGTAGCCCCGGCGAATTCTATCAGCTGGATATGGAAATGGCCTTTGCAGGTCAGGATGACGTTTTCGGTGTCATCGAGACTGTATTCCCCCCCATCTTTGCCGCTCGTGGCAAGTATAATGTCGCATCCGAGGCTCCCTTCGTTCGTATCCCCTTCAAAGAGGCTCTGGAGCGTTTCGGTTCCGATAAGCCTGACCTGCGTATCAAGCTGGAACTGCAGGAAGCATCCGCTCTCCTGAACGATTGCGGCTTTGAGCCCTTCGCAGGCCAGACCACTAAGGCTATCGTTGTTCCCGGCTTCAACAAGACCCGTAAGTTCATCGACAAGCTGTGTGCCGATGCAGAAAT
>JAZOXB010000275.1:0-8080 GCA_045659585.1 Faecousia sp. | reverse complement strand
CAAAACAGGCTCCTTAACTTCTACATGACCGCAGACGCAAGTACCGTTTTCATAGCTGTGAGGTGCTTCTTCTGCAAAGTCGCAGTTTGCACAGGTAATGATGTGGGAAGTCTCATCCTTGATCGTGTAAACAGGTGCATGGCCGGTTGCGGGAATAGTTTCCTGTGCAGTCAAAACAGCATTACATACAGAGCAATGCTTACCTTCTGTCAGACCGGTTGCAGTACAGGTAGGAGCAACAGCCTTGTCAATGACTTCTGTATGTCCCTTTGCGGGAACCTTGTTATCGGTATAGGAATGGTTACATGTAGGGCATGTATAGGTGGTATAACCTTCTGCTGTACAGGAAGGAGCGGTGGTTTTGCTTGTGTAGCTGTGACCCTTTGCAGGGATTGATTCGATCTTCGTAGCTTTACAAGTGGAGCAAGTATAGGTCATCACACCTGCAGTGGTGCAGTTGGCATCGGTTGTGACCTTGCCGGTATCCCAACCGTGAGCAGTGCTTACGGTGAAGCCACAGGAACAGGTGCCCTCATGGTTACTTCCGTCCACAGAGCTGTAGCTAAGACTGTGAGGTATTGCGTTAAACTGAGCGGTTATTGTAAGGTTACTTGTGACATTGGTCAGAGCCTTATCCCAACCCTTGAAGGTATAGTGATGATTTCCGTCATAGGCCTTAGTGGGAGCAGTTCCGCTGTAGGTCGCATTCTCCCCCTTGAAAACAGTCTGCTGTGCCAAGGTAGTGCCGTCTTCATTCTTGAAGGTTACAGTATACTTTGGCAGGGGCAGTTCTTCATTTCTACCCATAGCAATATAATCGATGTTTACGGATCCGCCTGAGGCACTCTTAATATGCTGGAAGCGAAGACCGAAGCATAGGATCTCGTCGGCGGCCTTAAACTTTGCGGAAACAGGAATGGTTAAGGTCTGATACTCTCCATTTTTCACTGTGTATTCTGTAGCAATATCTGTGGCGTAAGTATAAACGCCATCCTTGGTGTAGTAATACTCCAGAACCACCTTGGGAGTTTTTCCCGTGTCTACCACGCAATTCGTTGTCTTGAATCGGATCTGGAAGGATTCGGCATTCTTGGGATCGTAGCTCAGGGGATAATAATCATAGGTGCTCTGGCCGGTGAACTTTCCATAGGTGTTCGTCGTCTTGACCCAGGGGCCGTAAATGATGTTTCCACCTGCGGAGTTGCTGCTATAGCCCTCGGTTACAGTTACATTCAGAGTGCCGTCACTATTGTTGACAGTGAAATTGGTATTATTATCATTATAGCCTGTTGCCCAGTAGCCCTTGGAAGTAGCATCGAAATTGAGGAAGTTATAGGCAATGTTCTGATACCGCGCCTTGGATGCGCTGCTGTTATCAAAGTTAAAGATCAGAGTCTCATCTGCTTTTTCGCCAATGTAAATATAGTCTACAGTCAGCTTGCCGCCGGATGTGCTCTTAATATTCTGGAAGCGGAAGCCGAAGCCACGGAGGACATCTGCAGAGGTAAGGGTCTTGGACGCCGGCATGGTTACGGTAAGGTATTCCCCTTCTTTAAAGGTGTAGGTCGCAGACATATCTGTAGCCCCGGTATACGTACCGTTCTTATCATAGTAATACTCAAAGACGACCTTAGGGGTAGTTCCGCTGGTAACTTGACAACCGGTGAGCTTAAAGCGGATCTGCACGATATCAACATTCTCGGGATCATAGTTTAGTGGCGCAAAGGTACTGCTGCTCTTAGAAGGTTGTACTCCGTGACCATTAGTGATCTTCAGCCAGGGTCCGTATATTTGATTTCCATCTGCTACGGTACCACTGAATCCATCGGAAACATTGACTGTGAGGGTACCTGCCGTATTGTTAATGGTATATTGTCTATTGTCAGCGGTGTAGCCCGTTGTCCAATAGCCTCTGTACCACTTTCCGTCGTTAGTCATGTCATAATTGAAGTAATTATAGGCAGGATCTGTATAGCGGTAATTGTCGTCTGCGCTGTTGCCGAAGCCGAAGTAGAGACCGTCCCCTAAGTGAGCCTGATCTCCGCAGGCACAGACACCGTTCTTGTAGCTATGTGTTACAGTAATACTCTTACCGCAAGAACTACAGGAGGTAGAATGGGTGCCATTGGCACTACGGGTATAGCTGCCGCCGTACTTGTGCTTACAAGATGCCGCTACCAGAAGGAGGCTGGAAGTTACCACACGTTCGCCGGTAGAATCCGAGGGAGAATTGCGGATCTTCAGGGCAGATTCTCCGTTACTGTAACGAGTAGCAAAGGTAGTTGAGCCACCACCGTCTAAGTTAATGGCGTTGACGCAGCCTGCATTTTTCATGAGTTCCCCTGTATCCTGAATGGTCAAGCCCATGGAATAGCCTTCCTGTCTGCCATCCGTAGCGAAAACGATTACCGTGCCGTCTGCCTTTAGGCCGATGGCCGTACGAGGTGCCAGTTCTACATCGTCATTGGTCACAACAGCTCCGTCGCGAACCAACCAATGGTAGCCAGCAACAGCTTCCTCAACATCTCCCATAGGGGTTCCAAAGGCACGGATGGCATATGTTCCATCCTTTAGCACTGCAAAATAAGGGGTAGCACGAGTTCCATAGGTTTGAACCGTATTTCCCTCCATGACCAACTGGCCTCTGGGCTGGAAGGTATCCATGTTGAAGAAGTCTGCATTTACTGCAAGGTATACCGTCTCCCCTGTAGCAGTTTCGTAGGAGGCCGCTTGTGCGGTAGTCTTTGCTCCCTTAAATGGCAGGGTTGGAGCGGCGGTCTTTCTGCTTGCTACGGTGCTTCCCTTGGCATAATAACCGGGGTAGGATGCCTTAAAAGTGACCTTTGCAGAAGGAGCAACGGTTGCAATATAGCCTGCAATGGGATTGCCGTCGGTTTTGTTCTGCAGGTAGACCTGTGCCTCATTAACACCGGACAGAATGGGGTTAACAGACTGAGAATGGAAGGTCTTATCGCTGTGGTTAGACAGAACAAAGCTGGCACTTGCGCCGATATAGATATAGTCAATGTAAATGGTACCGCTTGTAGCTTTAACATTACGGAAGCGGAAGCCGAAGCCCTTCAAGGAATCGGCACTTGTAAGCTTGGAGCTTACAGGGATGGTAACGGTCTGGTAATAGCCGTTATCCAAGGTAAAGGACGCCCACATGTCGTTAGCGTAGGAATAGGTGCCGTTCTTGGTATAGTAATACTCAAATACGATCTTAGGGATCTCCCCTGCAGGAGCAGAACAACCGGTCAGCTTAAATTTAATGGTAACTGCCTTTACGTTGGTGGGCTTAAAGTTCAAGGGATAGTATGTACGGCTGGATTCGCTATAGGAGGGGGCCACACCGTATTTATTGGTGACCTTGATCCAAGGGCCGGGGACGCCGCTGGCATCGGCACCGTTGGTAACATTAACACGGAGGGTGCCGTTGGCATTGGAGATGTTGTAATCGGACTTAGAATTATTGTAGCCCGTTGCCCAATAGCCATTGGTCTCTTGGTCAAAGTTGTAGCCACCGTAGGCAGAGGACTTATAGCGAGTCTTGGCGGCATCATTGTTGCTAAAGTCGAATAGCAGATCCGTAGAGGTGTTAAGGGTACCATTGTAAGCGGCAGTAGAGACCTCCGGAGTGTCTGCTTTCTCTGCTCCGACAGCAGGGATCAAAGAAAGAATCATTGCAAAAACCAGAGCCATTGTAAAAATGCGTTTTTTCATCATGTGTATACCCCTTCCATTGTATTTTCTAGGATAATTTTACCACAAACTACATAAAAATGCAAGCTGCGGATATAGGAGAAATCTAAATTTATCCCTCTATTTGATATGCAAATCATCGTATCTCGCCGTAGAGGTGACCTGTAGTCGCCCGCCTGTTTTGACGAGAAAACGGTGATTTTAAACGGTAAAATGTTTAAAATTTCGGTTCTGCACCGAGATACCACAGGTCTCCCCTAAGAACAGATGGGATAGTCTGTACAAGAAACAGACCGATAAACAGAAATTAGAAGATCTGAAAATAGGGACATGAACGGAGCATTCAAGGACTATACTGTAGGGGGAGGCGAAGAGATTTGGAACGAAAGAACAACATTTTATGTGGGGCTATCCTGCTAACGGGAACAAATCTGTTCCTGCGATTGGTTTCCATTGGCTTTAATGTATTCTTGACAGAGCGGATCGGAGCGGCAGGCTTGGGATTATTACAGCTGATCTCTACGGTCAGCGTTTTTGCCCTGTTGGTAGGCTCCTCCGGCGTCCGAGTTGCCGCAATGTTCCTCAGTGCTGAGGAATTCGGGCACCGTCGTTTAGGTGGGGTCCGTGCCGCCATGTCTGCCTGTCTTACTTATGGTCTTATGGTCAGTATTACAGTGGGTGTCATCACCTATTTTCTCGGAGAATTCTTTGCGGTACGATGGCTGGGAGATATCCGCGCCACTCTCTCCATTCGTGTTATGGCTATTTTTCTGCCCTTTACCTGCTTATGCGGAATCATGACCGGGTATTTTACTGCCTGTTCCCGGATCCGTCAGTTGGTGGTCATCGAGATCTGTGAACGGCTCCTGTCTCTGATCCTCACCATGATCTTATTACTGACATGGGCAAGAGATGATTTGGAGCGTTCCTGCTGTGCCATTATTTTAGGTAGCTCTCTGGGCTGTGTTGCGGATTTCATCCTGTTGTATCTCATGTATCGCAGAGATATGAGGGATGTAAAAACCGATCCCACGCTTTCTATGGGTTCTCGATTATTCCGACTGTGTGTTCCTTTGGCACTCAATGATTATCTCCGCTCCGGTCTGAATACTGCGGAACAGCTATTGATCCCCTATGGACTGGCCCGGTACGGCGGATCTACGGAACAAGCCATGGGAGACTATGGAACCATTCACGCCATGGTATTCCCCATTCTCATGTTCCCTGCGGCGGTGCTCTATGCCCTGTCGGATCTGTTGGTTCCTGAGCTGTCCCGTGCTCGAGCTATGGGTCGCCGTTTGCGTATCCTGGATCTGACAGAAAAATGTCTCCGTCTATGTATCCTCTTTGCCTCTGCGGTTGCAGGTTTCCTCTTTGTCAGTGCCGACGCTCTGGGACTACGACTCTATGGGAGTCAGGATGCAGGGTACTATCTCAGGATCTTTGCACCCATGGTGCTCATGCTGTACTTAGATGCCATTGTAGATGGTATGCTAAAAGGGCTTGCGGAACAGGTTCGATGTGTACGGTATAATACCATTACTTCTGCAATGGATGTGGCTCTGCTGTTTTTGCTACTGCCAAAATACGGGATCTGTGCATATGTATTCAGCTTCCTGATCACTCATCTGATCAATCTATGGCTCAGTCTCAGACGGCTCTTGGAAGTCACGGGGCATCGATTCCGTCCGGTGGAATTGTGCCGTCCCATTCTGAGCCTGATTCTTGCTGTAGGGCTATCCCTGTTCCTCCCCATGGAATCTCTCCGTGGGATGTATTTTCTGCTCCTTTTGGGTGCCTCCTACATTCTGTTAGATGCAACACTCCCGAAGGACCGTCAATGGTTACGGAAAGTCCTTCGGGAGAGTTTTATACATCGAAATTCAGACTCGGATCAAACAAAGCCTTCCACAGACAGGTAGCGACTACCGCTGTCCGGAAGAATGGTAACAATGGTTTTCCCTGCATTTTCAGGTCGCTGTGCAAGACGAAGGGCTCCACACAAGGCCGCACCGGAAGAAATGCCTACAAAGAGGCCTTCCTTTTTGGCAAGGAGTTTCGCCGCAGCCATGGCATCTGCATCGGAAACAGCAATGACTTCGTCCAGCAGGGCTACATCCAGAACCTCGGGAACAAAGCCTGCTCCGATGCCCTGAATGCCATGGGAACCGAGAGCTCCTCCGGACAGAATAGCGGAGGTAGCAGGCTCAACCCCGACGACGGACACAGCCTTTTTCTCCTTGAGATAACGGCCGGTTCCCGTAATGGTGCCACCGGTACCTACACCGCAGACGAAGATATCCATTTTTTCCCCTACCGCCTCCCAGATCTCGGGACCTGTCGTATCATAATGTGCCTTGGGATTAGCGGGATTTTGGAACTGTCCTGCAAGGATGGCACCGGGGATCTGTGTAAGAAGACGTTCCGCTTCTGCAATGGCACCGCTCATGCCACCGGGCACAAGAACCACCTCTGCCCCATAGGCTTCCATAAGCTTAACGCGCTCTTGGGACATGGTGTCCGGCATAATGATCATAGCACGGTAGCCTCGAACAGCTGCCAGAAGTGCCAAACCGATACCTGTATTTCCGGAGGTAGGCTCAATAACTACAGAGTCCTTTGCAAGCTTGCCCTGTTTTTCTGCTTCATCCAGCATGGAACGAGCTACCCGATCCTTTACAGAGCCACCGGGATTCAGAAATTCAGCTTTGATCAGAATCCGAGCCGGACTGTCAATATGAGTCAATTCCACAAGCGGGGTATTACCGATGAGCTGTTCTACAGTGGTATATACTTTCATAAAGCACTTCCTTTATTTCAGGATGATACGCTTACCACCTTCATAAGGCAGAACCTTACCGATCCTCTGTGCAGAAGGAACAGCCTCCTTAAGGGCAGCTTCCATAGCATCTGCATCCTCAGGATCTACTGCGATCAGAAGACCGCCGGAGGTCTGGGGATCATAAAGCATATCCTGCACTGCCAAAGGAATGTTCTCTGCCTCTACGAATTCCTCCGCAAAAGCACGGTTCCGATACATGCCCGCAGGGAGAATGCCCCAGGAAGCAAACTCCAGAGAAGCAGGGATCAAGTCAATCGCCTTGGTATCGATCTCTAATTGGGTATCGGAGCCTTGTGCCATTTCCAACCCGTGACCCATGAGACCGAAGCCCGTTACATCGGTACAAGCGTGAACACGGAACTGCACCATAACATCACGGGCAGATTTATTGAGTGTAGTCATAAGCTTCTTGGCATAAGCAGAGGTCTCCTCGTCTAAAAGGTCTGCCTTCTGTGCGGAAGTCAGAATGCCGATGCCCAAAGGCTTGGTAAGGAACAGCACATCCCCTACTTTGGCACCGGAGTTGGTCAGTAGCTTTTCCGGATGAACAAATCCTGTTACTGCGAGGCCATATTTCGGCTCGTCGTCGAAAATGCTGTGACCACCTGTAATGATGGCTCCGGCCTCATAGACCTTATCGTACCCACCGCGAAGGAGGGCATGAACAGCCTCTTTGGGGAGATTTTCCGGTACAGCCATAATATTCAGCGCCAGCTTAGGCTCTCCACCCATAGCATAGACATCGGAAAGGGCATTGGTTGCAGCGATCTGTCCGAACACATAGGGATCGTCATCAATGGGCGGGAAAAAGTCTACAGTCTGTACCAAGGCCAGGTCCTCTGACACCTTGTAAACAGAGGCATCATCGGATTTGTCAAAGCCTACCAGCAGATTGGGGTCAGTGTGGACTCGAATGTCATCCAATAACTTTGCCAAAGTACCGGCACCAACCTTTGCACCGCAACCGGCGCACTTAGCCAATTTCGTTAATTTAATATCTTCCATTTATGAATCCTCCGAATATCTTAAAATTGCTTCCAAAACGCCACCGCCAATGGCCAAGGCTTTGTCGGAAACCAAATAACAATAGCTTTCTTCACCTCTGGGATCAACATCACCGGCTTTCATCCCCTTATAAACAGGAGTACCGTCTGCTAAAATCCCACGAAGCATTCCATCGATCTGGCAAATCATAGGCTCGCCATTGACCGTACCTGCAACATTCCCCTGTTGGACTGCGTCTCCGATATGGAGAACTTGGTGGAATATGCCATCTGCCGGAGCTCTAAGAACGCGCTCACCCGCAAAGCCTCCAATGAGTCCGGGAATATTGGTGTTAGGAATGGGAGAGCCTTCCGTAATAACACGTCCCAATGTATGACCTCGCATAGTCTCTACGGCCGCATGACAATCGACTCCAACGGTAAAGCCGGGGCCAACACCAATCACACAAGGGGCATCGGTGATTTTCGTGCCCAAATTCCGTTTGGCAAGAATGGCATCTACCACTACATCGGGCTTAAGCGCTTCCAAACA
>JAZOXB010000274.1:0-7130 GCA_045659585.1 Faecousia sp. | reverse complement strand
ACTCTCACAGGAGGAATTTTCTATGACTACGGATCAACTGACTGCTCTGCTCCACGCAGATCCCATTGCGGTGTTGGAACGGGACAGAAACCAATATTTTGAGCAAATTCGCAAGGCCGCCGATGTGATCGCCGCCAATGCCGATACCCGTCCTGTGGTGCTTCTGGCAGGCCCCTCCGGTTCCGGCAAGACTACTACGGCCCTCCTCATTGAACGGGAACTGAAATCTCGGGGACTGGGCACCCATACCTTGCAGATGGATCATTATTTTTCCCCTCTCACAGAGGAACAGCTTGCCCTTCTGAGAGAGAACAAGCTGGATCTGGAACAGCCTTCCCGTGTGGATATCCCCTTCTTCCGGGAACAGCTGGGGCAGATCCTGAGAGGAGAAGAAGTCAGCCTGCCTCGCTATGACTTTAAGGAGAGCAAGCGGTTCTTCGACGGTCATATGCTCCAAAGAAAGCCCGGAGAGATCGTCATTATGGAGGGCATCCATGCCCTGAATCCCGAAGTCAGCGGATATACCGACCAAACCACTCGTGTCTATGTCAGTGTCCGTACCCGTGTGACCACCCGTGACGGTGCGGTGCTCCACCCCTCCAAGATCCGTCTGGCTCGTCGAGTTCTCCGTGATCGCACCGGCAGAGGCCGTAGCATCCATGATACCGTAGGTATGAAGGCCAAGGTAGACGCCGGAGAAGAAAAGTACATCATGCCCTTTAAGCCCAATGCACATATTGACATCGACACCTTCTATTCCGCAGAGCTGGGAGTCTATCGTCCCTATGTATTGGAGGATATGAAGGCGGTTCTGGGCACCTATCCGGAGCTTGCGGATCTGGTACATACCATGGAAGAGCTGCCGGATATTGCCGATACCCTGGTTCCCAAGGACTCTCTCCTCCGTGAATTTATCGGTGGCAGTGAATTGGCTTATTGATGGAAATCACATAAAAGTAACAGGTCTGCCGCAGTTGGAACGGTAGACCTGTTTTTGGGTTGATGCTTTGCTCCGGGGGGCTGTGAAAGGTACTTTATCCATGGGAGGTTTTTCGAGGCTCCCGCCATGAAATCATGGGAATGGTTGCCTTTTTCTACAAAAAACTTGCATATTCCTTAGGAATATGATATGATACTCTGAGAACATAGAGGATAACGAGGTGCTTATGAAGCAGTATGTCATCGGAGATCTGGGGGTCTGCATCTACGAAGGCCCGATTACAATTGAAGATGATCTGTTGACGAGGGACTTTGTCTCTCGGGGAGAGCCCACCCATAGCGTCTATCGTATCCGATGCCGAGAGGCGGATCTGTCCTTCCTGAAGGATTGGGAGATCGAGCTGTATACGGGAGCCTATGAGATCCGACGGGCACAGGGAAGGCGGTTCCTCCTGAATCATTGGATGACTTACCGCTATGCTTTCGGCCTGTATCTGGATGAACTCTTCGGAACGGAAGAGCTGTGCTTGTACTGCAACAGTGAGATCCAAGAGCCTGTTTGTTTGTCTGCCGCCCACTTTATGGGGATGGCCGGGGTGCATCATAGGCTCCTGCAGGCAGGAGGGGCTGTGCTTCATTCCTCTTATATCACCCACAATGGAAAGGGGATCCTTTTTGCCGCTCCCTCCCAAACGGGAAAGTCCACCCAAGCAGAGCTGTGGAGAAAATACGCCGGAGCGGAGATCCTCAATGGCGACAGAGCCTTGCTGTTCCAACGGGACGGTATTTGGCACACGGGAGGCTATATTGCCTGCGGTTCCTCCGGCATTTGTCGGAACGAGAGCTACCCTTTACAGGCCATCGTATTTTTAAAGCAGGGACCGGAGAATGTGATCCGTCCCGCCACAGGGAAAGAGGGGATCCATGGTCTGATCACAGGCATGGAATTCTTCCACTGGTGCATAGAGGATATGGATGTTGCCATTTCCCTTGCAACCAGGATCGGATCGGAGGTTCCTATCCTACACTTTAGCTGTAGACCCGATGAGGATGCGGTGGATACCTTGAAACATTATTTGGAGGCGATGAGCCCATGTTGATTTCTGATTTTTTATTTAAAAAAGCGGCCAGAGACAGGATCCCTCTGAATGTGACTATGGAGCTGTCTCCCGTATGTAATTTTCAGTGCAAAATGTGCTATGTCCGTAAGACCGAAGCACAGATCCGTAAGGAAGGCAAGTGCCTTAAAACCCGGGAAGAATGGCTGGAGATCGCAAAACAGCTGCGGGATGCGGGGACGCTGTTTCTTCTCATAACCGGAGGAGAGCCTTTCCTCTATCCCCATTTTAAGGAGCTGTATGCAGAGCTTCACAAAATGGGCTTCCTGATCATGATCAACACCAACGGCACCTTGATCGATGAGGAGACCATGAACTGGCTGAAGGATATGGCACCCTACCGTATCAATCTAACTCTGTACGGCGGAAGCCGTGAGACCTACGGTCGGATCTGCGGAAATCCCGCAGGCTATGATAAGGCCATGTTTGCCCTCCGCTCTCTGAAGGAAGCGGGGATCGCCACGGTGATCAATGCCAGCATGATCCCGGAAAATGCCTGCGATTTGGAAACTATTATGTCCGTAGGACGGGAGCTGAAATTCAACACCAGAGTCAGCACCTATATGTTCCCTCCCGTGAGACGGGATGCGGAGGAAACCGATTCCCGCTTTACCCCGGAGGAGTCTGCGGATATGTTTATGCGGAAGGTGCTCTTCGCCCTGAAGGGAGAGAAACGCTTGGAATTTCTCCGCAGTCAGGTCTGTCCCGTCAGCCCCGAAGAGGAGGAAGACTGGGGAGCCTACAAGGAAGATCACATGAAATGCCGTGCAGGTCGCAGCAGCTTCTGGATCTCTTGGGACGGCACCATGTGTGCCTGTGGCCTGATGCCTTTCCCCAAGACCTTTGATGCCTTTGACGGCAAGATCGTAGACCATTGGCTGGAACTGACCGAGGCGGTACGGACGGCGCCTGTGCTCAGCGGCTGTGTGGGCTGTAAGATGAAAACCGTATGTAAGCCCTGCGTAGCAACGGTTTATGCAGAGAGCGGAAATACAGAGGGTCCCGTGCCTTATTTGTGCCAACTGGCGCAATGCACCACAGAGCGGATCCAAAACTACTTAAAGGAGCATGACAATGAACAAGGAACAGAAGAATAAGCCTTCTTTAAAGCTGTGGCTTACCATAGGCGGCGTGGTGATCGTTCTGCTGTTGGCAGTGATCCTGATCCTGACCAACAGAGGGGAAAGAGACAACAAGGATTGGGCAACGGTCATCCCCGGGGAAACTGCAACGACCCCCAACGGAGAAGTTCCGGAGGGAGCCGACAAGGGAGAGCCCCAGCAGAATGAGCAGGGGAATGAAACTCCGGAAGGCTCTCAGGGTCAAACCGACGGCACCGAGAGTGTTTCCGAGGGAACGGTTGCTCAGAACGGAAATACTATCCCCACATTGGGGGATGAGGAGCCTTATGAGGATTGGCTGGCCTCTGCCATGGTCATCGGCATTTCCATGCAGTATACGGACTTTGACTTTGTAGGGATCTACACAGCTTCCGAGACTCCGGTTTCTGACCATGACAGCAGTAGAGGTGCTTATGTCATCTTTACTGCAGATGGGCAGACCTTGGCACTGAAGTCGGTGCCTCTGTCCGGGGAACGAGGAGATCGTGGCACAGCGGATCTTTATGTCCCTGCTATCGGCTATGCAACTTATGAATTGGTAGATCCGGAAACGGTTCCCATCGGGAGCTTGAAAGAACGGAAAATCGAAGATCTGGAGGCTCTCATCATTGCATCCTCCCAGGTTTCCATTATCGAACGATAAAAGATCATCCCCTCGGCACAACGGAAGTTTGTGCCGAGGGGATGTGTGTTTGTGTACTGTAGGTGCAAGTGAATAGTGAATGTGTGGCAAAGTGACGCAAATAAAACGATCTGAACAAGGAAACGATAGTGGGACGCGCCTCCCCCGGTTTGCTTCTTTGGTTCGTTTCTTGTCAAATCACAAGAAATGAACGCCCCCGGCAGGGAGCAAACCAATACCGAGTCATAAATTCTCTTTATTTCATATCTGCTGAACAAGTCGTTGTTGCGACTTGTCCCCACAGTATTGCTGTGGGGCTCTGCAAAAATGGCTATTCCGAGCCATTTTTGCAGAATGCAGGCATTATAAAGGGATTATACCATGACAAAAGGCAAAAGTCGAATCCTTTTCTGACCCCATTGGGGAGGGATTGCTTTTTTTTCTCGGCTATGATAAAATAAGAAAAAATCAATGGAAAGGAGTGTTCTTATGAAAGAGCGTTATCGTGTGACCGGTATGACCTGTGCCGCCTGTTCTGCCCGTGTGCAACGGGTCACGGAGAAGCTGGAAGGCATGGAAAGCTGTCAGGTCAATCTTCTGGCGGGAACCATGGATGTGGTTTATCAAGACGATGTTCTGTCTTCCCAACAGATCATTGATGCCGTTGTAGATGCAGGCTACGGTGCGGAAAAAGAAAAAGCCCGCTCCGCCCCGGTACAGTCTCCGGATCTAAAGGGAATGAGACGACGGCTTCTGGTATCGATTCCTCTTCTGGTGATCCTCATGTATTTTACCATGGGGCATATGGTGGGACTGCCTCAGATCGTTCACGGCTTCCCTCTGGCAATGGTGGAGCTGGCACTGACTCTCCCCGTGGTTCTTGTAAACAGTGCGTACTATAAAAAGGGCTTCCGTGCTCTTATAAAGGGTGCTCCCAATATGGACAGCCTCATTGCCGTAGGTTCCGGAGCGGCACTGATCTACAGCTTAGCGGTTACGGTGCTGATCTACATGGGAAAGGGAGATCCCCATGATCTGTATTACGAGTCTGCCGCCATGATCCTTGCCCTTGTGACTCTGGGTAAGTTCTTTGAAACCAAGTCCAAGGGAAAGACCGGAGAGGCCATTACCGCCCTCATGGATCTGTCCCCTCAAACCGCTACGGTTTTCCGTGGAGGTCAATGGGTGCAGATCCCCACAGAGCAGGTGGAAAAGGGAGACTTGATCCGAGTGGTTCCCGGTGGACGGATCCCTGTAGACGGAACCGTTGCAGAGGGTGGATCCACTGTGGACGAGAGTGCCCTCACAGGAGAAAGCCTCCCCGTGGATAAGGTTCCCGGCAGTAAGGTCTACTCCGCAACCATCAATCAAAGCGGTACCCTGACCTTCCGTGCAGAAAAGGTAGGACAGGATACCACCCTTGCTCAAATGATCCGTTTGGTAGAGGAAGCGGGAAGCTCCAAGGCTCCTATTTCCCGTCTTGCGGATAAGGTGTCGGGGATCTTTGTCCCTGTGGTTATGGGCATTGCCCTTGTGACTCTGACGGCATGGCTTCTGGTAGGACGGGAGTTGTCCTTTGCCCTGTCTGCGGCCATTTCCGTTTTGGTGATTTCTTGCCCCTGTGCGTTGGGCCTTGCTACCCCCGTTGCCATTATGGTGGCTACGGGACAGGGAGCCAAGAACGGCATTCTGATCCGTTCCGGAGAAGCTCTGGAGACCCTTCACAAGGTAGATACGGTAGTCATGGACAAGACCGGCACTCTCACAGAGGGTAAGCTCTTCGTAACAGAGATCTCTGCAAAGGATCCTGCAAAGCTGTTATCCTTGGTAGGTGCCATGGAGCAGTTCTCCGAGCATCCCATTGCAAAGGCGGTTTTACGGGAGTGTGAGGCTCGTGGGATCACCTACGGCAAGCCGGAGGACTTCCGTTCCCTTCCCGGCAAAGGCGTTTCTGCCATGATAGAGGGGATCCCTCACTATTGCGGTACGAAAGCCTTTTTGGAAGAACAGGGGATCCGGATCCCGGAGGAGACTGCTTCCGTGGGAACCCTGCTCTATTGTGGCAGTGATATCTATATGGGACGGATCGTCTTGTCCGATGTGGAAAAGAAAACTGCGGAGAATGCGGTTTCCCGTCTCCACAGAATGAAGATCCATGTAAAAATGCTGACAGGAGACAACGAGGCAACCGCCCGTGCCGTAGGAGACCGTTTGGGGATCCGCGATGTGGTGGCACAGGTTCTTCCCGACCAAAAGGAAGGGCAGATCGCCACTTTACAACAAGCAGGTCACTGTGTAGCCATGGTAGGAGACGGTATCAATGATGCACCCTCCTTGGTTCGTGCAGATGTGGGCATTGCCATCGGTGCGGGAACAGATATTGCCATGGAAGCGGCAGACATCGTTCTTATGGGCAGTGACCCGGAAACCGTGGCAACTGCCATTCAGTTAAGCAAGGCTACCATCGGCAATATTAAAATGAACCTGTTCTGGGCATTTTTCTACAATGCTCTGGGGATCCCCGTAGCGGCACTGGGTCTGCTGAATCCCATGATCGGCGCGGCGGCCATGAGCTTTAGCTCCGTATGTGTGGTCAGCAATGCTCTGCGACTCCGTCGCTTCCGCCCCAAGGATCCCGTAAATCACAAAACACAAGAGGCGGAGGAACTCCAACGCCCCGAAGAAATCACCCAACAGAAAGGAGAAGAACCTATGGAACTGAAGATCGAAGGCATGATGTGCCCCCATTGCAGTGCTCATGTGGAAAAGGCTCTGCTGGCTGTTCCCGGTGTGGAGAGCGTAGTAGTCAGCCTCAGCGACAAGAACGCTGTTGTTACAGGCAACGCCGATTTCGAAGCCTGCAAGCAGGCTGTGGTAGATGCAGGCTATACCGTACTTTGCATTTCTTGATACACCCTCAGTGCGTAATACTGTTCATGCCACCTGTGGTGCAATAACAGTATTACAGGTTATTTCTTGGCGACTTTGCCGCTGTACCGTTTATTGGCGGCATCATAAAACGGATAATAATACTACTATCCAATTAAAAGTAGACACTTTTAATTGGACCATATGTGCCCAACAGGGCACATATGCCGTCTTGTACAAGTTTCTACGCCCTCTCGGGCTATAGAAAGTAGCCATTGAAAATGTCTACTTTCTAAAGAAACTTAGTATAAAAACGGCGAGGGAGAGCTTCTCGGTAGAGGCTCTCCCTTTTTATAGCAGTGAATGAAAATGGAGAAAAACAGGGCTATCTTGCCGAGGTTGGCAAGATAGCCCTGTGGGTTAGTTATGAGGTTTAGATCAATACATACCGCCCATGCCACC